>NC_009092.1:4287937-4602594 GCF_000016065.1 Shewanella loihica PV-4
GCCGCCCACGCCCGCAAGCTCTATGCCTTGGAGGAGCTGCCGCTGCCGTTCGACTTCCACTCCCTGGCCTATGTACTGCTGTGGCACGAACGCAACGATGACGAACCCGGGCATAAGTGGATCCGCGAGACCATCTGCAAGCGTGTCGCCCAGGCGGTCAACCAGCCCGAAGATGCGTTATCTGCATCCGGTTCAGCTTAGGTTAACCTTATGGCGGTTAAGATAAGTTTCTGCCACCACCGAGACATTTGGTAACAGTTTACGAAGAAGATTAAACGAATTTAACGTGATCTCGTGGGGCGAATATGGGCACAATCGAGCCATCGCCATGAAGGAGAAACTATGATTTATCATCAATTTCAACAGACGCCTTTCCAGCATAGGTTCTCGGGCACTAAAGGCTGGATGGCCTTCGCTATCGGTTTAGTTGTGATGACATTGGTCTTGCTAGCGCTTCCCTTTGTCATTCTTGTCGGCGCCTTAAGCTTCATCATCCTGAGCCTGTTTGGCCGGGTCTTTCTTAAGCGCCAGCTGGCCAAGTTCCGCCAGCAGGGGAATGCCGCCTTCGGCGGACAGACGCAAGGTTTTGACCAAAAGGGGTTTTCGTCGCGGCCGTTTGAGACCGCTTCGCCCTTTGGCAAGGCCCAAGCCCCACGTCAGGGTCGCACCTTCGAGCACGACCCTAACGAATAATCCCACTCGCCGCCCTTGGCCTTGCTAGCAGGGCGGCAAACACTTCCCAGGCCTGTGCGTTATCACGGACCTGATTCGTAACATATTCCCCGACGCTCGCCTCACCATGGTGATAGTTGAGTACATAGCTACGATTAGCCTGATAGAAACGCACCCGCTGCGCCGCCTTTTCTGGGGTGTAGAGGGCAAATTCCACCAGTAAGCGCGCCGCCTCATCAGCCTGAATCTCGCCGTCGATCAATTGCCTGCACACCAAGGTATCCAGATTAGCCAGGGCTTTGTAGGTCACCATCACCTCATGATAATGCTGCAGATCGCCCGCTATCCCCGCCATGGGCATCAACACCCGCTGCTCGAAATCGATTCTCTCCTCCTTGGTCATCAGCAGCGATAGGCCATAGTTGGCGCTGCCCTCGGAGAGAAACGAGATGGGACTATAGAGGGGATAGATGGCATATTCCCACCAGCCAAGCCCCTTCACCAGTTCATGTTCCTGCAGCAGGTTAAACACGTGATGGCCTGGATAGCCCTCGTGACTGGCCAGCTCCAGGGCGCGATCAAGGTGCAGAGGATGGTCTTGATTGAGCTGGATCAGGCTGGCGTAATCCCCCTGATACCAGTTATAGGCGGTCCAGATCTGATCTTTAACGAACTCGACCCTGAACTGCTCCCCTTCTGGCAGGGCAAGATGACGCTTTGTCAGCAACCTCGCCTGCTCCACCGCGGCGGTAAACACCTGAGGCACTCTGTCGGCCGGCACGATAAACTGGCTCCGGTAGGTGTCAAACCGCTTAGTCAGACTCCCCTCTCCGGGCAGCAGGCTATCGATTCGTGCGAGCACCTCACTGAAGTCACTCAGATTCAGTTTGGGCGCCTGGGTATCGTAGAGTAGCCGCGACTCGACATCGAAACTAAACTCCTGACCCATCAGGCGCTTCAGGTAAGCCGCCACAGCGCCGAGTTGCTTACTCAGGAAGCCATGACGATCCCTAAGGAACTGACAGGACAGGTCCTTACCGGCATTGGCCAGCTGATTCACCAGTGAAGCGCAGCGCGAAGCCAGCTCTGGAAGGGGCAGCATTGAGGCTTCGGCCTGCCACTGGGCGGGACCGTAATAGGCATCCACATAGAGAGGCTCATGATGGCCTATGGCCAACACCAGCTTAACGTATTCTGCGGCGTGTTGGTTGAGAGTGTCGTTGTGCTCGGCGCACTGCGTCAAACAAGGTGTCTGCTGGCAGAGATGGCAGCGAATAGGTTGGATTTGTGACAAGGCGACTCCACACCGGCTGAGAACAGAGGCGCACATTTAGCCACAAATGGATATTGTATGCAATGATTGTTAGCTATTAGGCGGGATCGCTCAGCAGCTCCCGTGCGCGCTGCAGGGCTCTCTGCTCCTCGGCGTCTTGGGTGACACTCAGGACCTTATCGATCTGCAGAGACAGCGACTCCCACAGTGGGGCTATCACCTCACGTTCGCGTTCATTGCCACGCTGGCGCGCCATCCTCAGCAGCGCCGCCGAGCCCACCACGTCGATGCGTCCCAATATGCCGTCGGCCAGGGCGATGCTCAGCTCTATCATGGCCGGCACGCTGTGGCCATATTTCACCGCCTCTCTCAGGTAGCGCTCCGCCAGAGAGAAGTCATTGCCCAGGGCATTCTCGTTGTTGAGCATCTGCTGGGCACAGTGCAGCATGGCATCGAGTTGTCCCTGCTCGGCGGCCTCGGCCATCCACTGCTCGCTGGCCAGGGGATCGGCCTCACAGCCCTCGCCCCGCGCCAACATGAGCGCCAGGTGATACTGGGCATGGGGGAATCCGGCCTGAGCGGCACTGGAGATATAGTGAAACGCCTGGGCATAGTTGGCCTGCTGATAGTAGAGCACGCCGAGGTTAGCCATGGCTTCCGACTGCTCGCGATCCGCCGCCGCCTGCAGGTAACGATAGGCTAGCTGAGTATCTATGCTGATCTGCTCACTACCGACCAAATAGAAATAGCCCAGCAGGGCCATGGCATTCACTACCCCGGCCTTGGCCGCGGCTATGATGGCACTCTCGCCCGCCGCCACGTCCGCCTTGCCAGCATAGCCGTGCAGCAGGCTGACGCCGTGTTCATATTTCGCCTCGGGCAGATGGGGCGCCGCTAGGGCAAACCAGTGGGCCGCCTGCTTGAAGTTGGCCTCGCTCTGAGGGTCAAGCTCTTGCTCCGCCTCGTCATGCAGGGCTTGCTCCTGCTCCTTCTGCATCAGGGCGCGGGTCTTGAGCGACATGCCCACCAGATACTGCGCCTGAGGATCGTTTTCCATCACGGCACGATAACAGAGATCCCGCCCGGCGAAGGCATCGAAAGGCTCGAAGCGATACTCGGGGGCAGGCTCATTGCAGAGCAGCGGATAGAGATCTTCCACCAGCTTGACCAGACGTTCGATAGCCTTCTCGGCCAGCTGCTCGAGCGCCTCGGCGGTGAGGTGATATTTCTCGGGATGGGCCCCACGGTTGCCGTCGCTGCGCAGCCTGTGCAAGGCGCGGGTCAGACGCACGTTGATCACCCGCTGACGGTTGAGCAGTTCGATTCGGTCGTAGAGGTTGGGGCTGTCGAAGACCAGCTGCTGGGAGGCCGCCAGCTTATCGGTCAATCTATGGGTGAAGCTACGCACGTGCAGCAGTGCCTGGGTCGGCACGTCACGCACATAGCTCTTGGCCACACGGTAGTCTTCACCCAGGTCGTGCGAAAATTGGCTAACCAGTTCGATATCGCTGAGCAAGGTGAGGACTCCGTCTGTGCTGTATTTAAAAGGCGCTGCTCTTTAGGATCACACCTGCTCGTCTATGCTGGGACGCGACACCATGTAGAGGCGGAACAGGGCTACGTTGACGAACAGGCCGAAGAAGGCCACCAACACCTCGACCACTAACACCAGCGGGAAGCCTACGGATTGTGCCAGGCTAGACAGGGTGCCGCCGATAAGCGACAGCGGAATATAGAGCATGAGTACCAGCAGGGTCTTAAAGGCGATAGGACCACTAAACTTGAAGCTACCCTTGATCGCTTCCAGCGGCGTCAGACGCTCGACCACCACCATGAAGTTCACATAGGCCAGGCGAGCGAACACATAGATGCTGATCACCAGACCCACCAGCCAGATAGGACCAAAGGCGGCAAACAGCATCACAGGAGCCAGAATAGCCAGGCCAGAGAAGACACCGGCCAGCAGCAGCGGCGGCACGAAACTCAGGCTGGTCTTGAGCAGTATGCCGGTCGACGGCTCATGCCCATGGGATCTCACCTCCATAAACAGCGTCAGGGCGGCGATAAGCAGTGAAAAGACCAACAAGAGCACCATCATAGCGATCATGTGGGGCACGCCAAACTGGGGATTCTCCAGATCTGCGCTATTGATCTCCATGCCTAACCACATCTGAATCCCCACCTGTAGGAATAAGATAGGCACGGTAAGTGCGGCTAACTGGCGGATATGGTTACGAAAGAAGTTATAAGCTTCGGTCAAAATCGCTGATAATGACATGTGACTTTCCATTAGATAGATATAAACCAACTTGTGAGTGCGACAGGATACCGAAATTTCGCCGCCAATGCACAACACATGTCTAAAAATAGATACAAACTTGTTGCCAGGCTAGGCTAGAATAGGTCGCCTATCTAGCACTTAATCACCATGGGATGGCGATTCATGAAATTATCCACTATCAGCGCGGTTATCTTAGGCTCATTACTGCTCAGCAGCCCGGCATCGGCCGGCTGGTTTGACGACCTCACCAAGAAAGAAGAGGCGCCTCAGGTCGCCACCCAGACTCAAAACAACGATCTCGTTGGCACTGTGATGTCTCAGCTCGGTCTCAACCAGACCCAGGCGGAAGGTGGACTGGGTAGCCTGCTATCGCTGGCGAAGACGACCCTCGGCGGCGACAGCTTCGGCCCTATCGCCGAGGCGATTCCTGGCATAGATGGCCTGCTCTCGGCGGCGCCGCAGCTCGACAGCGACTCTGGCATGTCGGGCCTACTCTCTAAGGCGGGCGATCTCGGCAGCTCGCTACAGGGTGGCGCCCAGGTTTATGATTCTTTTGAGAAGCTTGGCATCTCCAAGGAACTGGCTAAGCCTATGGTCGATATCGTTAAGGGGTACCTCGACGCCAACGCCGGCGCCGGTACCACAGATCTGCTGATGCAGGGGCTGGGCGCTCTGCTCTAAAGCCTCGATGAAACAGAGTTCATCTATACAAGATGAACTCTGTCCTTTCCTGGGACTCTAACTTCTACCCAAGTCTTGAAAGGTATGCGCGATGATCGCCAAGCTAAAGCAATTTCTCACCGCCCAGACACATGCAGAATCTCCCGAGGAGAAGGCCAAACACTTGCAGTTGGCCGCCGCCTGTCTGCTGCTGGAAGTGGTCTACGCCGATCAGACCTTAGATGATCAGGAAGCCGCGCTGCTGCCTGAGCTGCTGACCTCGGCGCTATCGCTGAGCATGCAGGAGGCTCAGGCGCTAATTGCCGAGGCCAGGCAGGTGCAGGGCAACGCCACCTCACTGTTTGAATTTACCAAAGAGATCAACGACCAGTGCACGCTGGAGCAGAAACAGCAGCTGATCCTCGCCATGTGGACCCTAGCCTACGCCGATGGCAACCTGTGCCGCTATGAAGATCAGATCATCCGCCGCACCGCCGAACTCCTCTACCTCAAGCACAGCGAACTGATTCAACTGAGAAACGCAGCCATCAACAAGACGCGCTAGGAGTGCCGACTCGCAATCTCAGCACCCAGCTTTCAAACTCGCTCTCAAACTCGCTCTCAAACTCGCTCTCAAAAGCTAAGGCTTCACAAACTAAAGCTTCACAACTAAGGCTTCACAACTTAGGCTTCACAAACATAAGCACGTATCTGCTGGTCTTGCCGCGCACCGCCTCATCGAAGGCCGACAGCGTCAGCTTATCCTCAGGGTTTTCTAGCACAGCCAGGCTCCCTTGCAGCTTAAATCCGGCCGCCTCCATGGCGTCCACCACATGACGCTTGGCCAGGCGGTGCAGCTCATGAGCCGTGTCGGTGTCACTTTCCGGTGCCGCGTCGTGATCGATTATCGCCACGATACCGCCGGGTTTCAGGCTGGTAAACATCTGCTGCAATAGCCTTTCCCTGTCGATGGCCGGCCAACCTGGTTCGTGATAATAGGTGTCGTGGAAGCCCAGAATGAAGAAGATGCGGTCAAAGCTCGCCGCGGGTAGTTGCAGCTCGTCGGCTTCGCTGATAATCACTTCGGCATTGGGCAGACGCTCTTGATAGTGGCGCTCGGCCAGATCTTCCTTGGCAAAGGGCAGATAGGCCTGATTATTGTGTACCAATACACTGCCCTGCTCCCCCACCACACGGGCCAGTAGCTCGCTGTAGTAGCCACCACCGGAGAAGAGATCGAGCACTCTCTGCCCAGGCGCCACCTCGAAGAAGTTCAAGATGGCTTCTGGATGTCGGCTCCCGTCCCGCGCCTTGTCCCTTTCTAGCCTAGCCTCATGATGCACAGCTGCTTCAATTGCCTTCGCGGTATCCTCGGCAATCACTTGCCCTGCCATGCTTAGCATTACGCCTCCTACAAAGTAACTAAATAATCGACTCGAAATATTCACTATGCCCTCATAGTCATTTAACGACAGATAGCCAAGGGTACACATTTCTCATCGGATAGAGGTTACAAATTTGTAATCAAACGTATCCTATGCAGGACATCAATCTACTTATCAGCTTGCCCGACAGGTCTGCTTACGCACCAGGTGAGTCTTCTGCCACCAGAGTAGCGGGGCAAGCACAGACACCAGCATCAGGGCGTAGAGCATGTTAGCGCCCAGCGCCACTGCCATGGCGAGACAGAAGGCCACACCCATGATCACCAGAGGCAGATAGCGCTTACTCAGCAGCCTGGCCGCCGCCAGCATGGAAACCAGATAGATGAGCACAAACACCCCATTGGTCCAAGCGATCAGATGTTCCAGCTCCTGACCTAGCAGATAGGTCAGGCAGATAACCGTGGCCATGGTGAGCAGCACGGCCACCAGCGCCCGCACCGGCACCCTGTGTTGATTGAGCTTGTCGAAATAACGAGGCAGCACGCCTTCGCGACTGAAACTCCAGATCAGCCTGGCCACACTGGCGGTATAGACGTTAACCGTAGAGAGCCCGCCGGCGATCCCCAGAATTCCTATCACCTGAGCACCATAACCGCCAAGCAGATGATCGAAGGCGGTCACCATGGCGAGCCCTTCACCCTTAGGCACAAACAACAGGAGTAAGGTGCAGGTGACATAGACCAGGCCCACCAAGATGGTGCCTATGATCATCGCCGGCAGCATATCTTTGTCCGGACGCTTGAAGTCATTGGCCAGATGGGTCATCGCCTCGATACCGAGAAAACTCCAGAAGGCGATACCGGCCGCCGCCATCACCAGTCCCATATCGCTTCCCGCCTGGGGCGCCGCCAGTTCGAGATCGCCAAGCTTAGCACCACCGGCGCCGAACAGGATCACCACCACGGAGACTATGGCCAGAGTCAGGGCAAACTGCAACTTGGCCGACACCTGTATTCCCTTGAGGTTAAGCGCGAGCAAGAGCAGCAACAGCGCCAGCTCGGTCATCAGCTGCTGCCAACCCACCAGGGGCACCAGGGCATTGATGAACTGAAAGGTCATCAAGATGGCGGCAGGCGTGCCTATGGGCACCACCAGGAGGAAGATGAGTCCGGTCGTGCGCCCGGCGGTGCGGCCGAAGGCCTTCTCGACAAAGTAGGCTGGGCCGGCGGCATGGGGAAATACCCCCGCCAGACGAGCAAATACCAGGGTCACAGGGATGATCGCCAGGGTGAGTAATATCCAGGCTAGCAGGGCACCACTGCCCGCGGTGGCAATCGTCATCTCCGGCAGGATAAATACGCCTGTACCAAGCAAAGTGGTGGCCATAAGACCGGCACCTTGCCAGCGACCAATAGTACCGTGATTATGTTCCATCTTAGGTTCTGTTAGGGTTATCTATGGGGATAGTATAGACTTAGCGAGTCAAACAATCTGTCAAAGATTTCCGCCGAAAATCAAATTAGAGCCGACACTTTGACGGATTTTTATCGATTTACCGACACTTTGTCGGTCATATGCTTGGTCAGATACCAGAGAGGACAGCTTGGACAAGTTTGATAAGGCCATCATCAACGCCCTGAGACAAGACGCCAGACAGAGTGTTTCCAGCATCGCCGAGACCGTCAGCCTGTCGCGCAGCGCGGTTTCCGAACGGATCAAGAAACTGGAACAGACGGGGATTATCCGCGGTTATCAGGTGCTGCTCAGCGAATCTCAGAAAGAGGGCGTTTCCGCCTACTTCGAGATCCAACACCGCTGTCCCCGCTGCGCCGATGTGGTACATGTGTTCCAGTCTATCCCCGAGGTGATCACCTGTCGCGGCATCACGGGAGACATGGATCTCCTGGTCTATGTACAGGCCGACTCCATGCGCAGACTGCACGAGATCCGCGAATATATCGACGCTCAGACCGATATCATCAAGCTCAAGACCCATGTGGTGATGAGCGAATGGATCGACAATCGCGGTTAGTCACAGGACGGAACATGGGTAACAGTTTAGGCCCGTGGATTCCTTTACTATATGCTTAACGATAGACTATCGTTTAACTCTTTCATTGGTTAAACCATTATGCAGATTGAAAAAACCGCCGAATTAAACCTTCTTTGGGGCTCGCTAATCCTCGAGGAGCTGGCACGCCTTGAAGTGCAACATGTCTGCATGGCGCCCGGCTCTCGCTCGACCCCACTCACCCTGGCGGCTGCCAAACAGACCAAGCTCAAACAGCATCTTCATTTCGATGAGCGTGGCCTGGGCTTTCTCGCCCTGGGACTGGCCAAGGCCAGCCGCGCCCCCGTCGCCATCATCACCACCTCGGGCACAGCCGTTGCCAACCTCTATCCGGCCATAGTCGAGGCCTGGCTGACCCAGGTACCGCTAATCGTCCTCTCCGGCGATCGCCCGCCAGAGCTACTGGGCTGCGGCGCCAATCAGGCGATAGTGCAGCCGGCCATCTTTGCCGACTATGCCAAACAGGTCAATCTGCCGACACCGGATATGGCGATACCGCCCCAGGCGCTGCTCACCCTGCTGGATGAGTCGGTTGCCAACGCCAAGGGGCCGATACACGTCAACTGCATGTACCGAGAGCCCCTCTATCCGGGTTCCATGAGCGCCGATTTCACCCACTACCTCAGCCCGCTGGGCAACTGGCAACATAGCGCCCTGCCCTATAACCAGTTTGCCGACGCCCAGCTGGTCAGCGCGCCGACATCCGATGCCCTGGCCCGCTTCGTTCATGGCAAGGGCGTGATCATCGCCGGCACCCTGGCGCCCGAGCAGCAACCCGAGCAGCTTATCGAACTGGCACAGAAGCTCGGCTGGCCGCTGCTGACCGACGCCCAGTCTCAGCTGAGACAACATGGCGCGGCAATCGGCAACATAGATCAACTCCTGCTGCAGCCCAAGGCCAAGGCGCTGCTGCAGGAAGCCGACACTGTGCTGGTGTTCGGCGGACGTCTGCTGTCTAAACGCCTGATTAGCTATCTTAGCGAGCAAAAGTGGAAACGTTACTGGCAGGTGCTGCCCCAGCAGACCCGGCTCGATCCTAGCCATAGCGCCAAGCAGGTGTGGATAAGCCCACTTGCCGCCTTTGCTCAACTGCCCTGGCCGAGATCTTCCGAGGCTAACTGGGCGCTGCAACTGATAGAGGCCAACGAGCAACTGGCCACCCTGTTCCAGCAACAGATTGACGACGCCGAGTTTGGCGAGGCTCAGGTGGTGCGCACCATCGCGGGCCGTGGTGAGCAACAGCTGTTTATCGGTAACAGCCTGCCGGTACGCCTCTACGACATGTACGCCCCCATCACACCCATCGCGCCTCGCGTCTTTACCAACCGCGGCGCCTCGGGTATCGATGGCCTGCTGGCCACCGCCTGCGGGATAGCGGCCCACAAGGCCAGCTCGACCACGCTTGTCATCGGCGACCTGTCACAGCTGCACGATCTCAACTCCCTGGCGCTGGCGGCGAAGCAACAGGGCACTCTGGTGATAGTCATACTCAACAACGACGGCGGCAACATCTTCAATCTACTGCCCGTGCCCGATGAGAAGCTACGTAGCGGCTACTATCGTCTGGCCCACGGCCTGGAGTTTGGCTATGGCGCGGCCATGTTCGGCCTGCCCTATAATCGCGTCGAGGATATAGTGAGTTTCAACGAGGCCTACGACGATGCCCTCGCCTACCCGGGCGCCTCTGTCATCGAGGTCTGTGTGGCGCAAGATCAAGCCAGCGAACAGATCGCCCGCCTCGCCGCCTGGATCAAGCAAAGCTGATGCTGGCCTACCGTTGCGATGGCGACAGCCAAAGGCCCGTCTTAGTCTTATTGCATGGGCTGCTGGGGGATAAAGATGACTGGCAGGCCATCCTCCCTCGGCTCAGTCGCCATTTTTGCTGTATCGCCCTGGACCTTCCAGGTCATGGCGCCAGCCCGGCGCTAGAAGGCGATCCAGACTCGAGCGGCTTTCAGCGGGTCGTGACCCATATTCTCTCGACCCTGGACGAGCTAAAGATAAACCGCTTTCATCTGCTGGGGTATTCCCTGGGTGGCCGCATCGCCCTGCATTTGGCCCAGCATCTTGCAAAACGGTCCCCCGAGCGTCTGCTCAGTCTACATCTGGAATCTTGTCACCCTGGGCTTAGCGATGACGCAGAAAGAGCCCAGAGGCTGGAGCAGGACAGGCGCTGGCAGCAGAAGTTACTGTCGCTGCCCATCACAGATTTTCTCGCCCTCTGGTACAGGCAGGGGGTGTTTGCCTCCCTAAGCGACGCGCAGCGACAGAGACTCATCCAGAAGCGGGCCCATAATAGTCCCGAGGCGCTGGCCAGCATCTACCTGCCCACCTCTCTGGGTCAGCAGGCGGATCTGGCGCAGTTACCCGGTGAGCTGACGATCCCCTGGCACTACTATGTCGGCCTGCAGGACGATAAGTTTCTCGCCCTTGCGAGCGCCTGGCAGGCGAGACAGGGAATATCCCTCACCAAGGTGCCAAAAGCTGGACACAACGTGCATCTGGCGCAGCCAGAGGCCTTCTGCGATGCCCTCATCGCTAATCTCAGGATACAAGCATGATACTCAGCCAAATCAGCCTCTATCGCTATCAGATCCCCTTGGACAAGCTGCTGCCTGTCGGCAAGCAGCGTATCGACAACCGTCAGGGGCTGGTCCTCAGAGCCAGCGCGGTAACCGAGCAGGACGAATCTGTCACAGCCGAGGTAGAAATTGCCCCCCTGAGCGGCCAGGATGTGGACGAACAGCCCCTCAAAGGCTTTAGCCAGGAGTCGCTGAGCCAAGTGATCGACCAGCTCATGCCCCAGCTGGATGAGCTGATAAACCAACCGGTCGACGAGCTGGCAAGACTCGCCCAGGAGACACAACTTCCCTCCCTGGCATTTGGCCTGTCGCTGCTTCACTCCAGACTCTCGGGCCGATTACCCGCCGCCAGACGAGGCGCGCGAACCATCCCCCTTATCTATCAGGCCCAGGATGAATCGCCCCAGGCGCTGGGTGCCCGCATCGATGCCCTGGAAAACTCGACTCATGCGGTGAAGGTCAAGGTGGGACAGACCTCCATGGAGCAAGAGGTCGCCATGATCCATCGCATTCTGGCCCGTCGCCCAGACCTCAAGCTGAGGCTGGACGCCAACCGCAGCTTCAGCCTGGAAGCGGCGATCGATTTCCTCGCCTGTCTGCCGTTGGAGGCGATCGAGTATATCGAGGAGCCTTGTGAAAACCCGGGCGACAACACGGCCCTGTATCAGGCCTTAGGCGTGGGATTTGCCTTGGATGAGACCCTGGGTAGCCCAGGCTACCGATTTACCATGACGCCGGGGCTTAGCGCCCTCATCGTCAAGCCGATGATCTTAGGCTCGCTGGCGGATCTTCAGGCCCTGACTCAGGAGGCCCAAGAGGCGGGCGTGCGGGTGATCCTCAGCGCCAGCCTGGAGGCCAGCCTGGGCATCAATGCACTAAGGGATCTCAGCGAGGCCCTGACCCCGGATGAGGTGCCAGGACTGGATACTCTAAGCGCCTTTAGCGCCGATCTGCTGGTATCTACGGGTAAGAATCGCTGCCTGACGCTAGAAAACCTGATCTGCCTGAAACAGGTCTCCCGGGAGGCGGTTTGAAGCACGGCAAGGAAATTAGCCAGGAAATTAGCCAGGACATTGGTCAGGAAAGCATAGACACCTCACCGCTGCACCTGATGGCGGCCAAGGTGCCCGGGCAAGTTGCCCTGCACCACTGGCATGATGGTGGTTATCACGCCATCGACTATGCTCATCTCGCCCAAAGGGTACGACAGTGCGCGCGCCAGCTGCATGATCTGGGCGTAACATCAGGCGACAAGCTGGCCTGCGTCGACCAAAACTCTCTGGCACTGGTGATCCTCTACTGGGCCTGCATCGATCTCGGCGCCATCTTCTGCCCGTTAAACCCAAGGTTTCCCAAGGCGCAGATAGCCGCGATAGCCGAGCGCTACGGCTTTAACCATTTCTGGGCTGGCCAGGCCTATCAAGCCTTGTTACCGGAGCCAGGCCTGACGCTCAGCTTAAACGCCGAGACTCGCGATAACAAGTTAAAAGCAACCAAGGCAGAAGCAACCAAAGTAGAAGCAATCAGGATAGACACGGCGCGGCCCTGCAACATCATACTCACCTCGGGCAGCAGCGGCATGCCCAAAGCCGCCGTGCACTGCCTCAATAATCATATCGCCAGCGCCCTGGGCTCGACCCAGAAGATCCCCCTTGTTCGCGGGGACAACTGGCTGCTCTCCCTGCCACTGTTTCATATCGGCGGCCTGGCCATAGTCAATCGTTGCGCCTTGGCTGGCGCGGCCCTGACCCTGCCAGCGCCCGATCTGTCGTTGGCAAAGCAGCTAAAGGCAATGCCCCTGACTCACCTCTCCCTGGTGGCCACTCAGCTGGTGAGATTGCTTAACGACGCACCCGAAACCCTCAAAGGGCTCAAGGCGCTGCTGCTGGGTGGCGGCGCCATAGATGAGCAGCTGATCGAACGCCTGACGCCGCTGGGCATCCCCGCCTTTACCAGTTACGGCATGACAGAGATGAGCTCGCAGATCACCACGGCTAGGGCCAATGCCCAGGGCAGTTGCGGGTTTGCCTTGCCCGGACGCGAGCTGAAAATTGTCGATGAGGTGATCTTTGTGCGCGGCGAGACACTGTTTCTCGGTTATCTGAGAGATAAGCCGCCCCATGAGATCAGCAGACCGCTGGATAACGATGGCTGGTTCTGCACCCAAGATCGCGGCCGATTCACGCCCGGTGGTGAGCTGCTCATCCTGGGGCGCACAGACAACATGTTTATCTGTGGCGGCGAAAACGTGCAGCCCGAGGAGATAGAGGCAGTGCTGAGAAGCTATCCCGGCATCGAAGAGGCATTGGTGTTTGGCGTAGCCGACGAGGAGTTTGGCCTGCTGCCGGCGGCCATCATCAAGGGGAAAGTCGCATCGCCTGCAAAACTCGAAGAGTTCCTCTGCCAGCATATCGCCCGCTTTAAACGCCCAAGGCGCTATTTCCCCTGGCCCGAGGTCGAGCAGACGGGGCTCAAGTTGCCCCGCAAGCTCGTGATACAAGCGGTGGCCGAGCGCCATGGATTAGTTACAAAAAAACCTGCTTGATAGCAGGTTTTTTCATTCTTTGTTATTCACCTTAGGGCGTTACATTTCCATGCGGCCCTTGAGCTTGTTCATGGCGTTCTTCTCAAGCTGCCTGATACGCTCGGCAGAAACTTGATAGGTGGCCGCCAGCTCTTGCAGCGTGGTCTTCTCTTCGTCTAACCAACGCGCCTGTAGAATATGCTGACTACGCTCATCAAGGGTCTTGATGGCCGCCAGAAGACGGGTTTGGTTATCGGCTTCGAAGTTGTCATTTTCGACCTGAGAGGCGATATCAGACGAATGATCCTCGAGGTAATGCACAGGGGCATAGTCCTGATCGTCATCGTTGTCGCTGGCCAGATCGAAGGCTGGATCCTGCGCCGCCATGCGTGATTCCATCTCGGTCACGTCGCTCTTCGAGACGCCCAGGTTTTCGGCAACCATGGTCACCTCTTCATCACTGAACCAGCCAAGACGTTTCTTAGCCTTACGCAGATTGAAGAACAGTTTACGCTGCGCCTTGGTGGTCGCGACCTTAACGATACGCCAGTTTTTCAGCACGTATTCGTGGATCTCGGCTTTAATCCAATGCACGGCAAACGAGACAAGACGTACACCCACATCGGGATCAAAGCGCTTTACCGCCTTCATCAGACCAATGTTACCTTCCTGGATCAGATCCGCCTGTGGCAGACCATAACCCGCGTAACCTTTGGCGACATGAATAACGAAACGAAGATGAGACATAATCAACTGCTTCGCAGCCTGAATGTCACCGGTCTCCTGCAGACGTTTCGCCAGCTCATACTCCTCATTCGCCTCCAACATAGGAATGTTGTGCGCAGAATGGATATAAGCCTCTAAGCTACTGCTGCTTTGAGGTACCATTAGTGCCATTGATTGCGTTTGATTTGTCATTAACGCTCCTAACTTCTTATCTAGCTTAAATTTAACGCTTTGTGTGCTCAGCACCGCCTGAAAGCGGCATTCCGTGGGAGTATAAAGAAAGGGGATTACGCCCAGGGACAAGCTGATGAACTATTAACTATCTGACAGTCTATGTCAACACTCGAAGCTGAACAGGGTTTAATTTCACCCGATTCTATAGACATTGCAAGTGAAAATTAGTTCATAAATTCCCGGGAGTCCAACGTCCAAGCCAGCCTATTTCTGCGGCGATAGATGCCAGGCTGACCCCGTGTGGCACAGCCCCTAGGAAGGCTCGATCGCCCTTAGGTGTTGACGCACCGACAGGTAGGAACCTAACCAGCCGAGGAAGGAGGCCAAGAGTATCAGCTCGCCCAGCTCAACCAGGGTCAGCGACTGCATCTCCAGCGTACTGCCATAGAGGCCAAGCAGGCTCGCCAGGGCACCGTCCAGATACCAGACCAGCAGATTGATGATCACCCAGGCCAGTACGCCGCCGATCACCCCAAACCAGATCCCGGTATAGAGGAAGGGACGCTGAATGAAGGCCTCTGTGGCGCCCACCAGCTTCATCACCTCAATCTCGGTGCGGCGATTCATGATCGCCAGACGTATGGTGTTACCTATCACCAGCACCACGGCCAACACCAGCAGGGCGGCGATGGCCATCACGGTGCGCTCCAGCAGCCTCACCACGGCCTGCAGACGCTCCAGCCACTCGATATCCAGGCGACCAAAACTCACCTCAGGCTCTAGCTCCAGCTTCTTTAGCAGCTCGCGGGCGCCATTAGGGCTGGCATGCTTGATGCCCGGGGTTACCGTGATCACCGCAGGTAGCGGGTTCTCATCCAGATAGGCCAAGGCCTCACCGAAACCCGACAGGCGCTGAAACTCCTCCAGGGCCTTGTCGCGGTCGATATAACTGACGGCGCTCACCTCAGGATAGGCGCTGATACGGCTGATGAGGCTCTGTATGCTGCGCTCGCTGCGTCCCTCGTCTATAAACAGGGAGATCTCGGCGGCGCTGTTCCAAGACTGAGTAATGGTCTCGGCGTTCTTCACCAACACCTGCAGGGCCGCTGGCAGGCTAAGGCTTACCCCCAGCACGGCCATGGTCATCAGCGAGGAGACGGGATTGCGCCATAACTCCCCCATGCTGCCCATGGCATGTTGAATGTGACGGATAAAAAACATCACGATACGACCGCTGATAGGCAGCTTACTGCGCACCAATTGAGGTTGCTGACTCATCTGACTCTCCTCAATTATTCGCCAAAGGCGCTGGCAGTTGTGTGAGTGCTCGCCAGCTCGTCACCGCCCAGGATACGCCCCTGCTTCAGAGTCAGGGTGCGATAACGCATTCTGGCTATCAGGCCCAGATCGTGGGTGGCGATCAGCACGGTCGTACCGGCATCGTTAAAGGTTTCAAACAGACGCAGGATATCCATGGACAACTTAGGATCCAGGTTACCCGTAGGCTCATCGGCCAACAGTAGTGGCGGCTTGTTGACGATGGCGCGGGCGATCCCCACCCGCTGCTGCTCACCGCCGGATAACATGATGGGATAGTGACGCTCCTTGCCATACAGACCCACCATATCCAGGGCTGCCAGCACCCGCTTCTTGATCTCATGCAGGGCGAAGCCCTCGATCACCAGAGGCAAGGCTATATTGTCAAAGACGCTGCGGTCCATCAACAGGTGATGGTTTTGGAAGATCATGCCGATATCCCGGCGCAGGAAGGGGACATCCTTGGGTCTGATGTTGGCGATGTCGTGGCCATTGATGGCGACACGACCGGCATTGGCCCGTTCGATCACTGTGATCAACTTAAGCAGGGTACTCTTGCCCGCCCCGGAGTGGCCGGTTAAAAACGCCATCTCACCGCGTTTCAGATGAAAACTCACATCGGTGAGGGCCTTCTGACCACCGGGATAAACCTTGCTAACCTGCTCAAATCGAATCATAAGTACCCAATCTTAGATGCTGCAATAGTGTTTTGATGGACCAGCCGAATTCGGCCGGCCCTGGCTTTACGCCTGGCCGTTTGCTACTTGGCCTCATCCTCATGGCTGAACAGGGCATCGATAAAGTCTTTCGCATCGAAAGGCCTTAGATCGTCAATCTGCTCACCGACACCTATGTGTCTAATTGGTATGCCAAATTTATCTGCAATGGCGAAGATCACACCGCCCTTGGCCGTGCCATCGAGCTTGCTCATGGTGATACCCGTGACGCCAACGGCTTCTTTGAACAGCTGCGCCTGGCTAATGGCATTCTGACCCGTACTCGCATCCAGGGTCAACATCACCTCGTGCGGGGCGCTCTCATCTTGTTTCTTCATCACACGCACTACTTTCTTCAGCTCATCCATCAGATGGGCCTTGTTCTGTAGGCGTCCCGCCGTATCGGCGATCAAGATGTCTATCTTACGGGCACGCGCCGCCTGCAGCGCATCGAACAGTACCGAGGCACTGTCTGCGCCTGTGTGCTGGGCGATCACTGGAATATCGTTGCGCTGACCCCAGACCTGCAGTTGCTCGACGGCCGCGGCGCGGAAGGTGTCACCCGCCGCCAACATCACCGACTTGCCCTGCTGTTGATACTGCTTGGCCAGCTTACCGATAGTGGTGGTCTTACCCACGCCGTTGACGCCGACCATAAGGATAACGAAAGGTCCTTCGCTGTTTTCCGGCACCAGAGGAATGCTCACTGGCTCCAAGGTCTTCTGCATCTCTTCACGCATCAGCTCATAGAGGGCCTCGCCATCTTTAAGCTGCTTACGGCTTGCCTGCTCTGTCAGGCTGGCGATAAGGCGACTGGTGGTTTCTACCCCCACATCGGCGATCAACAGCTGCTCTTCCAACTCTTCGAACAGCTCATCATCGATCTTCTTGCCCTTGAACAGGCCGATGAAGCCACTACCGATATTCTCGCTGGTGCGCTTCAGTCCGCGTTTCAGGCGAGCAAAGAAACCCTCTTTGGTCGGCTTCTGCTGCGGCTCGGGCTGTTGTTCAACCTGCTCCTCTTGCCCTGCCTGTTCTGCTGCCAGACGGGCATTCTCCTCTTCGACGCGAGCCTGCTCTTCAGCTATGCGTTGCTGCTCAGCTTGTTCGGCTGCAAGGCGTTCTTGCTCAGCCTTTTCCGCTGCCAGGCGGGCATTCTCTGCCTCGACGCGGGCCTGTTCATCGGCTAGACGTTGCTGCTCAGCCTGCTCGGCAGCTAGGCGCTCACTCTCTGCTTCAAGACGGGCCTGTTCGGCGGCTTGACGAGCATTCTCCGTTTCGACGCGGGCCTGCTCCTCGGCGATGCGTTGCTGCTCAGCCTGCTCCGCAGCTAGACGCTCCTGCTCAGCTTGTTCGGCAGCTAGGCGCTCACTCTCTGCTTCGAGACGGGCCTGCTCGGCAGCTTGACGGGCATTCTCAACTTCGATGCGAGCCTGCTCCTCGGCAAGGCGTTGCTGCTCAGCCTGCTCGGCGGCTATACGCTGCTGCTCAGCTTGTTCCGCAGCCAGGCGCTCACTCTCTGCTTCGAGACGGGCATTTTCCGCTTCAATACGGGCCTGCTCCTCGGCTAGGCATTCCTGCTCTGCCTGCTCGGCAGCCAGACGTGCATTATCTTCTTCGACGCTAGCCTGTTCGGCATCTGCCTGGGTCGAAACTTCTACTTCTGGTGCCGCCGCTTCCTGCTTAGATTTATCTTTGCGGAACCAAGAAAAAAAACCTTTTTTTGCCATGTGTAATACCAGTACTCAACTAACTGATTCAAAATTCGCTATAAAGTCGTTTTGCGCCCGTTATTATAACCAGATAGCTAGGTTATTGACGCAGAAAAACACGGCATTTTTTTCGCTAATGCCCCGGGCTTTACACCTTTTTATTATGCTTTACGTTAAAATAGCGACCTCAATTTAGCGCAACAGTCTAACACTTAATCTGGTCAGGCCAAATTCCGCTAAATGAATCCACAAAATACAGGTAGAAAATGGCAAGAAATCGACCCGCAAGCGGACAGGTGAGGATCATCGCCGGACAATGGCGTTCCAGAAAACTTCCGATCCAAGATCTCGAGGGGCTAAGGCCCACCACAGACAGAGTCAGGGAAACCCTGTTTAACTGGATCGCGGGGGATCTTCCCGGTGCCCGCGTGCTCGACTGCTTCGGCGGCAGCGGCGCCCTCTGCTTCGAGGCGCTCTCTCGCTACGCCAAGTACGCCAAGGTATTCGAGCTACAGACCGGCGCGGCCAAACAGCTCAAGCAGAATCTTGCCACCCTCAAATGCGACTGCGCCGAGGTGGTACAGGGCGATACCTTAGTGCAGCTCAAGACGCCACCCACCGAGGGCTTCGATGTGGTCTTCATCGATCCACCGTTTCGTAAGGGGTTGGCCCAGGCCTGTATCGACGGCCTGAATGACCAGGCATGGCTCAATGAGGATGCGCTCGTCTATGTGGAGACCGAGCGTGAGCATCCGCCGCTAAACTTGCCTGGCCACTGGCTCCCTCTCAAGGAGAAACAGGCCGGTCAGGTGACCTATCGTCTTTATCGAGTCGAACGTGTGGAGGCTAAATAATGAAAATGGTCATTCTCATCGGCAAGGGGATCACCCTGTTTGCCTGGGCCGTGATGCTCTACAACCTGTTTGTCCCGGCAGAAGGCAACATAGGCATGCTGCTGACGCTACTGCTGGGGATCACCCTGGTGATGCATAGCCTGCAGACGCTGATCTTCCGCACCCTGTTTAAGCCGCTGATGACCATAGGTTACGGCGATTACCTGAGTGTCATGCTCTTTGGCGTCTTCAGCCTGCTGGAATATCGCCAGCGCGTGATGCAGCAAGGCGTCACCGACAATCAGGCCTAAACGCTGGTCTTTTGCTAAAAAAAAGCAGTCATTAAAAAAGCCCCATATAGGGGCTTTTTTATATCTTAATCTTAACCACTAGAGGCCGGGAACCCGTCCCTGATAGTTGATCGGGTAGTAGCCCTGGCTGTCGCGCTTACCGAGGAAGCTTAGCGCCTGCTTAAGATCGTCGGGCTGCGCCTCTGTCTCTTTGATCTTGGCGGTTACCTGCACCAGCTTGTCGGCCTTGAGCAGCGCATGACCACTGAGGCCTAAGGCATTCATGCTGTCATCCGTCTGCACCTTGATGTTGCCATCGACACAGCTCAGCGCCACGGCGACATCACCCAGAGGATACTTACCGAACTGGTTATTCACCTGCAACTGCTGGGCAAAGAGTTTACCCGTGAGCTGCTGACACCAAGGTACGCCCTGCTCCAAGTCTTGCAGCATCAGGCTGAAGTTGCCCCCTACCTGGGTACGAAACGGCAGACGCGCGTTACCCACCAGGAACTCGCTCGGCGCATCGAAACGCACGCCGCTGGCATCGATACCAGACATAGACAGGCTTACGAAACCCTTACCATTTACGGCGGTGGCGCGGCTGCCCACCACGAAGTCTATGTTAGCCCTGCCGGTCAGCAGGCCCCAGGGGCTCAGCTGCCAGCTAACCTGCTCCAGGCGACGCTTCTGCAGCATTAAGCTATCAATCTCACCGGACCAGATGCTGCCAGAGATCCCAGAGGCGCTCACCTGTTTAGGCAGGGGCGCTAACTTAACCGCCAGACTCGCCGGAAACAGGGCGATCAGAAACACCAGATAGACGAAAACGCCGATAACAATTTTTTTCACTAGACTCACAAAAAACCCTTACTACTTTGTTACTGCGAGAACTGGATGCGACGCACCTTGACGAAGCCTTCGGTCTCACCATCGGCCAGATCGATATTCTCCAGGGAGAGCCCCTTCTGTTGTACCAGATCGCTCAGGTAATCCAAGAGCGAATCGAAGGGCACCTCGTCCATCCACACCTGGATCTTATTGCCCTGGGGCTGCATGCGGGTGATCTCCAGACCATAGCTTTTAGCGCTCTGGGTCACCACGGCGCTGAGGCTGCCGGAGAAGCCCTTCTTACCACCAGACTGCTTGAGGCCGGCTATCTTGTTGGCCGTCTGCTTCACATAGTTAAGTGTGCTCTCCTGAGCCGTCAGGTTGCGCTGGGCATCCTCTTCGGCCTGGCTGATCGGCGTCCAGATCCCCCAGTAGAAGATGCCCAGCACCAACACTATGGCGCAAGCCGCCACGAGCTGCTGCTCGCGCAACACTAAGCCATTCCACCACGTCTTAATGTTGTCCATCTTACTTGCTCCTCAGGGTTAAGGTACTGGTCACTTCATCTTCGCCGCTGTTCATGGCGCCAGAATCCACCTGGAAGTGAGGCGAGATCAGCTCCTTAAACTGTTCGATCTGGGCATAGCTCTTGGCGGTGATCTGCATGCGCAGCTCGTTACGACCACCGTCAAAACGCAGGCTGGTCGGCTTGAGCTCAGGCACCTTATCGAAACCAACGGCAAGATCGTCTAGCATGGTGAAGAAGGCCATGCCGCCGCCCGCGCCTTGCAGGGTGCGCAGCTGACTCTCCATCTGCGAGCGCACGTTCACCATGCGCGAGCTACCCATCACCTGCTTGAAGATCTCGCCCGTCTGCTGCTGCAGACCTTCACGCTCGACGTTCAGCTGATGAATATTGAGTCCCTTGTTGACCAGAGCCAACACCAGGGCCACCAGGATGACGATGGCGGCATTACGCCATAAAAGCAGATGCTTGCTGTATTCGCGCTTAGGGGTATAGATACCGCTGAGCAGGTTTAGTGGCGCGTTGAGAATCCCCTTGGCCAACACCAACATGGGCAGATCCAGCGGTTGAGGCTTAACCTCGACCCCTTGAATATCCAGATCGCTGTAGCTCGCCAGGGTGATGGGCGTCTCTTCCTGGGCCTCGGCGAGTCTTGGCAGAGCGGCCTGGAACCAACTGGCATCCAGGCTGACGCCGCTACCCGTGCTGGTACGTAGCAGGTAATCTGGGCCAAATTTCATCGCCGCCCACTGGCATTCCTGTAGCGGTAGCGCCAGACAGTCGGGCACCAGTTGACGCGCCTTGATACCAGCTTCGCTCAACCAAGAGAGCCAGGTCTGCATCTGCTCGTGGGCCACCACGGCAACACTCAGCGACTCGCCATTACGCGGGCCGGGGACAAAATGCAGTTCATCGACATTCTCGGCCAGGGTCTCTTCAAGCATGAAAGGCAGGGCCTTGAGCGCCTGACGCTGGCCCTTCTCCGGTAGCTGCACCGAGGTAAGGGTAATGGCTGAGGCGGGCACCAGAATATCCACCGGACGGTTGCCGGCGCGCTCGGTCAGGGTCGACAGCCCCTGGGCGTCGCTCAGCTCTCCCGAGGCGATGATCTCCTGCTCTTGCTCCGACCATACCAGCCAAGAGCAGCTCTGCTCCGCGCTTCTTCCTAATCGGATAAATAATCTTTCACTCAATGTCTTTCTCCACAAGTCTCATTAAGTTGCTCTCGATGAGCTTGTCCTTTTATTAGCCTAGACGAGCGCTGCTCACCTAAGTGATTATTTTTGGCCGCCATATTGACGGGTCAAGACGTCCAGCTGGTTGTTACCGCCCACACGTAATACACTTTGCATCCTAAAGGTGGCGCTATCAACCTTAGCGCCCGCCTCCAGCAGAAAATACTGACTCTTGAGGCTAAAGCTCGATTCCAGATTTTTGTCCTGGCGCAGCCCTGAGATAGAACCATTAGACCAGAAGTCATCCAGGCTGTCATAGCCGTCACCCGGGCGCTGATTGATGATGCTTTCGGCCTCGCCCACGCTGATCTTATTATCAAACATGCCCGCCAGCAGCGCCGCCTGCTCCACCTCTATGGTGTTGACGTTCAGCACCTGGCGGTCATAGCCGGGTATGACGCAGATATAAGGCGCCAACTTGAGGTAGACCTCCTGGCTGAAGCCGATCACCGCCCGCAGCTCGCTGCGATGGCTCATCAGGGTGTTAGCCGCCCGGTAAGGCACGGTGCGCGACTCATAGTCAGCATCTTCGGCGCCGAACGGGCTGGCGACCGTATCCTCATCGATATAATCTTTCAGCGTATGGGTCAGACGCTCGGCGGAGAAGTCATCCATCCCCAGCGCCACCAACAGCCCCTTAAATTGTACCGCCGGCAGCGGCAGCTTGGGCTGGCCGTTTTCCACCTCTGTGGTCTCGATCGCCAGAGCGTTTAGGTTAAAACAGGCCTGCAGATCGCTGATACGACCGCCTATCTCACCCTGCTCGGCGGGAAACACCACATCGGCCTGGGCCCAATATTGCTGACGATGCACCTTGCCCTCATCGGCATCGTCCAAATCTTGTTTCAACACCTTCTTGGCCAGCTCTTCGGCCGAGATCGCATACCAATAGGCCTGATCGTACTGCGCCAGGTTAATGGTACGGCGCACAGAGATCTGGTTACGGCTGTTGATGTTGGTGGCTATGATGGCGATCATGGCCACGATCAACAAGACGACGATCAGCGCGACCCCACGCTGCTTTCCTGGCAAGCTATTCATCGTCATCTTCCTTGCCACCGGAACCGCCATCTTTACCTCCGTCGCTGTTGCCGCCGGAGTTGTTGCCACCGTTATTACCGTTATTGCTGCCGTTGTTATTGCCGTTATTGTTGCCGTTGTTATTACCGTTATTGTTGCCCGAGCCATTTTCACTCAGCATAGCGCCCAAAGGTAACAGGAACTTGCGCTGTACCTTACCCAGGCCTTCCACCTCAATTTCCATGGCGATCGCCTTGGGCAGGCTAGTGGCATCAAACTTACGCTGCCATTTGTCCTCGACATAGAAGGAATACTCCACAGAGAGGACATTTTTAATCACCACAGTCTTAATCGGCTCGGCGCCAAACTCCGGCTCGGGATAGGGAAAATACCAACGCTCCAGGTTGTTTTCCTGTACCACATAGGCCACCGACTGCAGGCTGCCTCTGGGCAAGAGCCCGTCAGGATTCAACCAGCCGATACGGTAGAAGACGATGGCCTCAGACTCTGAATCGAACAGATCTTTGCCGGTCTGAATCACGGTCGAGCCACGCCCGCCTTCTAACAGACGCGGAGTACGGGCCACCATCTGGCCAAAATCCCGCTCCAGGGCACCGAAGCCCTGTTGCAACGACTTGAGTCGCTGGGCAAACTCGGCGGTGACCTCATCGTTTTTCATTACTGTGCTGAGCACGGCATTCGCCGCCAACCCCAGCATGGCAAAGATGGCGATGGCGATCAGCATCTCCAGCAGGGTAAAGCCCTGTGCCCGCTTAGTCTTGCTTAAGCACATAACTGCTCACCTGGGCGATGATGCGCTTATAGCGCTCATCGTCGCTGACACTGATGCGTATCATTCGAAAATTATCATCTGTGGTTTTCACCACCTCTTTGCGCCAATACCACTCTTTTCCCGCCAGTTCGACGCTGCCGTCTTTACGGCCGAGATCCGGGAATTTCTTCTCCAGGCGGGCATCCACCATCTGGTTGCTGGCCACCCACTGGGCCAGGGTGCGCTCCTCGAGGATCGGCATGTTGGCCATCTGCTCACCCAGGCTCTTGGTGATGGAGACGGCGGCGATGGCAAACACCATGAGGGCCACGATCACCTCGAGCAGGGTCATGCCGGCGCTGCGGTGTCTGCCCTTGAGATTCAGGCCTAGCCTGCGCTTACTCATCGAATCCATCCTTTCTGCCCAGGGTCAGGCGGCCTAAGGCATCGCCAACCACCAGGGCCTCAATCTCCTGGCCACGCTCATCTTTACCGACGAAGGTCAGCTCGAAGACGCTCATCTCGCCGCTGGGAAACAGCAGCACCTGAGGTTCGGGAAACTTTTTCTTTTCATCTTCGCTACGCTCGATAAGCGGCTCATCGAACCAGGATTCATCCTCTTCATCTTCCTGAGTCAGGGGCAGACCGTCGAGCACCAGATGCATCTCGACACCTGGATCCATCTCTTTGGCCGCCAGCAGACGATCTTGCTGCAGCGGCTTCCATTTGCCCTCATCGTAGACGACAAACTCGTAGCGCTGCTTGTCGATGACTATGCCGATGAAATGGCCGCTGAGTATGGTCTCATCCAACACCAGCTCGGTGGCCGCCATAAACTGACGCGCCGTGCGCTCCAGCGCCTTGTGTTGGTCGGCGCCGCTCGTTGTATAAGTCACCGCGGCGGCAGCCAATCCCATCAGCAAGACGACCAGCAGGACCTCTAGCAGGGTGAAACCGAATTGGCGGACGCCACGCATAAACAGACTCGTCTTAAGGCTTATTGGAAATCTTGTAGATTCCAGTTACCGATATCGTCTTCGGTACCCGGTTGACCGTCAGGACCGGCACTGAAGATGTCGATCTTACCCTGCTCGCCTGGGCTCAATAGCAGGTAATCGTTACGCCATGGATCCTGTGGCAGACGCTTCACATAGCCGTCGGCGCGGTAGTTACGGGGCTCGGGTGAGATAGTCGGCTTCTGTACCAGGGCTTCGAGGCCCTGCTCTGTTGTCGGATAGACGCTGTTGTCCAAGCGATACATGTCCAAGGCATTTTCCAGTGCAACAATGTCAGATACCGCCTTTTGGATGTCGGCTTTATCTTTGTTGCCCATAAGGTTAGGCACAACCATAGAAGCAAGGATCCCTAAGATAACGATAACCACCATAACTTCCAGTAGGGTAAAACCTTTTTGCTTGTTTCTTGCTTGCATTAATACTTCCTCTATAAAAAATGCCCTAACATCTGCGGCTAGGACGGCAGTTGGTGATAAACGCTTGGGCGTTAACCACTAATCATGTTGTTGAGTTCTAAGATCGGCTGCAGAATCGCCAGGACGATAAACAGCACCACGGCCGCCATGCTGACCACCAGCATGGGCTCGAACACCCCAAGGGCGATGTTGACGTTAGACTCAAATTCTCTGTCTTGGTTGTCGGCGGCGCGCTCAAGCATCTGCTCCAGCTGACCACTCTTTTCACCCGAGGTGATCATATAGAGCATCATTGGGGGAAAAAGTTTAGTATTGGCAAGCGCCGCGCCTAGGCTAGTCCCTTCACGTACCCTGGCCGTGGCCTCCTCGACCGCCGCCCGTACCCGGACATTCATCAAGACCTCGCTGGCGATACGCATGGCATCGAGCAGAGGAACCGAACTGGCAGTAAGGATACTCAGGGTGCGTGCAAAACGCGCCGTATTCAAGCCCTTACTTACCCGGCCGACAACCGGCATCTTTAATATTGCGCTATCGTACTTCATCCGGTTGGCCGCGCTGCGCAGCAGCTGCTTGGCACCCACCACTAAGGCGATGATGACGCCTATGACGATCAGGCCATAGTCGCGAACAAAATCCGATGAGGCGATCAAAAACTGTGTCGTCCAGGGCAGTTCCTGGCCCATATGCTCGAACTGACCCACCACCTGAGGCACCACGGCGGCCAGCAGGATGGCGATCACACTGATGGCGACCAGGGTCAAAACGATGGGATAGATCATCGCCTGGGTCATCTTGGTCTTTAACTGCTGACGACGCTCGGTATAGTCGGCGAGGCGGTTGAGCACCACCTCGAGATGGCCCGATTTCTCACCCGAGGCAACCATGGCCCGGTAGAGATCGTCGAAGATATGGGGAAATTCGGCCATGGAATCGGCCAGGCTGTAACCCTCGACAACGCGAGAGCGCACCGCCATCACCATGCTGGCGAGACGATCCTTTTCACACTGTTGCCCCACGGCCTTGAGGGCCTCTTCCACCGGCAGGCCGGCGGCCACCAGGGTGGCGATCTGCCGGGTGATCAGTGCCAGCTCGGCGACCGAGATGCCGCGCTTGAAGCTGAAACCACCGCTCTTTGCCTTGGCTTCCTTCTCGACCACTGGGGTGATCTCCAGCGGCATCAGACGCAGCTCGCGCAGTTGCCCCCTGGCATGACGAGCCGTGTCGGCCTCGACAACCCCTTTCTGCTGTTTGCCCTGGGCGTTTAACGCCTTGTACTCAAATGCTGGCATGGCTACTCCTCGCGAGTGACGCGCAGCACTTCTTCCAGCGTAGTCACCCCGGCGAGGACTTTGATCATGCCGTCATGGCGAATGCTAGGTACCGTCTTACGAATATGCTTCTCAATGGCCAGCTCGCCGCGTCCTGTGTGGATAAGCTCGCGTACATAGTCGTCTACCAGCAGCAGCTCGTGGATACCGGTACGGCCACGGTAGCCGTTGTGGCCACAGGCCGAACAACCTGTCGCCCGGTAGATGGTGCGTGGATCGTCTTCGCTGATCCCGAGCAGCTCGCGCTCACGCAGGTCCGGCGTGTGCTCTGTCTTACAGCTAGGGCACAGGGTACGGATCAGGCGCTGCGCCAGCACCCCGAGCAGACTCGAGGATACCAGGAAGGGCTCGACGCCCATGTCCTGCAGACGCGTGATAGCGCCCGAGGCGGTATTGGTATGCAGGGTAGAGATAACCAAGTGACCCGTGAGCGAGGCCTGCACCGCGATCTGCGCGGTTTCCAGATCACGGATCTCACCTATCATCACCACATCCGGGTCTTGACGCAGTATGGCCCTCAGGCCACGGGCGAAGGTCATGTCGACCTTGGTATTGACCTGGGTCTGGCCTATGCCGGGCAGTTCATATTCTATCGGGTCTTCGACCGTCAGAATGTTAGTGTCGATGGCGTTGATCTCGGTCAGACCCGCATACAGTGTGGTACTCTTACCCGAGCCCGTAGGACCTGTAACCAGGATGATGCCATGGGGCTTACGGATCAGTTCGTCGAACTGATGACGTATCTCATCTGTCATCCCCAGCTGTTTAAGATCCAGGTTGCCGGCATTCTTATCCAGCAGACGCAGCACCACGCGCTCGCCGTGGCTGGAAGGCATGGTCGAGACACGCACGTCCACCGCTCGACCTGCGATACGCAGCGAGATGCGGCCATCTTGCGGCACCCGCTTCTCGGCGATATCCAGACGCGCCATTACCTTGATACGCGAAACCAATAGCGAGGAGAGCTTACGATTGGGCTTGAGCACCTCTTTGAGCACGCCGTCGACGCGGAAACGCACCACCAGCTGCTTCTCGTAGGTCTCGATATGGATATCCGAGGCTTCCTCTTTGATCGCCTCGGACAGGAGCGCGTTGATCAGCTTGATGATAGGTGCATCGTCGTCACCCTCAAGCAGATCCTCTGTCTGTGGCAGCTCCTCGGCCAGAGTAAACAGATCCATCTCGTTGCCGATATCTTCCATCAGCTGCTGTGCCTCGGAAGAGTTGGCCTGATAGACCTGAGTCAGCTTGGCCTCGAACACAGAGGGCTCCAGCTGCGCCAGTGCCAGCTCTTTTCCTGTGTAACGGCGCACCTCCAACATAGCGTCGATAGGCGTGTTGACTGTGTGGTACAGGGTTAATCCGGCTTCGTCGTCCTTCTCCAGCACCAACTCGAATCTGTGGGCGAAGGCGAAGGGCAGACGATCCCGGCTGCTTGAGTGAAAGACCTCGTCGGATTCGGCCTCCGAGGCTAGCCCGAGTTCACTCGTTACCTGGGCCAGTTCCTCGTTTTGCGTGGCTTGGATATCACTCATCTTGCTTATCTTGCTGCTTGTTTTCGTTGATCTGTTTCAGCGCAGGATCGGTTTCACGCATCTTGGTGTCTAACCCCTTGCGATCCTTATAACGCTGCAGCACTTCGTTAACTTCAGGCGGCAGGTACTCTGCCTGATTCCACTCTTCCAGGATAGGCACGCTGGTATTTGGCATCAGGTTCACGCCACGTTCCTGCTGCTCGAGCTGCAGGGCACGGAAGTAGTTGTACTTACGACCGGCAATGCCTTCCATGGTCACGCCATCGCGTATGATGGTCGGCTTGATGAAGACCATGAGGTTTTTCTTCTTCTTACCGCTAGAAGAGGACTTAAACAGGTGACCTAAAATAGGGATGTCACCGAGGAAAGGCACCTTCTGCACGCTCTCCTGCACCTCTTCGTTGATCAGACCACCCAGCACCACTATCTGGCCTGAATCGGCCATCACGGTAGTGGTCAGGCGACGGGTCGCGAAGGTCACATCGACCCCTGTCTTCCCGTTGATGCCTGAGACTTCCTGCTCGATGGTGAGCTTAACCGTAGTGCCTTCGTTAATCTGTGGCACCACCTTTAACTTCACGCCCACCTCCTTACGCTCAACCGTCTGGAAGGGGTTGCTGTTACCATTGCTAGAGTTCTGGCTGCCTGTCAGTACCGGCACCTCATCACCCACGATGAAGGAGGCTTCCTGGTTATCCAGGGTAGTGATAGAAGGGGTTGCCAGCACGTTCGACTTGGTATCACTCGATACCGCTTGGATCAGGGCGCCGAAGTCACCCATAGCCACGCCCCATGCCATACCGTTGACCTTGCCCAGCGCCTGGGCCAGCAGGGTGATGTCACCCTTCTTGTCCGGATTATCGGTACAGGTCAGGTTATCACCAGAGCCGGTACAGCTATTACTTGCCTTCTCATCTTGCGCCGCCCAGATACCGGCACCGATCTCGCCGATAGTGGGGCCTAGATTATTAAACTGAGTACCGCCACCGGCCTCTGTGGCCCACTGCACGCCAAAGCCGACATCGTCACCCTCGGCGACCTCGACGATAATGGCTTCCACCAATACTTGCGCGCGGCGTATATCTAACTGGTTGATGACGCTCTCAAGGGTGCGCATCTGATCTGGCTCGGCGCTGATCACCAGTGCGTTGGTGTCTGGGTGGGCCATGATATTAATTTCGTTGCGGCGCTTGCTGCGACCACCCTGGGCCTGACCGCCCTCCTGATCTTTGGCCAGCTTCTCGGCAAAGCCGGTCAGCACTTCCACTAAGTCTTCGGCCTTGGCATAACGCAGGTAACGCACCTTGGTATTACCTGTGGTCGCCTGCTCGGCATCTAACTTCTTAATCAGGGCCACCACGCGCTGACGACTCTTCTCATCACCGCTGACGATTACGGCGTTGGTACGCTCGTCGGCAACCACCTTAGGCGCCTGACCCGGTAGCTGTGACTGGTTGGCGCTGGCGCGATACAGGGTGTCGATAATGCGCACCATCTCGCCGGCAGAGGCGTATTCCAGCGGCACAACCTGTACCTCGGTATCACCCTGCTTATCGACGCGGCGGACAATTTCCACCAGCTTGTTCACCACGGCCGCACGACCAGAGATCATCAAGACGTTTGACGGGTCATAGTTGACCACGTTACCGCCACCGGCGTTGTCATTTAGCTGACGCAGCAAGGGAGCAAGCTGTTTGGCCTCTGTGTTATAGAGCGCGACAATGCGGGTCACCATCTCATCGCCAAGGCCAGGGGTGCTGTCGTCGGCAACGCGGATCGCCGAGGTCTTGGCGTCTTTGTCCTTGATCACCTTGATGATGTTGTTGTCCATCTCGACTACGGCGTAGCCATAGACCTGCAACACGTTAAGGAAGAATTGATAGTACTGCTCGTCGTTAAGCAGATCGTAACTGCGTACGTTGATCTTGCCGCGTACAGTAGGGTCGACGATGATAGTCCGGTTCAGGTTCTTACCAACTATGTTGATAAATTCCTGAATGTCAGTGCCCTTGAAATTAGCCGCGTATTGTTCCGACCACGCCACTTGTGGCGCTAACAGCGAGGCGCCCATCACGACGCTCGCGATAAGATTGCGGCGTATTTTCTTGTTGTTCATTAATGACTTCCCCTAACCCTTTTTATTGCGGCAAACTAAACATGATCTCAACCAGCTGACCCTCTCTTTCAACCATCAGAGAAATTTCGGTCAATTCTGGCAACTGCGCCATCACTTCCAATGCTTGGCTCATATCAGTCAGATCATAGCCGTTCATTGATTTTGCTAAATCGTTGGCCTTAAAGCCAGCCTGTTCAAATAATTGTCTGTCCTTGCCCGGATTCAGGCGATATCCCTGCAGCTCGCCGCCGACATTGACCGGTGAGATGGCAAGGTAATCTGTGATCTTGCTGGGGTCTTCCAGCAGGGCGTCGCGCGACTCTTCCAGCTCTTTAGAGACGGCGCTGTTGCTACGTTTGTCTATGGTGCGTACATCGCGAGAGGAACGCGCCTCTTGCAACTGGCTATTGGCGGCGCCCTGGGTCTCATACTTGAGGCCGTCGAGCATCAGTGTCTCGTAGCGACCACTGTTGGAGATGATGATGCGATCGGCATACACCTCTTTAAGCGAGGCTGAGGTGCCCTTGATCTTGTCGCCCAGGCTATAGGTGTTCTGGCTGCCGCTGGATTCGATCACAGCCAGCCCATGCTGCTCTGCAGTAGAGGCCACCACGCCGGTCAACTGAATCGACAGCGAGGTCTTAGGGGCATCGGTGATCTTCTCTTCCACCACGGGCTTAGGCTTATCCGAATTAGGATCCGTCTTACCGAAGAGGGCTAATTCCTGCAGCGTAGAGACATTCACCTGAGACGATGACTGGCTGCTGGAGACAGGGGTCGCCTGCCATTTTTGTGGGGTTTCTGCGACGGGCACCAACTTCCATGTGATCTGCGCCAAAAGATAGATAGCGGTAATCAAACCGAGCCAGAATACGGCCGAACTCAGAGGCTTCTGCGGCACGGCAGAGGCCTTAGATATTACTTTGTCTAATAAATCCATATTATTGTGGACCCTCTTTGCAGGCCTCTAATCTGATTATGATAATTTCCTAGCTGTGGCTCATGCTAACCTACACAGCTAATCGCAACAAGCCCATAACAGTCTCTTTATTGGCCTATAGAGCCGATTTATGCTAACTTTACGCGCCTAAAAAGGGTGTGAGGTCTGTCGCTATCTCATCTGTTGGCTAACGACAAGTATGGACTATTTTTTCAGCCTGTGAGCTTGCACATCTTTATACACCTAAGGAGACCTGATCACCATGACCTCAGAGAAAGAGCTTGGCGTTCGGCTCGACAAGTGGCTGTGGGCCGCCCGCTTCTACAAGACGCGTGCAATCGCCAAAGAGATGATCAACGGCGGTAAGGTGCACTACAATGGCCAGCGCACTAAGTCGAGCAAGCTGGCCGAAGTCGACGCCGTGATTAGATTACGACAAGGATATGACGAAAAAGAGATCGTCATAAAAAAATTATCCGAGCAACGCCAGAAGGCGGTGGTCGCCCAAACCTTATATGAAGAGACGCCAGAAAGCATAGCCAAACGCGAAACCTATGCCGAGGCAAGACGCTTGAATGTGCTCAACAATCCCGCGCCGGATACCAAGCCAGACAAGAAACAGCGTCGCCAACTAATACGCTTTAAAGAAAGCTAACTGTGAGACACAAATGAGTAAAGATATCTTAAACCGTTACCTATTCGACAACGCCGATGTGCGCGGACAAATCGTACAGCTAGAGAAGAGCTATCAGGAGATCTTGTCGGCCCACACCTACCCTGAGGCCATTGCCCGTCTGCTGGGCGAGCTGATGGCGGCCACCTCTTTACTCACCGCTACACTGAAATTTGATGGCGACATCAGCGTACAGGTTCAGGGCAATGGTCCGGTATCATTGGCGGTGATCAATGGCAACAACCTGCAGCAGCTGCGCGGCGTCGCACGCTGGGAAGGCGAAGTCGCCAAAGACGCCAGCCTGCAACAGCTGATGGGACAGGGACACATGGTGATCACCCTGACCCCGAACAACGGCGAGCGTTATCAAGGCGTAGTGGCGCTGGAGAAGGAAACTCTGGCCGAATGCCTGGAACAATACTTCCTGCAATCTGAGCAGCTGCCTACCGCCATCCGCCTGTTTGCCAACGGCAAGCAGGCCGCCGGCATGTTGCTACAGGTTCTACCGGGCGAGGACGAGCACAACGAAGAGTTCGAACATCTCGAGCAGCTGACCAGCACTATCAAAGCCGAAGAGCTGTTCGAGCTCGAGGCAACAGAAGTATTGCACCGTCTGTATCACCAGGAAGAGGTTCGTTTGTTCGATCCTATCGAGGTCACCTTCTCCTGTACCTGCTCACGCGAGCGTAGCGGTCAGGCACTCAAGACGGTAGCCAAAGAAGAGCTGGACGCCATCCTGGCCGAACAGGGCAAGATCGAGATGGGCTGCGAATACTGCAACAGCAGCTACAGCTTCGATTCTATCGATATCGAGGCGCTATTCAAAAACGCCCCCAAGGCCGATACCCAGCAGTAAATCATTGGCTTAAATTCATGATTAATAGAGGATGCCTGTGCGCATCCTCTTTTTTTCACGATTTTCGCGATCTTCCTCACACATTCAATTCCGCTTAAGTTACAATCGGGCCTCTGCCTATCATGCAGATAAAACAAAAACAAGCTGGCACAGACCGGCCAACCCTACTCGAATGATGGAGACCTTACAGATGGCGGATGGATCTAAGCAAACTCATAAAAATCCCTCTACGGCACAACTAGTTGAGTTTGCACTCGCACGCGGCGAAGGAGAGCTAACGGCGAATGGTGCATTAGTGGCAAAAACCGGCGAGCGTACCGGGCGTTCACCGAACGACCGCTTTATCGTGAAAGAAGCGAGCAGCGAAAATGATATCGATTGGGGCTCGGTCAACAAGCCGTTCGCCATGGATGCCTTTAACGCCCTATGGGATCGCGTCGCAACTTACCTGGCCGACAAAGAAACTTTCGTTTCTGAGCTGGAAGTGGGTGCCGACCCTGAGCACTACCAACCCATTGAAGTTAAAACTGAAACCGCCTGGCATCAGCTCTTTGCCCGTAACCTGTTTATCGTACCTGAGCAGTTTAACGTGGCCAACAAGCCTGTATGGCAGATCATGAACGCACCGGGTTTCGAGTGCGATCCTGCTCGCGATGGCACCAACTCAGACGCCACCGTCATCATCAACTTTGCCGATCGCAAGGTACTGCTGGCTGGCCTGAAGTACGCCGGCGAGATGAAGAAGTCTATGTTCTCTGTGCAAAACTTCCTACTGCCCGCCAAAGGCGTGCTGCCAATGCACTGCTCGGCCAACGTCGGCAGCGAAGGCGACACAACCCTATTCTTCGGCCTGTCAGGCACGGGCAAGACCACACTGTCTGCCGATCCTAAGCGTTTCCTTATCGGCGACGACGAGCATGGCTGGGCACCAGGCGGCGTATTCAATATCGAAGGCGGCTGCTACGCCAAGTGTATCGATCTGAGCCAGAAGAACGAGCCGGTGATTTGGGATGCAATCCGTTTCGGCACCGTACTGGAAAACGTCACCCTGGACGAGCAACGCATCCCTGACTACAGCAACACAGAGCTGACCGAGAACAGCCGCGCGGCCTATCCGCTAGAGCACATCGCTCAGCGTAAGGAAGAGAACCGTGGCGCCGAGCCAAATGCCGTCGTCTTCCTGACCTGTGACGTCTCTGGCGTGCTGCCACCTGTGTCTAAACTCAGCAAAGAGCAGGCGGCCTACCACTTCCTTTCTGGTTACACGGCTAAGGTGGGGTCAACCGAGATGGGCTCTACTTCTGCGATTCAATCAACCTTCTCGACCTGTTTCGGCGCACCATTCTTCCCACGTCCGGCAGGCGTCTACGCCGAGTTGCTGATGAAGCGTATCGAGTCATTCGGTAGCCAGGTTTACCTGGTCAACACCGGCTGGACCGGCGGTCCACACGGCGTAGGTAAGCGTTTCGATATCCCAACGACCCGTGCCATCGTCGATGCCATAGTAAGTGGCGAGCTAAAAGACGTGGAAACGGTTCACATCGACAAGCTGAACCTTGACGTGCCAGTAGCTGTGACTGGCGTCGATGCCAAGCTGCTTAACCCGGTCAACACCTGGGCCGACAAGGCAGAGTACGACAAATATGCTCAGCAGCTGGCCGAAGAGTTTGCCGCCAACTTCACTAAGTACGACGTGTCTGACGCCATCAAGCAGGCTGGCCCTAAGGCGTAAGCCCTGGGTCTGATGACAATATTTAAAATGGCCCGTCGGGGCCATTTTTTATTGCCTAACGCTCAGCAAGCCCTGCCTTCCAACCTACCCGATCGGGTAATGGTAATTTAATCAAAGCCATAGATAATGTCCTTTCAGCCGTATTGGACCTCGGCTAAGTTGTCGTTGTCGGGTCCTTTTCATTGTTAATATTTGTAAGGACACAAATATGCGATTAACTCACCTTAGCTCTCTGCTGCTCGGTACCTGTCTACTCAGTGCCTGCGGCGGCTCCAATAACGATTCAGATACCCCAACCGACGGCGGCACGCCGCCTCCCACGAGTTTCGACCATAGTGTTGTCGGCACTGTGGTGTACCAGGGCGCGGTAGCCGGCGCCGAGGTCTGTGTGGATCTCAACCAAAATGCCAGCTGCGACAGCGATGAACCCAGCGCCATTGCGGATGCCGAAGGTAAATACCAGATAGACTGGAGCAGTGACGTCGAAATGCCCATCTATGATCTGATCGCCAACTGGCAACAGGCAGCAGAAGCCAGCAGCAAGCCAGCCCTGCTCAAAGCAGCTTTTCGTCCGGAATCTCTAAACACCAATGCCTCAAGTACGGCAGCCGAATCCACTAGTACCCAGGCCGTGATCTCCATGGAGGGAGTCGGCAAGTTGGTTGCCCTGCAGGAACACGGCGGTGAGATCAACCCTATGACTCATCTGGAGTATCAGCGCGTCGCCCGCATGCGCGCCGCCGGTACCACCTCCCTTGATATCGCAACCCAGCGCACTCTGCTCGCCGCTCTATTGCTGACTATCTACGATCGCGACGGCAATCCCTATAAACTGAGCACCGAGCAATCCCTCGCCCCTGAATTTATCGACACCTACCGACTGCATCGTCATCTGGAAGCCTTGATCGGCGATCAGCTCAGCGATGTGCTGGCCGTGGATGACATCATGTCAACCATCCGAGACCAGCTAAAGACCCTGGTAGAAGAGAGTGGCATGAGCACCGAGGATTATTTAGCCAGCGACCCCATGGCGGTGCGCTTCCTGGTCAACAATGCACTGATCGCCGAAGAGTATATCGAGACACCAATCGATGCGAAGATCATGTCGGACGCCGACTGGCAGGTGATCAACAGCCACTTCCTTGAGGACGACCAGCTGCATAGCAACTTCACCCTGGCCCCCGCCACACTACGGAGCCTCTTTACCCTCACTTATGGCACGCCCGATCTCACCTTCGTAGGTTCTATCGTCGAGGGCAAGGTCAATGGTCGGGTATTCGATGATCGCGACGGAACTGACACTCCAGAGGAGTGTTGGAACAAGGAGCTAAAACATTGGGTTATCGAAGGCGACAAAGACTATCAGCCGCCCGAAATTAAGTACGAAAACAACACACTCCAGACTGTGTACAGTGGCACCTCGGTACCCATCACAATCGAATTCACTAAATACTCAGGCACTGGTGAGGAGTGGCAGGCCATTCTCAGCACCACGCCACCGGCACTCAAGCTGGCCGAACTCAACTGGCCAAGCCAAGTGTACCGCTACCGTGGAAAACAGGCAGATGACGTGATGTGCCGTGTACGGGGTGAGTTCGCCACCTGGCCCATGCCGAGCCATCAAGATCCAGAGCTCTTGACCACGGCGGATGTCGCTCGCCTCTTCTGGCCAGCCTTCTACCCAGACGATGTAGTGGTCGATGAAGAGAACAAAACCATCAAGCTCAACATCACGGGGGAGGTCACGACTTATCAATGGTCGCTGAGCACCAGTCCAAGCGATGAGCCTGTTCTTCGTCTGAAGCAGATAGACCTGCCAGCCGCCTATGCCGAATTTGTGTCTGTCGATAACTATCTGATCCAAGGCGATAAGCTCATCGAAGTCAGTATCTACGAGGCCACCGACTACAGCGGCAAGCTCGGCGATTACCTCAGCATCAGCTTCGACGGCAATGAAGACAACTTCAACCAGCGCTTCTACAAACACCTAGAGGCGATCGTCAAGGGGCAATAGCCTTAAGCCGGTCGCATTAGAGCTTACTGCTAAGCGAGAGCAAGCCAAGCAAGTCAGCTACATAAAAAGAGGATGGTGAATGCCATCCTCTTTTTATTCCCCAACAGCCCAGCCACAACACGCCGTTTTACCAAAAAAAGCGACTCAACTCTCCACAAAGCCCGCCGCTCGCATCCAATACTTATACTCAATTCTTATGTTAAGCACTTATGTTCAGTACTTGGGCTTTATCCTCAGGGTTAGCCTTAATTCACAGACTCTTCTCCTCGCCCGTGCTACGCTGCGCGCCTGCAAGACTATACTCATTTCAAAAGCATAACTGACGACAAGACGAGGCAAAGGTGAAAACCAAGACAAGTAGGCTATTAGGCAATATCGGGGTGCAGGTGGTGATCGCCATGATTATCGGCGCCGCCGTCGGTTTTATCATGGGTGAGCAGGCCAGCATGTTTGCACCGCTGGGCACCCTATTCATCCACCTGATCAAGATGCTGGTTATCCCTTTGGTGCTGGTCTCCATCATCTCGGGCGCCGCCAGCCTGGGTGACAGCCCCTCTGCGGGCAAGATAGGCATAGGCACCTTCGGCTTCTTCATCATCACCTCGGGCGTGGCCGTCGCCTTGGCACTCCTGCTGGGCTCACTGTTCCAGCCCGGTAACGGCGTCGATTTCACCGCCCACAGCGCCAGCGGCCTGATGAAGGTGACCGAAGAGCATGGCGCCCTGCCCGGCGTGATGGACACCTTTATCGGTATGATCCCCACCAATGTGTTCGAGTCGCTGACCGGCGGCAACATCCTGCAGATCTTGGTCTTTAGCATCTTCTTCGGCATTGCCCTCACCAAGGTGAAGGGAGAAGGCAGCAAGCCGATCTTGGCGGCGCTTAACACCATAGTCGACGCCTTCGTCTGGATGATCAACTGTGTCATGGTGATCGCGCCTATCGGCGTATTTGGCCTGATGGCCGATTCTGTGGGCACCTTCGGCTTCGACGCGCTAGAAGTGGTCTTTAAGCTGTTCGCCGTGTTTGTCCTCGGCATCTTGCTGTTTGGCTTCCTCTTCTTCCCGCTGCTGGTGCAGTTGTTCTCCAACGTCAGCGCCAAGAAGTTCATCAGTGTCATGAAGAAGCCTCAGGTGATGGCACTTTCTACGGCCTCCTCAATGGCCACCCTTCCTGTGAACATGGAGACCTGTGAGGAGGAACTGGGCGTCTCTAAACCCACTGCCTCCTTCGTGCTGCCCCTAGGCGCCACCATCAACATGAGCGGTAACGCCATCTACTACGGCCTGGTGGCCATCTTCTTTGCCCAGATGTACGGCATAGATCTCAGCCTGGGCGCCTACATGGCGATCATCTTCACCTCGACCCTGGGCGCCATAGGCCAAGCCGGCGTACCAGGCCCCTCCTTCCTGGTGGTGGCCGTGCTGTTGGCCGCGGGTATCCCCATCGACGGCCTGCCGCTACTGTTCGCCCTGGACAGGGTGTTTGACATGATCCGCACCTCACTCAACATCACTGGCGATGCAGCCTGTGCGGTGATCCTGGATAAATACACCAAGGCCGAATAACGGGCTAATAATATCTTGGCCGGGTGCCGTTGGCATCCGGCTATCTTTTTCCTGCGACCAACTATCGACCTCCTGCTACCAGCTATCGACTTTCGACCATCGGCACTCGCTATCACCTGTTCAAATGCGCGTTCGCTCAATGCTTTTCTCCCCAAGCGAGTCCAGTCTCAGCGCCATTTTCTACCGCTTAAAAGTCAAACAAACCAAACTTTATGTAAAGCATGCTTGACCTTGATTCTTTTTTAGCCTAACTTGTTATGTAAAGGGTGTTTGACATTTTTAGCAAACGAGAGGAACTGCACATGAAACAGATCATCGACGCCATCTGCTCCAGAGGGCTACCGTCAAGGGATATTCAAAATGCTAACCGGGTGAACCTGCTCGCCCTGCTGTGGGCGCTGAGCCTGGGCGGCACCTCATTCCTTGCCCACCAAGGCTATCTGGCCAGCACCTGGGTCGTGGTAAGCTGCTTCATCCTCCATGGCGCCATCGGCATCTGGATGCTGTTGGCCTTCAAACGCTTCCTGCGCCAACTCGACGAGATGGAGCGCAAGATACAGCTAGATGCCCTGGCCTTGGCCGTCGGCGTCAGCATCATAGGTTTCTCCCTCTACTCGATTCTAGATCTGGCAGACTTGCTGCCGGATCTTAAGGCGGCCTATCTGGTGGTGCTGCTGGCGCTCACCTATATGCTGGGGATCATCTTCGGGAGACTGAGCTACAGATGAAGAACCGTCTAAAACCCCTGCGCGCCGAGCGCAACTGGACCCAGGCCGACCTGGCGGGACTGCTGGATGTATCACGCCAGACCATCAATGCCATCGAGAAGGGCAAGTATGATCCCAGCCTGCCACTGGCCTTTAAGATCGCCCGGCTGTTTCAACTGCCCATAGAGGCGATCTTCGAGGAAGACGAGGCCTAGGCCTCAGGCCTCAGGCCTACTAATATATCCCATGGCCCCTATTGACTCAGGGGCCTTTTAGATCGACACTCGCCGAAAATTGACCCGCAGAATAGCCCAAGACGTCATCCCGCCCGTAAGCCCTCTGCACCAGACATAGTAAATTAGGACCACACCATGAATCTTGATGCTTGGGTAGCTATCGATCCCTTTCGTTGGCGCGAACTCGGCTGCGCCGTGCTCTGCGGCCTCATCATAGGCCTGGAACGCCAACTCAGGGGCAAACCCGTGGGGATACGTACCTCATCGCTGATCGTGCTGGGCACCTATATCTTCATCACCGCCTCCATGGCCGTGGCCACCTCGGTATCGGATCCCTCGCGCATCATAGGCCAGGTGGTCACCGGCATTGGCTTTCTGGGGGCAGGCGTCATGCTGGCCAAGGAAGGAGTAGTTGTGGGTGTGACCTCGGCGGCGGCAATCTGGGCGCTGGCGGCGATTGGCGTCTGCATCGCCGTGGTCGACCCCTTTGTGGGGATCAAGCTCTCCCTGCTGGTGGTCGCCATCCTCTATGGCGTCGATCTGCTGGAGGAATACTCCTCGCTGTTCACCCGCGGGGTACACACCAAGTATCGCAACTGGCGCCGTAACGGCTATTGATCCATAAGGTGGGGCGCCTCGGCGCGCGCCAGACACCACACCTGCACCTGGATGTAGCGCACCTCGAACAGCTTGGCGATCTCCTTGGCCGTGGTGCCGGTAGTCACCACATCGTCGATCAGCGCGACACGCTGAAAATCGAACTCGTCACTTAAACGAAAGGCGCCGGCGAGATTGCGCCGTCGCTGCTTACCCGTCAGCCCCGCCTGGGGCGGCGTATCGCTGAGCCGCTCAAGGGCATCGGGTAGCACAGGCAACTCGAGGGCCCGGCCAAGCTCATGGGCGATAACAAAGGCCTGATTAAAGCCTCGCTCACGCAGTCGATGTGGATGCAAGGGCACGGGCAACAAGGCCTGAGGCAGGCTGATAACCTCCGCTTCAGCCAGCAACCGAATACGCCTCACCAGGGCCTGCACCAAGGGAGTCAGACCGGCGAGCTGTCCCTGATACTTGATAGCCGCCACAGTCTCCCCCAGCCCCTGATGATAACTGGCAGGCGCCACCACCTTGAGGGGCTGGCTCGTCATGCAGCCGCCGCAATAGGCGGTCTGCTGAGGCATAGCTCGGCCACAGCCTAGACAAGTCGGCGATGAATAGAGCCCGGCATCGAGGCAAGTGAGACAGATGCCTCGCTGTGGCAAGACCACCCTTTGATGGCAGATCATACAGCGATTGGGTAGACTAGCCGCCAGCAGTCGCCGCAGTTGCACAAGCCACTGCCAGCGCGATAAATGCAGATGAGTTCTATCCATTTAACTAACCTTACGATCCAGAGGCATCTTAGTGAGTCAGCAATCCTTGCATATTGAAACTATAGGCCAAGGCCGCCCCATCGTCCTGCTGCACGGCTGGGGGGTGAATAGCGCCGTCTTTACCCCCTTGCATCACACGCTCAAAGATCATCAACTCCTGTTAGTCGACCTGCCCGGCTTCGGCGATAGCCCGGCCATAGAGGGAGACCTGGATGCTTGGGTCGATCATCTCATGGAACAGTTGCCAGAGCGGGCTATCTGGGCCGGTTGGTCACTAGGGGGACTGGTCGCCACCCGCGCCGCCCTGCGCTATCCAGAGCGCATCAATGCCCTGCTGACCATAGCCTCCTCCCCTTGCTTCATGGCGCGGGATAACGAGGGCTGGCCGGGGATTCCACCACAAATTCTGGGGCAGTTTGGCGATCAGCTGGAGAAAGATCTCGGCAAGATGATAGAGCGTTTCCTGGCCATCCAGGCCATGGGAAGCGAAACCGCCAAGCAGGATATCAAGCAGCTCAGGGACTTGGTGATGGCCAAGCCGCTGCCGGATGCAGACGCGCTACGCGCCGGCTTGCAGATGCTTAAGGAGGTGGACCTCAGAGACCAGCTCAATGAGATACGCGTGCCCTGGCTCAGGGTGTGGGGAAGGTTGGACGGTCTGGTGTCACGCCGGGTACAGCCGCTGATGCCGGTTTGCGAGTCACGCTTTGTGGATTTCGTGCTGCCTAAGGCCTCCCATGCGCCCTTCTTCTCCCACAGGGATGCCTTTGTTCAAGGGGTCGAGGCCTGGCTGCAGACGCTTAAAGAATAATCACTTTAATTTATAACACTTTTTGGTTATTATTTAGGCAATACGCTGGGAGTTTTCTATGTTAGTGGTGACCAACTATCCGCAAGTGCCTATCGCGACGACCAACGCCGCGACCGATAGCGCGCGGGTAGAGAGTCAGCAACGCCCACCTATCATACCTGCGCCTCAGCTCGCCAAGAGCAACGAAGAGCGCCCCTTCAATCCTCAGAATGAGCGCGCGGCGGATCAGGCCAACATTCAGGCAAAACTCAATGAGAAGGTGCAGGCCAAGCAGCAAGGTCAAGGCCAGCATCAGCAGGAAGGTCAGCAACAACAGCAACAGGCGAAACAAGGCGCAGCCGCCATCATAAGGCCGCTGATGATGAAGCCTGCGCTGGCGCGCCGCGACATACGTAGCGCGCAGACTGAGACGCCAAGAGAGCCTCAGAAACCTAAGACCCGCTTAGAGAACCAGGCCAGCAGCTTCTATCAGAGCGTGTCGGCCCACATCGCCAGCTTCTACCAGACTCAGACCCTCCCCAAGGGAGAGCCCGAGCTATCCACCTTTATCTGATCGACGCTTCATCCGACGACGTGTTCAATGCCGTGCTCTGCTGCGGCGTCTGATACAGCTGTTGCTGGTAAGCCATGCTACCCCACAGCGCCCACGACAAGGCGGTCTGCTTCATCTCATCGCTCTGCGCCTTATGGGTGAGAGTATTGCTGGCAAAGTCATAAGCGTAGCCGGTCGGCTCACGCTCTGGCTGCAGGATCACCACATCGTCACCACGCAGATAGGCCATGTTCTTGTCGTACTGCATCAGGGCGCGACCCGGCCAGTCGTCATCCATCTTGGTCAGATCCCGTCCCAGCATAGGGTAGCTACCCGAGACGCCCATCAGGGACAACAGGGTCGGTGCTAGGTCTATCTGGCTGGCGACACGTTGATCCATCTTGGGGGTGATGCCATCGCCTATGATGATCGCCGGGATGCGGAACTGCTCCACAGGTACCAGAGAGGCACCGCCTACGCGGCTCTCATGGTCGGCCACCACCACAAATAGTGTGTCTTTCCAGTAGCTGGACGCTTTGGCAAGCTTAAAGAACTCACCCACGGCATAATCGGCGTACTTGGCCGTGTTATTACGGGTCTGCTTAGGCTGATCGTAGAGCTCGATACGGTCATCGGGGAACTCGAACGGCTCATGGTTAGAGGAGCTGAACACTAGGCTAAAGAAAGGCTTACCCTCTTTATGGAACTGCTCAAACTCGTTATTGGCCCGCTTGAGCAGATCTTCGTCCGACACGCCCCAAGAACCGACGAACACAGGATCTTTATAGTCGTTCTGATCCACGATATCGCTAAAGCCGTTGCCCAGGAAGAAGCTGCGCATGTTGTCAAAATGGCTCTCGCCGCCATAGATAAACTGGGTCTCATAGCCGTTCATCTTCAGCAGATCGGCGATGGTGAAGAAGTCGGTCTGACTCTTACCTAGCTTGACCACAGAACGTGCCGGGGTCGGCGTAAAGCCGGTGGTAACCGCCTCGATGCCGCGCACCGAACGGGTACCCGTGGCGTACAGACGATTGAAGGCCCAGCCCTCTTGCGCCAAGGCATCGATATTAGGCGTCAGCGGCAGGCCGCCAAGGTAACCAGTAAATCTCGCCCCCAGGCTCTCCTGCAGGATGATCACCAGGTTCTTGGGCTTGCCCTGGAAGCTGGCCTGGTTATAGGTCACGCTCGGCAGAGACTCAGAGGTGAAGGCACTTAGCGGGCGGCCACTGTCTTTACGTATGTTGTCTATAATCTGGCTCTTCTCCAGCTTGCCATACACCTTAGAGGCATTGGCTTCCGCCGCCATCTGATCTATGGCAAACACCAGCGAATAGGAGGAGTTCACCACCAGAGAGTTCACCAGCGGATCGTCGGCGAAGGCCACCATGGCAGGATTAAGTGGTCTGTGACCCAGGCTAGAACGCGCCCCCATCAGGGTCACGGCGATAACCAGTAGGCCAATGGCCGGACGCCAGAACCAGCGCGGATAGACCACCTCTTTCAGTAAGCGCCCACTCAGGCGCCAGCCGCCCCACAGACTCAGGGTGCTGACGATAAGCCCGAGGAAGATCTCTCCCTTACGACTGGTCCACAGCATGGAGAGCACCTCTTTGGGGTAGATGAGGTATTCGATATAGAGACGATTCGGTCTCAGGCCATATTCATCGATAAACGAGGGAGTCGATAGCTCGAGGAAGATCATCAACCAGAGACCCAGTGTCAGCCAGACTCTCAGTACCGACTTCCAGCCACGGCCGACGATGTGGTCGCCACCAAAGATGGTGGTGCCCAGGGCGGCGATGCCCCATAACCAACACAGGGTGGCAAAGTCGACCCTCAGTCCCTGAAGCAGCAGGTGTGGCCAACCATCCACGGCGGCGACCCTATCGGCCTGCCAGATGCCCAAGCCGATACGGCTCAGCATCGTGATGGCCAGGGCTATCAGGCCAAAGTAGACAATGGCCCGCATTGGCCCATGTTTCTTGTGGGACGTCGTCATGGTTTCCTCAATCAAAATCGCTATCGCTTAATGGGTACGAGCATGTTCGCTCGGCAATGTGCCATTTTGACATAAAAGTCAGTAAAAAGTTCGAAAAGTGTAACAGTTAAATAAGACGTGAATTATCAGCTAAATAGTGGATTTCCGCGCTTTTTACCCACAAGAAGCCCCAATAATCTATTAAAAAATCGAATAGTAACTATCTTTCGATCTCCCCCCTCCCTGGGTAGGATAGCGTCAGAAGAGCCAACAACATCATTTAAAACAATCAGATAATAGATGGTTCTCGGCTCTGCGCCGCATAAAGACGATACGCCCAGGGCTCGAAATTGAGTTGCTCATGGCCACCGACCCAGAACAGTGTCTGCCAACAAGCCTTAGGGCCTCGCAAATACATAAAAATAACAACTGGTTATTTTCTAACAGCTTACACACGACAATTCATACGGTTACCCATGCATTCATATCAGAGATTCACGCCGGAGGTGCCCCATGGCTGACTACCTCATTAGCTATAGCTTCGAGTCACCCACGCCGCTAAGCGGCCGTCCCGGCACCAAGGCAAACAAGACACGCCTGGAAAATACCCTCAGTGCCAGCGTGATAGTCAATGCCCGCGGCCTGACGCTCGCCAAGCAGAAGGTGATTGCCAGGGGTAAACAAAATGGCGTCAGGCGGCTCAAGATACTCTCTGCCGAACTCCTGCTCTAGCTGGAGTGCCAGCGACCAAGCAAATCTGTGTGGAATCTAGGCATAAAAAAGGCCGCAAATGCGGCCTTTAAAAACGGTAAAGCGAGACTACTTCTTCAGTTTGGCGAAGGCATCGGCAAAGGCGTTACCCATGGCCGCGTTGGCCGGCGCCTTAGGCTGCTTATACTGGCCCTTAGCCTGGCTCTTGCCCTGTGGGCTTTTACCTTGATGTCCCTTGCCTTGGCCCGCTTTCGCCTGGCCCTTGCCGCCTTGGTGAGACATTTGCTTCTCGCCCGGCTTCTCGTCCAGACGCATGGTCAGGCTGATACGCTTACGCTCGGCGTCGACCTCCATCACCTTGACCTTAACCACGTCGCCCGCCTTCACCACTGTGTGGGGATCGCTGACAAACTTGTCGGTGAGCGACGAGATATGCACCAGGCCATCCTGATGCACGCCGATATCGACGAAGGCGCCGAAGTTGGTGACATTGGTCACCACGCCCTCTAAGATCATCTCCACCTTAAGATCTTTGATCTCCTCAACCCCTTCCTTAAACACGGCAGTCTTAAACTCGCCGCGGGGATCACGACCCGGCTTATCCAGCTCGCTGAGAATATCTTCTATGGTCGGCAGACCAAACTCCTCGGTCACGAACGCCTTGGCATCGATCTGCTTAAGCAGATCTGTGTTGCCTATCAGGGCATCCACCGCCTGCTGCTGCGCCTTGGCGATAGACTCAACCAAGGCATAGGTCTCTGGGTGTACCGCGCTGGCATCCAGCGGGTTGTCACCCTCACGAATACGCAGGAAACCGGCCGCCTGCTCGAATGCCTTGGGGCCGAGACGCGGCACCTTAAGCAGTTGTTTACGCGAGGTAAACTGACCATTCTGGTCGCGATATTCGACGATATTGCGTGCCAGCGTCTTGTTCAGGCCAGCCACCTGAGTCAGCAGCGGCATGGAGGCCATGTTGAGATCCACACCCACGCCGTTTACACAGTCTTCCACCACAGCCTCGAGGGATTGTGACAGCTGACTCTGACTCACGTCATGCTGATACTGACCCACGCCGATAGACTTAGGTTCGATCTTCACCAGCTCCGCCAGCGGATCCTGCAGGCGACGGGCGATAGAGACGGCGCCGCGAATCGAGACGTCCAGCTCGGGGAACTCCTCCGCCGCCAGCTCAGAGGCGGAATAGACGGAGGCGCCCGCCTCGCTCACCATGATCTTGGTGAGTGTCGGCAGCTCGCTCTTCAACTCGGCAATCAGCTCGCCCGCCAGCTTGTCGGTCTCACGTGAGGCGGTGCCATTGCCAATGGCGATCAGCTCCACCTTATGCATCTTCACTAAATTCGCCAGGGTACGGATCGACTTGTCCCACTGGTTTTGCGGTGCATGGGGGAAGATGGTGGTGTGAGCCATCAACTTGCCCGTGTTGTTGACTATGGCCACCTTGACGCCAGTTCTCAGGCCTGGGTCCAGGCCCAGCGTCGCCTTGGCACCGGCAGGCGCCGCCATCAGCAGATCGCCCAGGTTGCGGGCGAAGACATTGATCGCCTCTGTCTCGGCACGCTCGCGCAGCTTGGCGATAAACTCAGTCTCCATCTGCAGCGCGATCTTGATGCGCCAGGTAGAGGTGACCACCAGCTTAAGCCACTGATCCACGGCGGAATCACTCAGCTTGAGGTTAAAGTGATCGGCAATAATCACCTCGCAGTAACTGCCTGACTTGGCCTCGCTATCCGGGTCCGCATTCATACTCAGGCTCAACACGCCCTCGTTGCGACCACGCAACATGGCCAGGGCACGGTGCGAAGGCACATTCATCAGCTTCTCGCTGTGCTCGAAATAGTCTCTGAACTTGGCACCCTCTTTCTCCTTACCCTTCACCACATGGCTCTCGAGCACGGCGATCTGGGTCAGGTGTTGGCGCACCTTCTGCAGCAGCTCGGCGTCTTCGGCGAAACGTTCCATCAGGATGAAGCGCGCGCCATCGAGCACCGCCTTCACCTCATCTAAACCCGCCTCGGCATTGAGGTACTCGCTCGCCAGCGCCTCGATATCTGCCTGACGATCACTGAGCAAACGATCCACCAGGGGCTCGATACCGGCCTCGATGGCGATCTGTCCCTTGGTACGACGCTTAGGCTTGTAGGGCAGATAGAGATCTTCCAGGCGCGTCTTGCTGTCGGCCTGATCTATGGCGGCCTGCAGCTCGGCGGTCAGCTTACCCTGGGCCTGAATGCTGGAGAGGATCACCTGACGGCGATCGTTGAGTTCGCGCAGATAGCCCAGACGGCTATACAGAGTGCGCAGTTGGGTATCGTCTAAACCACCTGTGACCTCTTTACGATAACGCGCCACGAAGGGAACCGTCGCGCCGTCATCCAATAGAGTGATAGTTGCCGTCACTTGCTGCTCACGAACATTAAGTTCCTGAGCGATGATTTTTGCAATATTTTGCATAGATTACGTCGTGCCCAAATAGAGAGTTAAGTGCCGCCAAAGATAACACAGCCCAGGGCCAAGTTGTACGCCCTATCTGTCGCAACCCTAGATAAAGCAGGGTAAATTAGGCGACACGTCTCTCAGTTTAGCCGCGTTTTTCGCATAACTCCTGCCAGCGGCGAGTTGCCTCTGGCTGACCGTTACGATAGCCGATGTAACAGTTGAGCTTCTGGGTGGTATCGCTCTGGAATGACTCCTCGATAGGCGCCGGTACCTCAATAAGATGCAGGCCGCCGCTGGCGATACAGCCACACAGGGTATCGACAAACTCGCCATCGTACCGGCACAGATGTCCCCTGCCACCATAGGCCTGAATCAACAACTTAGGATCGAATCCCTCATGGTTACAGGCGTAGATGGGCGCATCACCCGCCTTACCCAGATGGAAGATGTTGTTGCGCATGTAGACGATAATCAGGTTGGCGCCTTGCTTCTGCAGGTTGATCAACTCGTTCGCCTGGAAGTTGAAGCCACCGTCACCGGTGATCACCACCACGGGCTGGGCGCTGCCCTGCTCGGCGAGCTGATCTACCACGGCTCTGGCATAAGGCAGGCTGGTGCCCATGGCCGCATACCAAGGATTAGCCAGATAGCTGCGGCCGATATCGCTACCCAGTGTGGTCAGCTCGAAGCTGGCAAACAGCGAATTACCCACCTCGGGCACGAAGATGAAGGGGCTCTCGCAGGCCTGCTGCGCTGCGTTGATGCATGCCGCCAGATGGTGATAACCCAGCTCGGCATCGCTGGCGTTCAGAGACGTTGACGCCAAGTTAGATTCGATATCAAGGCTCAGATCCACGGGCGCCGCCTTGATATTAGGCTGCTCGCTCAGCAGCTCCATCACGGCGGCGATATCCGCCTCCCACTGGGCCGTGCCTTTTAGCATGGTCTTGTTGCCATGATTGTCGATGGCGTGGGTCTGGCTGCTAAAGGCATTATTGGTGTCTGAAGGGAAAATCGCCGTACCCAGCTCGAGCACATAGTCGGCCGCAGACTCGATATACTCCTGAGATGGCAAGCGGCTGAATACACCATTGTAGCTACCCAGGCAAAGTGGCTTCGACTCATCCAGCATCCCCTTACCAAACCAGGTGGTAGCATAGGGCAGCTTGTTGTGTTCACAGAAACTTAAAATCTTCGCCAGCAGCGGTGCATTGAGTCTGAGCTTCTCGCCGAGAAATACCAGCGGCGCCTTGGCACGCTGCAGCTGTGTGCTGATCTGGCTAGCGATCAGCTCGGCGCCGCTCAGATTAAGCGCCTGCGGCCTTAACTCACTCGGGCAAGTCGGCAGGCTCAGGGCCTGGGTGGGCTGATAGATAAGATCCCGTGGCACCTCGATATACACGGGCTGACGATTGACATAGGCATGGGTGAGCAGCTGTAGAAACTGCTCCGCCGCCACGTTAGGCTGACCGCTGTGTCGCTGGCCCTGCAAACGCTCGGCGCGCAGGCCCAGCGCCTTGAAAGCGTTGAGCGCCGCATCGAGATCTGTATGCCAGGCCGTATGGGGATGTACGCTGTGGTGCAGCGCCTGACTGTTTATCTCCGCCTCGCCGGGCGCGCCCGAGATAAACACCACGGGCAGGCCTTCGGTGCGCGCCAGGGCCGCCGCCGAGGTGCAGGGCAAGCTACCGACAGTATAAGTGGTCATGCAGACCCCGAGAGGGTTCAGCTCGGCCTGGGCGCAGGCACTGAAACCTGCGTGCATCTCGTTGCTCGAGGGCAATACCGCCACCCGTTTATCCAGGGTGTTGATCAGGTTAGCAACGAAGTCGCCGCCGACACCATAAACACGTTTCACACCGAAGAAGGCCAGCAGCTCGGCAATGCTATCGCCAAGCAGCGGTAGATGGGCGGCGTAGTCGGCGCCAAAGTTAGATTCGATCGATACAGACACGTTAGACTCTCGGGTTGTCCAAAAATGTCTGTAGCCTAGGGGCTGTGGCGCATCTGCGCCTTGATCGAGATCATCAAGACTTAGCGCGCAGTACTATGCCAAGGGCGAACCACAGTGACAAGATATCGTTACAGGGCTCATATTAGGCAGATATTGATTTGTTTATCAGAGCATTAACTGAGGCTGGAGGCGTTAGCCCAGGCTTACACCCGGGCTGAAATCGTGAAGGCAGGCTTAGTCCTCGAACGCCCTATATTGGATCTTGTTGACGTACCACTCCTTCTTACCGGCGGGGGTGTTGACCACCACTTCGTCGTCCACCTGCTTGCCGATCAGCGCCCTCGCCATGGGCGAGTCTATGGTGATATAACCGAGCTTGGTATCCAGCTCATCCTTGCCGACGATACGATAGCGCACTATCTTGCCCGTCTCATCCTCCAGCTCGACCCAGGCGCCGAAGAACACCTTGCCCTCCTGCTGGGGCGAGTAATCGACTATTTGCAGATCTTCCACCCGCTTCACCAGATAGCGCACCCGGCTGTCTATCTGACGTAGCAGACGCTTGTTATAGGTGTAGTCGGCGTTCTCGCTACGGTCGCCCTGGGCCGCCGCCTCCTGCACCTTCTTGGTGATCTCGGGGCGGTACTCTTTCCATAAATACTTAAGCTCTCTGTCGAGCGCTTGCCACCCTTCGCGGGTGATCAACATGGCTTTCATCTTTCTCTCGTCACGACTCAACAAGATGCCAGGCGACCGCCCGCGCATCGAATGATTTTCGGCTGATAATAACCAGCGCAGCCGCTGAAAAACAATAGCCCAGTGGCACGACCTTGGCGAGGCGATAAGCCAAGCCATCCCCCAACCACTCGCCAACTGGCGGTTTCAATTTGGTTACAATTTCCCAGTGGAAAGTTAAAAATCATATAATTTCAATTGGTATCAGTATGTTACGATTGTTTTATTTCTAACACTGTGAAAAATCGCCGCAACTCTGAATGAAATCTCGCTAGGCTTTTAAATAGCAAAGCGGCTATATTAAGCAGGCACATAAGATTAATATTGAAATTCAGCCAGTTGAGCGGTAAACCTCGAGCCGATCGCACTGAAATAAGGGATAGAGAGCATGGGACAAGAAACCTCTAAAATTCTCGTTGTCGATGATGATATGCGCCTAAGAGCCCTGCTAGAGCGTTACCTGATGGAACAGGGTTACCAGGTCAGGAGCGCCGCCAATGCCGAGCAGATGGACAGGCTGCTGGAGCGGGAAAACTTCCACCTGCTGGTGCTGGATCTTATGCTGCCTGGCGAGGATGGCCTCTCTATCTGTCGTCGCCTGCGCCAAAATGGCAATACGATTCCCATAGTTATGCTGACCGCCAAGGGTGACGAGGTGGACCGCATCATAGGCCTGGAGCTGGGCGCCGACGATTACCTGCCCAAGCCTTTCAACCCCAGAGAACTCCTGGCTCGCATCAAGGCGGTCATGCGTCGTCAGGCCCCAGAGGTCCCAGGCGCGCCGACACAGCAGGAAGAGGAGATCACCTTCGGTGAATTTACCCTTAACCTGGCCACCCGCGAGATGTACCACGGCGAAGAGGCAATATCCCTTACCAGCGGCGAATTTGCCGTGCTCAAGGTGTTGGTGAGTCACCCCAGAGAACCGCTGTCGCGGGATAAGTTGATGAACCTGGCCCGCGGCCGTGACTATTCGGCGCTGGAGCGCTCCATCGACGTACAGGTATCGCGCCTGCGTCGCCTGATCGAGAAAGATGCCGCCAACCCAAGATATATCCAGACCGTTTGGGGCCTGGGCTATGTGTTTGTGCCCGACGGTGCCGCGCGGCGTTAGCCCTGGCCATCGTCCCCAATAATGAGCTGGTTTAAACGCTTTCTTCCCCGCAGCGCCTTCAGTCAGACAGTACTGCTGATAGGCTCGCTGCTGCTGGTCAATCAGCTGGTCTCCTATCTCTCGGTGGCTGTGTACTTTATTCAGCCCACCTACCAGCAGATCAACCAGCTGATCGCCCGCCAGGTAAACCTGCTGTTCGTCGACGGCGTAGATGTCGGCCGCGAACACCTCTCCATGGTCGATGCCCTCAACGCCAAGGTGCGCGACGACAGCATGGAGATCTACAACCTTAAGGATGCCCGCGAGGCTGGGGTCGATCGCGCCGCCTACTACAGCCTGCTATCGGCGCAGATGTCGGAGCATCTGGGCGGCAAGGCCGAGGTGCGCATCGCCCAGGGCAAAGAGTTCGAGATCTGGATCCGCCCGCCACAGGCGCCATCGGTATGGATTAAGGTACCTCTGACCGGCTTCAACGAATTTGGGCTCTCGCCCCTGACTCTCTATCTCATGGTGATCGGTGCCCTGAGTGTCGCCGGTGGTTGGTGGTTTGCCCGCAAGCAGAACAAACCGCTCAAGCGCCTGCAGAAGGCGGCGATCTCCGTCTCCCGGGGCGATTATCCCGCGCCCCTGCCCCCCAGTGGCTCCACAGAGATCATCGAGGTGACCAACGCCTTTAACCAGATGTCCCGCAGCATGCAGCAGCTGGAGCAGGACAGGGCCCTGTTGATGGCGGGGATCTCCCACGATCTGCGCACGCCGCTGACCCGCATCCGTCTCGCCTCCGAGATGATGGTGGAAGAAGATGAGTACCTCAAAGAGGGCATAGTGCATGACATCGAGGATATGGACGCCATCATCAACCAGTTTATCGCCTACATACGTCAGGATCAGGAGGCCAACCGCGAACTGGTGCAGATAAACGATCTGCTGCAGGATATCGCCCAGGCCGAAACCAACCGCGACGGCGAGATAGTGCTAGCGCTAAACGAGTGCCCCGAGATCCCCATGCAGGCGGTGGCGGTCAAACGCATCATCAGCAACCTGGTAGAGAATGCCTTCCGCTACGGCAACGGCTGGGTGCAACTGAGTTCCAGTTTCGACGGTCGCCGGGTTGGCTTCGGCGTGGAAGACAACGGTCCAGGCATCCCAAGCGATCAGATCCCCAAGCTGTTCCAGCCCTTTACCCAAGGTGATAGCGCCCGCGGCAGCGTCGGCTCAGGCCTGGGCCTGGCGATCATCAAGCGAATCGTCGACCGTCATCAGGGCCAGGTAGTACTCACCAACCGCCCCGAAGGCGGCCTGCATGCCCAGGTATGGCTGCCGCTGGAATAGCTGCCTCTCGGCCCCTCCTCTAAACCCTGGCAATAGCTCACCCTCTTCTCATACTCAGACGTCATACCTAAGTGCCATACTTGAGTGCTGTGTCATCAATCTGCAACAATTACGTCATATTCTGGCGCAAACTGTCACTGGCGCGCGATCATGAAAATTTCCACCCTCTCCCTCTGGGCCTCTGCCACCCTGTTATTGCTGGCCGCACTCTTGGCCGGTGTCGTCGTATGGAGTAACCAGGAACGCGCCCAGATAGAACAGAAGAATCAGATGCTGGCCGACCTGCAGCAGCAGTTTCTGGTCGAGGTTCGCCGCCAGCTGGAGAGCTACCTGAGTACGGGCAACAGCCAGCAGCTGAGCAGCGCCAAGCAACAGCTTCAGACCATAGCCGCCAGCCTGGACCAGCTTTCTCATGAGGAAGCCAACCGACTACAGGGGTCTATCTCAAACTTTATCAAAGACTTGGACAGCCAATACCGCGCCGCGGGTAAGCTGGCCGGCAATCCCCGTCAGCTGCTGGCCCACGCCGAGAGCGAGATGATCTCCTATAACCAGCACCTGGCCGAGTATGCCGACAAGGGCCTGGCGGAAAACCCAAAACTCGCCAAGCAATACCTGCAGCTGACTCAGAGCCTGCCGCCTCTGGTGTATCAGCTGTCACAGTTAACCCAGGACTATCTGATTGGCAAAGATCAGCGCCTCAAGTCACTGCTGGCGACTCAGATCCAAGCCCTGACCGACTGGCACGACCAACTGGCCAAGCTGCCGCTACTCGGCCTGTATGAAGCCCAGGAGGCGGACGAGTTTGCCCTGGGCGACGACGAGCCGGAACAGATAGAGATAGGCGAAAGCTATTACAGCGAGCTGCTCTCCCTCAGCCAGCGCTATGGCAAAGAGGTGAGCAACACCCACCAGATGCTGACCGCCAACCAGGCTGCCCAGGAAGCCATGATGGCCGCCATCGTCCGCATAGAAGATGAGCTGCTCCAGCTCGGCCAGGCACAGCAGGCGCAAAACCTGCACCTCAAGCAGCAGCTACAGACCCTGCTCTATGGTGTGGTCTCTGTGCTGGCAGTATTTGCCCTGGTCTACCTCTTGTTGCAACAACGCCGGGTGGTTAAGCCCCTCAGACACCTGAATCAGGCCTTCATGCGCCTGAGCGAGTCCAACAACCGCGAGCGCCTGACCATAGAGCGACGCTGTGAAACCGGCCAGATCGCCGGTCACTTCAATCAGCTACTCGATCACTTCGAGGCAGAAGATGCCGCCCAACGCGTCAAGATAGGCCAGATCTCCACCTCGCTGTCGCAGCTGGTACACCGCATTACCGAGCTGACCCAGGGCACAGAGACCACGCTCGGCATAGTCGACACGGCGCAGAATCAGACCGAGCAGGTACGCGCCATCGCCCGAGAGGTGAGCGAGCTCTCCAGCCAGGTCGAGCAGCATGCCCAGCAGACCCATAGCCAGATGCTCGCCAGTCAGGAAGAGGTGCAGGCCTTTATGAGCGCCGCCGACGAGACTCAGCAGGCGGTGAGCCACTGTCACCTCTCTTTAGGCAGCCTGACCACCTCGGTCAACGACGTCTCCACCATACTGGACGTGATTGGCAACATCGCCGAGCAGACCAACCTGCTGGCCCTCAACGCCGCCATCGAGGCCGCCCGCGCCGGCGAGCAGGGACGCGGTTTCGCCGTGGTCGCCGACGAGGTGCGTAACCTGTCTCAACGCACCCAGGAATCCTTGCAGCAGGTGGTGACCATATTGAGTCAGCTCACCGAAGCCAATCAGCAACTGACCCTGAGCGTAGAGGGGATAGCGAGCACCAGCCAGAAGCAGGCCCAGGGGGCGCAGAATCTCTGGCAGGTAACCCAGACGGTACAGCAACAGTCTCAGGAGATGACAGAGACCGCCAAGCAGGGCAGTCGCTTCAGCGTCGATCAGGCCAGCCACCTGGACAGCCTGTCACAGGCGATGGAGTCGCTGAAACAGCACGCCATGGCCGCCGCCAGCCAGAGCGAGGTGATCGCCGATGAGGTGGCTCAAGGGGTCGCCGACATAGAGGCCAGCCTGGGCATCGACGGACAATCTCTGGATAACGCCGCCTAACATAGAGACTCGGGAGCAAACTGGAATCTGGCCAGCAGAAAAGCTGGCCATTTTATGCTAATGTGCGCCGCACCATAACGGATGATGAACCACAGAGGCGCCTCATGAAGACCACGCTCGCACTCGGCCTAGCCGGCCTACTCAGCTTTCCTGCGCTAGCAGACTCAGACAACTCCCCCTTCGCCATGTCACTCATAGCTGGCCTGGAGTCCTATCCGGATTCCGAGTTCAGCTCAATGTCACGTGGTGGTGGCCTGTCGTTTATCTGGGACGACCTGCGTTACGACAATGTCTACCAGCTGGATAACAACTACTTCCGGGTGCGTGGAACCTACTACTACGAGCGCGACTCGGAAAAATATGATGAAGACAGGTTCCGTAACTCCATGGATCTGCGCTTCAACTATCAGCGTCCCTTCGCCCGCTTCGGCGAGCAGCAAGACTACCTGCTGAGTTTCCATGGTCGCTACGAAGGCCACTACAACAGCCAGCAGCTAGAAGAGTTCGAACAGCTGGCCGTCGCCGGGCTGTCACTCAACCGCCGCTTCGGCAACGTCAACCACTATGATCTCGGCCTGACGCTCGGCCTGGGCTACAGCGAAGAAGAGAAGGATGACGACTGGCCGCGTGAGGAGATGGGCCGCACCGAAGAGGAGCTCAACCGCGCCGGTTTTGGCTATTTCTTCGAGTGGAGCAATAAATACACCTTCGCCCACACGGGGGTGCAGCTCGGAGCCAAGTGGAGCCGCTTCGACGGTCAATGGGGCTATGACGCCGACAAGTTCTACACCATGGACAGACTCACCCTGGAGGTGATCATGCCTCTGGCCAATCAGAATAACCTGCTGCACTTCACCACCCAATATATCAACCGCGACTACGAGGTGGATCTACTGGGCTTCGAAGACACCCTCTACCGCGTCGCCGTGGAATATGTGCACTATTTCTAAGGGCTTGTTTTAAGGTGTTGTTTTAGCGCTTTGTTTTATAGCCTTGTTTTAAAAAAGCTGTTTAGTGCCTTTTAACAACTAGCCACAAAAAAGGGAGCCTTAGGGCTCCCTTTTCTATTTGCAGCGGTTTATAACGCCGCCAGTACCACCTCGGCCTTGCTGACCTCGAAGCTCTTGGGCGCCTCGACATTCAGCAGGCTCACCACGCCATTGTCGATTACCATGGCGTAACGCTGAGAGCGAATACCGCCAAAGCCTGCGGTGTCCATCTCCAGCCCCAATGCCTTGGTAAAGCTGGCATCGCCATCGGCCAACATCATCAACTCGCTAGCATTTTGCGCCTCGCCCCAGGCCTTCATCACGAAGGCATCGTTAACCGATACGCAGGCGATGATATCGACCCCTTTGGCCTTAAACTGATCCGCCAGTACTACATAGCCGGGCAGATGCGCCTCTGAGCAGGTTGGGGTAAAGGCGCCGGGTACGGCAAACAGCACCACCTTCTTGTTGGCAAACAGTTCGTTCACATCATGGTTGACCATGCCGTTCTCGGTGAGCTGACCTAAGGTGGCGGCGGGTAATGGTTGTCCTTGGGCTATCATGGAAAAATCCTTATGGTTAACAGTAAACTTAGGTGGCCCAATTTGAGCCTTATTCAATCGCAAACCTAAGCAGGTACCTGAAGCATAGCCGTTATTGGGCGAGACAAACACAGACGAATGTTAGGGTTTCTCTTACCTGTTCTCTGGCTGCGGCTCAGCTTTAGACTTGAGGCGACGATAGGCGCCAAGGCAACAATGGCCGCAGCCGTGTAGCGTCAACTCGCAAAACATGGCAAACAGCAGGCCGAACACCAGACCGAAGGCGATGGCGCGACCATCCAGCAGTATGCTGTGGCTGAAATGCTGCCACACCTGGTCTCGGATCTCAGGCAGAGGCGCAAGCACAAGCCTGTCGAATCCACCGTAGGGTGATTGATTGAACTCAGTCAGCGCTGCAGACAGCAACTGATACCTCTGATACAGCGCCTCTATGCTCTCACCACCGGCGTTAAACACGGCATCGGGATTCTGCTTATAGTGGGCGATCAGCTTGTCGATATCGCCGCCGAAGAAACGGTCGGCATCACGCTGAAACTCGGCCAGACTCTGTTTGGCCTCCTGGGTATGAGCCGCAAGCGCCTTGCCATACTGATCCACAAAGGCCGGCATCTGCACTCCGAGCAGCACGCCGCAGACAAACAGCAAAAGCCTGAGGTAATCCATCAAGCGTCTAATCATCTTTTCTGACCCTCCGGCAAAACGTGCTATTTGCTCTCTAACCTGACCTCAGGGTGCTGGGCACTGGCCTGTTCGTGATAGATATCATCCAGATAACTTAGCAGCTGATCTTCAGCAAGCTCGGGCGGGATCACCACCTCATAGACACGGCTGCGCATCCCGGTTTGCGACTCATTAAACAGCTGCCACTCCTCGCCCACTCGCCGCACCGACATAGATCTGCCAAACACATTCACCCTGATCATTCCACCCACCTTGGTATTATTGATTGCTAACTTAGTTATATTGTCAAACATCTATCGTTACATACACAAGCTGACAGACTAAGCAATATCACACTAAAACATTGTTACAAAATGAATTTTAATTAAGGCCGGAATCATAGAAGCTACAGCAAAAGCCGATTAAACAGAGCAAGCGGCGTAAATCGCTATTTCTTAAATGAAGCTAATCATGAAATCCTTTAGGGAAGTTGCAAATAAGTCCTCGTGGCACTTCGGCTTACAATGCAATTGGCATTCAAGGCGTCTGACTCAAGGCATGCCGGAGCCTGTCAAAGTCAGATGTTACAAAGGGTTATCTGCTGTGAAAGCCCCTAAGGCAGGGCTTACTGGCTTACCTGTTGTGAATGCACCTTCTTGGGCCATTTGCCGCGAATCACACCATGCATCCACTCCTGTAAACCGACGCAGAACACACATAGGGCTTGTTCACACCTTAGCCCACTCACACCAAAAATCAGTGCACTATTTTATACAATTCGTAAGAACCATCAGTCTTAAAAATTTGCACATAGCTTTTTCTGTTATTAACATCACTGCGCAAAACTTCATATTCAGTTTGATTCCTATATGACTTGCTCGAAATTCTTACGATCTCTGTGTTATTGCAAATTTCATTTATGCTAACCCCATTGCTGAAAACATTTTCCTCCAAACTTTCACAAAATTTTTCAAAACTATCTATAAACTCATTAATAATTTCAAAATCTTGTCTATTTGCCATATTTTCAATTGTGACAAAATCTCTTTTCTCCTCGCAATCTACACTCGAGACCTCCCCCCCAAGAAAAGCACTCTTTCTATAATCTACATGGAAATCCACTCCGACCATTTCCAACTCAACAAAATCTCTAAAACACATCCCACGCTCAAGATAAGGATTAAGCTTTAACTTAAAGTTATAATAGCTCTCATGTACTGCCTCACGCTTAACTATAAACGAATCAAACGTAACGCCCTTTTCCAATTCCAAAGTGACAAATTCGCCGTTAGCATAAGCACTGATGTTGATTAAATAGAAAAACATAACAGCATATAGATATTTTTTCATACGCACTCTCACAGCTATAATCTCTGACAAGCGAAGCCAGGCTCATTCCTTTAAAGAAATAAATTCCGTAGCAGTTACACCCAGTTCAAATTTCAAAGCGGAACACTCTTTTAGAAGATTTTGGTCTTCCCAATATACAGACGGAGCCATAAACTTCCATCCATCTTCATATACTAAAGAAAAACCACCAATAACAGCTTTATTTGCGACAAATACACATGCATATTTATCAACAATCTTGGATTGTATAACCTTCCCGCCATTCAGATCTGCTAAGATTAAAAATGGCGCGTTGACCAAAGAGATGTCTACATTGCGCATATCACCTTGGGAAACATCAACCCAATGTGAACTTTTATAAATACTATTTATTTTATTTGAAATAATCTCGCCTTCCTCGACCTGAATCTGTGCAAGATCAACTAAAAAATCTAGCACTATCTCATCTACACGCTCGTGGGTCTCTTCTGCCACGGAGCAAAGACCTAGATTCTCGATACCGAAGGCTAATACCAATATTAACCAATACTTGTTCATCCTTAAGACTCTTTATCCACAGGGAAAATATCGCACTTAATGCACAACCACCGCCGACCATAACCTAACATAAAATATAACCATAAGCTGACAGATAAGAATGTAATGGTCAACTAAAAAGCTTAACCGTTTCTGGCTGGGCTTTGAAGCCAATGGGGATTGCTTAGCTTACCTTGGATGTCCGCTGCAAATAGTTACAATATCTTCACCTCTAACCCAAAAACCATCTTCTTTATTAAAGGAACTATAAATTGCTCCACAGCTATCATTATTTGAAATGGCTTTACAAATTGCTATTTCACTATTCGATTTATAAAACCACTTTAATAAATGACCTTGCTTTATGGAAACAACCTTTGGAAATTGAAGTGTTATCTCAGACTCAACAGTTTCAATATCTAAAAACTCATTCCAGCCTTTCCTATATAATGCAGAACAATCTGCTTCAGTGAGGGCTTGCTTTGAAGCGAAGCACCCTTGAAGTAACAATGTCAGTATTAAAACTCGATATATAGTCATACTCTTCCATTAAAATATTCATCAATTTTTCAGCAGTATCTAGGTCGCCATTTGCAAATGGCAAAATCTATATCTCCAAAAACTTTATAGTGGAATCTCTCGACCCCAGTATTCAATGCATCAATGACTCTTTGAGTTCTATCAGAAAATTTTGATGTTGGTGTTGATATTTTTGGCGCTCGTAAACCCGCGACCATTATTAGATTTTCATTGATACTGCGATTGTCCTTCGCAACTGATGTCGCTAGAAGCATAAAATGGCATAGGCCACCTCTAGCTTTCAATCACTTAGCCAATAGATGCAACCATAACCTAGCATAAAAGATAACCATTAGCTGACCAATAAAGCCTCCTTTGACGCTCATGGTCGCGCCATTTGCTTTTAGTAGATCTGAGATCGTTAAAACTTGAAGATGTCGCTAAACAAACTAGTAACTATCGATTGCACTTGTCACCCCAATTGGCGGCGCAGCGGAACATTGCCTTCCAAGCAAGCACTGAGCACTTCGTCAAGTTGCACAAGCCAGATTGAAAATAAGAAAAATACCTATGTCATAATGACTTAAATTAAGCCTAGTTATATATGACCAACCTCATTTCCAGCAGTCGAATACCTTCTCATCTTTATACTCGAGCTTTCCATCATGTAGGATGTACCACCTCACCTTAGCTGTTCCACAAGTATTAGCATTCACGGCTCCTAACTCAAACCCTGGTCTTCTTAAAAGATCTTTAGATGAACGAGCATATTTAATTTGATATATATCAAAATCTTTATTAACTACTCCACCACAATAAAGCAATCCTTCATAATCAGGACTCCTCGCGGTAAAATCGCCCACATCTCCATGTGAAAAAAACACATCAGCTAAATTAGAGCCTGCATAAAAAACATAAACCCTATTGGCTTTATCAATTATATTGCTGCGACTATGCAAACCATATTCATTGATGCAGTTTAAAATATATCCTTCATATCTATCTTCAACCGTATTTATCCCTGAACTAGTGCAACCAGAAAGCACCATAAAAGCCCAACACAATAAAAGCTTCAATCTATTCATTGAAATACCTTCTTCACAACTTCCCCATCAAGGATGACATTACTAGCAAAAACACCACAAATATGTCCATTAAGACTATGTAGCCGGAAGCATAAGTCAACACAAACCTCTATCACCTTTCAATTGCTTACAAAGATACAGCAAACCAGGGCATATCTTGTGGCAAAATCAGTATCTATAAAGTCCCCCACAGTGAATCAATAACATAGCATCACTTTTTCCAGATTACTCCTATGCGCCCCTAGGAAGAGAACATGAATGAGAACACATATTCAGATGGCTATGAGCGGAGTATCAGATAGGTTGAGTTTGACAGAAAGATAAAAATGTCGCTGGAAGCATAAGCTGACATAGGCAGCCTCCAGCTTTCAACCACTTAGCCAAAAGATGCAACCATAACCTGACATAAAATATAACCATAAGCTGACAAATAAGAGCGGCCTTTTTCAGATCATGATGATGGCATGTACTTTTGCAACATCCGGATATTTTAAGATCCACTGACAACGCTACATAACAATTGGCAAGAAATAACACCGATCACGTACACAAGTAACAGCTCAGGTTCAAATCGCTCCAACTGTGGGCAAGCACGATACGCTTCGGCCAAACAGCAGAAATCAAGTTACAGGAAGGGGGACCCCGATAATACGGGCTTATACAATTTATCTTAGTAGCGGCGCAGGCTCGGATTGCCCCGCCTGCTGGCAGCCACTGACCGCTTCTAATGGCAACGACTGCTCAGACTACTGGTCACATTGCTTAGTTCAAGGCAAGAAAAAGCCCCAAGATTATTGGGGCATATACACAATAAAGCCTAGTTCTAAATGACCGGCTTCGTATCTAACTGGAAGGCGCCTAAGATATCAGTGGCGATTCATAATCTACTCTTTTTTCTCTAAATCATCATTAATAGATTCAATTTTCTTTGCCACTTTCAAACCATAAAAAATATCAATTGTAAACCAAACAGATATCAATAATGAGCTTAAATGTGAAAAGAAAATTAGCCCAACCCCTACCATCAAACCAGTTATAAAGTTATAGGCGATGAACTTGTCCGCCCCATCTATTTGGCTTCTAAACCTCTTAAAAAGAGGGTCAAATACAACTAACAGAAGAGCTATAGCAAAGGTACCTAAAAAATAGAGATACATCCCTTTAAATAACATAACAACAGGAATGATCAATACCGCACTAATATACATAAAATCTCTTGAACTAATTTTTTCCACTTATTGACACCTCATTGGAACTTGACATGTGCTCGTTGCATTAGTCGTTTGCTGTAACCAGCTAAAGCCACCAACAGCATGATCAAGCCCTTGGAAGAATGTATTGTCCAATAGGGGACCTACGCGCATAGTTGCGACATCTACAACTTGAATCGCCACCGATTATCTAGACGCTACTCGCTCTTCATCGCGGCTTTGACGTAGACGTCGAAGCGGTTTTTCTTGGTTTCGATGCGGGTGTTGGGTTTGACGCCGTCGAGATCCTCGGCGTAGTCGGGGCGTTTGACCACTACCCGCTTACTGGCGAGCGCCATGGCGGGGGCCAGCAGGCCGTCGGCGTCGAGATCGGCGCCCACTAGCGATTGGAATACCCGCATCTCCTTCTTCACCAGGGCCGACTTCTCCCTGTGGGGATACATAGGATCCAGATAGACCACATCCACCTGCTCACCCAGTTCGGCCAGCGCCGTCAGGCTGGAGCCATGCACCAGGCGCATGCGTTCCTGCATCCAGGGGCCGATATCGGCATCCTCATAGGCGCGGCGCAGACCATCTTCCAACAGAGCGGCGACCACGGGATTACGCTCCACCATGGTGACATTACAGCCCAGGCTGGCGAGCACGAAGGCGTCTCGCCCCAAGCCTGCGGTACCATCGACGACACTCGGTGTCACCCCCTGCTTAAGGCCGACGGCCTTGGCGATCGCCTGACCCCGGCCACCGCCAAACTTGCGTCTATGGGCCACGGCACCAGAGACGAAATCGACAAATATCCCCTTCAGCTTGGGCTCGTCACGCTTATTCAACACCAGGCAGTTATCTTCGAACACCAGCTCAAACAGGGCGTTTTCGTCGAACACCAACCCCCAACGGTCACACACGGCTTCCAGGGTCGGGTATTGGCGATTAAAAAAGATCCCCACAGAGGCGGGCTGGGTCGATGATGCTGTCACTTTGGCTCGGTCAATTAAGAAATCACGCCGCCATTATGCCAAAACTGCGCCGCGCTGAATATGGCCTTTGTTAGCGAGGCTTACTGCCTGCTGCTGTACCTGGGCTGGCATCCCCCCTATAATCGCCCTATCAGGCTAGCGCCCTCATCATCTGGAATATTCATGTTAAGTTACCGCCACGGCTACCACGCCGGAAACTATGCCGACGTGCTCAAGCACAGCATCTTGCTGCAAACCCTCAAGCTGATGCATAAGAAGAATAAGCCCATGGTGTATATCGACACCCATGCCGGTGCCGGCGGCTATGCGCTATCCGATGAGTTTGCCCAGAAGACGGGCGAGTATCTAGAGGGGGTCGCCAAACTGTGGGACAAGCAGGACCTGCCCGAAGCCCTTAGCCAATACGTAAGCGATATCAAACACTTCAATGGCTCAGATGAGCTGGAGCTCTACCCTGGCTCGCCCGCCTTTGTCGACATGAACCTGAGAGATAATGATCGCATGGTGCTGCATGAGTTGCATGGCACAGACCATCAGCTACTTGAAGAGCAGCTGGGCAGCGACAAGCAGATCAAGGTGATCAAGGGCGATGGCCTCAAAGGGCTGCAGGCCGCCGTGCCACCACTTGAGCGTCGCGGCGTCATCCTCATCGACCCCAGCTACGAGATGAAGAGCGACTACCAGGAGGTCGCCAAGGCGGTGATCAAGGCCCATAAGAAGTTCGCCACCGGCGTCTTCATGATCTGGTATCCCGTGGTGCAGCGCGAGCAGACGGAGGCAATGTTCGAGCTGCTCAAGCAGAGCGGCATCAAGCGTCAGCTACGCATAGAGCAGGCAATAAAACCTGACAGCGAGGAGTTTGGCATGACGGCGGCGGGGCTGTGGGTGATCAATCCTCCCTGGCAGCTGGATGAGATCGCCGAGACGACGCTAGAATATCTGGATCCCTTGCTCAATCAGGGCGGCGGCCATGTGCAGGTCACCTGGGAAGTGGGCGAATAACGCCCTCAATAACGAATACTTTTAGTACTTAGAAGAAGGGCGCGCAGGGCGTGCCCTGATGATAGATCATCTGCCAACGCCCCCCATCGCATTTCCACAGCGAGGTGCGCAGCGAATAGCGCTTATCCACCTCGTTCACCGGCTTAAAACAGGCGCGATAGTTGAGCTGAGCCAGGTTCTCACTCAACAAGCGATACTGCATATCACTTATCTTAAACGCCGGCGGCTTCTCCTTGGGCAGACGCGCCAGCACCTCGGGCTTGCCAAAACTCATCCCGGTAGCGCCCACCTCCAAGAAATCGGCATGGATCAGCTCGTCGAGCACATTGGCATCGCAGCGCACCTCTGGGCTAAGCAGCGCGAGTTCCAGTTCGATAATGGTCTGGCGCATCTCATCTACCCCAGCTTCTGATAGCGTTTCAGCAGTATCTTGACCCGTTTTACATAGGCCTGGGTCTCCGGATAGGGCGGGATCCCCTTGTACTGAGTCACTGTGGTGGGGCCGGCGTTATAGGCGGCGCAAGCCAGATCGATATTGCCGTCGAACCTTGCCAGCATCTTGGCCAGATAGCGGGCGCCGCCGTCGATATTCTGCTCGGGCCGGTAAGGGTTCTTCACCCCCATCGCCTTGGCGGTACCCGGCATCAGCTGCATCAAGCCCATTGCACCGCTGCGTGACAGGGCAAATACGTTGAAGGCGGATTCGGCATGGATCACGGCGCGGATAAGTGCAGGGTCCAGCCCATGGGTCTTGGCGGCCCGTGAGATCAACTCATCATATTCGGCGCTAAACAGCGGCATCTTCTGCCAGTCGAGATCTGAGTCTGGTTTGCAGGCGTAGCACTCATATAACAAGACCCTGAACTCGCTGTCGCCCGGGGCATGGTCGGCAAAGGCCACCACGCCGTTGGCCTGGGTATATTGATAAACCTTGATCTTGCTGTCGTCGGTCTCATCCAGGCGCGGGGCATCGCCGTTGCTTAAGATGCCATGCTTAGAATAGCTCGCCTTGTAGCGCGGCTTCTGTGCCTGCTCGGTGGCACCTAAAGGCAGACACAGTGCCAGGCCGCACCAGAGGCATAGCAGCTTTTGAACAAAATGAGGCGCAAGACGAGCACGGCTAGGCATTAGAATCCAATATTCTGATCGAGTTTAAGTACTTCAATCATAGCAAAAAGCTGCTTCATCTCTCGGTTAATTTGGCTAAATTCGTACTCGAAGGTCGCGCCGTTGAAGATGGAGCCCAGCTCGAAACGGTTGTCGCCGCTCTGCAACATGATCAACAGCTTGTCTTCGTAGAAGGCACACTGGATCTTGCCGGAAAACAGGTTAGCGAGTGACTGCAGACGCTCCATGAAACCTAGGGTGAGCAGGTAGCGCGCCTCGATCTGATCGCTGGAGAAGACATCGAACTGCTTCTCGAATCTGGGATCTTCCAGCTTGACCCGGCTCAGACTCTTAAAGCTGCTGGAGAGAAAATTCACCAGGCCGCCGCGGTTCTTCACCACTACGGTATGGCCCTTAAACCTCTTGTGGCTGCTGAGCTGCACCATGACGCCACGAAAGACGGTTTCTGTCTCTGTGCTCTTCTCGCGTTTGACCTGCTTGGTCAGACACAGCTCGTTGATGGCGATCTCCACCCCCTTGTGGGTGCCCTGCACATAGTCATCAAACTTAGCATTGTCATAGCCAGGCAGCAGCTTGGAGCGTTTGAGCTGAGTCAGGCTCATGTTATGGCTGGTGCTGAAGATAAAGTCGGGGCCGAAATAGCGGAAGATCTTGGGAAACACCTCCTGCTTCACATCCCGCTTGTAGCGCTTGAGTGGACGATAGCTCCACCAGCCAAAGGGGAGGCACAGCACGATGAAGAAGACCCAAGGGATATCCAGGTAACCGGACATACTAAAGATAAGGATCAACAGCGCCAGGCCCAGGAGGATCCCTAAGCTGGTATAGATACGCCCGCGCAGCGCCTTGAGGCTGGCGACCCTATGGTTTTCAAATTTACGGGTGAGCGGCTCGATATGTTCTTCATAATAAGCCTTAAATTGTACCAACTCCTCGGGGTCCGCCCGCAGGCGTTGCGGCTCACGCTGGGCCTTAATCGGCGCCCCGAGGATGAAACTGATGGGGTTCATGGCATCTGAACCCGGCTTACTTCAGGTAATCGGATGCGTCGATCGGCGCCTTGGACGCTTCATCGGCCTCGTAGAAAGGCATCACCTTGACCTTGGCCATAGAGGCAATAATGGAGCCGGGGAAGATCTCCACCGCGGTATTGAGTTCAGACACGGCAGCGTTGTAGAAACGTCTGGCCGCCGAGATATGCTCTTCGACCTCGCTATAGGTCGCCATCGCCTGCACCATAGTCTTGTCAGACTTGAGCTCGGGGTAGTTTTCGACGCTGACCATTAGCTGGCCCATCTTGCTGTTGAGCTGCTCGGCCAGACCCAGATGCTCCTTGATAGCGGCGGCATCGTTAAGATCATAGCCCGCCGTCACCTGAGTACGCAGCGCGGTGATCTCCGTCAGCAGCGACTTCTCGTGATCCATAAATTTCTGTGCAATCTTGAGCATGTTGGGCACCAGGTTGGCGCGCTTCTTCAGCTGCACATCGATACCCGACAAGGCTTCACGCACGGCGTTACGCTTCTTGATCAGGCTGACATACCAGAGGTAGGTGATAATAACGACTAGGCCAAGGCCTAACAGCAAACCTTCCATCTTTGAGTTCCTTCCCTATAGTTATTCTTATATCTCGTTAGTTAACGCACCAGCTTCACCGATTTTCGCGATGATTTCCAGCAATTTATCGTTGCCATTTTCGGCAAGGCGTTGCTGCTATATTCATCTTTTTTCACCGAAAATGATATTTATCACGCCATTTTTGCCGTAAAAGCATCCTTTTTACCTAGCTTAACCGCTTTTAACTCGGCGCGCGGCAAAAAGCACAGCAAGCGGCGAATCAAAGATAAATGGCAATACAAAACAACGCCATATAAATTGATGCAATATTGCCGCATCAAAATCATCCCCCAAGCCAAGGGGCAAAATGACAGGCTTTATCGGCGTTAAGCGAGACATTAGGGCAAAAATCGGTCTATCTGCTGCGTATTTCATAGACACTGTCGCCCCAGCATTCAAACCCAGGCTGCTAGTTGCGCAGAGTTTGACCAGTAAGATCAGGCCTTGCAGGCAGAGGAAGGCCTAATGCACTTTTTCACTTTTTCACCGGTGTTTGTCCAATCGCGGCTCCAGCCTTTAAAGGTGTCACCTGTTCAGTATTCGTACAGCCAACCTGGGCTATTATCTTAATCAACCAAGAGGCAACCCAATCTTCCCTAATTGGGCTTTGGTTTCAATCATCATCCTTTCATTGGCCCGCTTAGACTAAGCTGGGCTTTTTTTTGCCTGAACGAAGCCGCCACAATCGCTTTCAGTACTCTCCATTTGCCACCCGCCATAACCCGCTAAGGGCGGGCAATTATGGCAAATTAAGCTTCAGTTAAAGCAACTCCTTCATCATAAAGTGCTAACACTCCGCCTACAGGCGATCAAAATGATAAGGGCACCCAGATGCCCAAGATGAAGGAAACACCATGAGCTCCAACCAAGAAGATGGTCTGGTGGCCAGTCAGCCCCCAACACCATCGACGACCAAGAAGGGCCTTTTCGTCCGCTTTCTCAACCTGGTCGAACACCTGGGTAACCTCCTGCCCCATCCCATCACCCTCTTCGCCCTGTTTTGCGCCGCCGTCATAGTGATCAGCGGCATCGCCGGCTATTTCGAACTGACGGTCAACGATCCCCGTCCGATCGGCGCGGCGGGACGCAGCGAGGATGGCCTGATCCATGTGATCAGCCTGATGAATGCCGAAGGCCTGAGGATGATAGTCTCCAACCTGGTGACCAACTTCACCGGCTTCACTCCCTTAGGCACTGTACTGGTTGCCCTCTTGGGGGTCGGCATCGCCGATCGCTCCGGCCTGCTATCGGCCGCGATGCGCACTTTGGTGATGGGCGCCTCTAAGCGTCTGGTTACCCTCACCATAGTCTTCGCCGGTATCGTCTCCAACACAGCCGCCGAGCTGGGCTATGTGGTATTGATCCCTATGGCGGCGCTGATCTTCCACTCCCTCGGGCGTCATCCCCTGGCGGGTCTGGCGGCGGCCTTCGCCGGTGTCTCCGGCGGCTACAGCGCCAACCTGCTGTTGGGCACGGTAGACCCTCTGCTGTCGGGCATCACCGAGGCAGCGGCGCAGATGATCGACCCTGACTATTTAGTGGGCCCAGAGGTCAACTGGTACTTCATGTTCGCCTCGACCTTCGTCATCACCATTCTCGGCGCCCTGGTCACGGAGAAGATCGTCGAGCCCAAGCTGGGTAAGTATGATCCCAGCGAGGCCAGCATAGATCTGCACAATCAGAAGATGGATGGCGTCACGCCGCTGGAGATCAAGGGACTGAAGATGGCTGGCCTCTCCATCTTAGTATTGGGCGGCATATTGGCGCTCTCTGTGGTGCCGGAAAACGCGCCGCTGCGTCACCCAGAGACGGGGCTGGTCGCGGGCTCGCCCTTCCTCAAGGGGATAGTGGCCTTCATCTTCATCTGTTTCGCCATTCCTGGCCTGGTGTACGGCAAGGTGGTGGGCACCATGAAGCGAGATAAGGACGTGATCGACGCCATGTCCCACAGCATGAGCACCATGGGCATGTATATCGTGCTGGTGTTCTTCGCCTCCCAGTTTGTCGCCTTCTTCAAGTGGACTAACCTGGGCGCGGTGCTGGCGGTAGCAGGGGCCGATGCCCTCAACGCCATCGGCCTCACGGGCCCGCTGGTGTTCCTGCTGTTTATCATGATGTGCGGCTTCATCAACCTGATGCTGGGCAGCGCCTCGGCCCAGTGGGCGGTGACGGCGCCTATCTTCGTGCCCATGTTGATGTTGGTGGGATACGCCCCAGAGACGATTCAGGCCGCCTATCGTATCGGCGACTCGGTCACCAACCTGATCACCCCCATGATGAGCTACTTCGGCCTGATCCTGGCCGTGGCCTCCCAATACAAGAAGCATCTCGGCATAGGCACCCTAGTCGCCACCATGCTGCCCTACTCGATCGTCTTCTTCATCGGCTGGACCTGTTTCTTCTTCATCTGGGTGTTTGCCCTCGGCCTGCCGGTTGGCCCAGGCGCGGCAACCTACTACACGCCTTAATACCAACTGCGAGGCCGGTGAAACCGCCGGTCTCGTTCATTTTGCTAGGCCAGATCTTTCTAGGCCAAGCAGGCCCTACTCACTTGCTAAGCCAGGCAGGCCTTAATGGCCTCGCTGAGCGAATCGACTCGCCTCGGCAGCACGGCCTGACGTCGGCGGCAAAGATAGATAGTCTCGCTGACGGCTACCGGCAGCCGATGAGCGGTAATCTTATCCTGACGGGCAAAGGCCTCCACCGCATAGGCGGGCAAGACGCTAAAGCCCAAGCCTCGGCTCACCGGCTCTAAGATCAAACCTATCTGATTCGAGAAGCCCCGGTTAGGCAGCTGATCACTGTGCTCGAACTCAGGATAGTTAGCCCCCAGCAGCAACTTGGCATGGTGGGCGCCATCGGGATGATCGATAAAGCCCAGCTGTAGCAAGGCCTCCCAGGAGAGAGACGTTTGGCTAGCTGGCGTCACCAGGAGTAGCGGCTCCTCGGCAATCGCCTCGGCCTGCACCTCGGACAGCTCTGGCTGGCGGGTCATCAGGCCGATATCCGCCTCCATGGCGGCGATGGCGCTCTCTACCCCGGCGTTGGAGGCGAAACGATAATCCAGCGACAACTCGGGGTGGGCGCATTGCAGCTCAAGCAGCTCACCATAGAGCTTGAGGCCGACACTGCCGGGTGACATCAGGCGTACCTCTCCGGCAAAGGGCGGGTCTTGTTTGATTCCCTGCTCAAGCTGAGCCAGGGATTGCAGTATCGCCTGCCCCTGCTGGTATAGCTGACGCCCGGCGTGGGTCAGGGAAAATTTCTTGCCTTCTCTCAGTAGCAGCTGGGTATCAAGCTGCTCCTCCAGCTTGCGCACATGCTGGCTGACACCAGACTGAGTCATATACAGGCGCTCGGCGGTGCGGGTGAAATGCCCCAGTTCCACCAAGGTGCAGAAGCTGCGTAACCAGATGGGATTCATCATCACATTTTGTACTCAAAATGATTAATTTTGATAATTTTACATAATTTAGTTCACTTTGTAATCTGTGCCCAATTCGTTAAACAGGAGCACAGCATGAACAACCCAGCTTACCCAAGAACCTTCTCACACATAGGCATCTCGGTGCCGGACCTCGATGCGGCCGTCGCCTTCTACACTGAGGTACTGGGCTGGTATCTCATCATGAAACCCACAGAAATTGTTGAGGATGACAGCGCCATCGGCGAGATGTGTACCGACGTCTTCGGCGCGGGATGGGGCTCGTTTCGTATCGCCCACCTGGCTACCGGCGACAAGATAGGTGTCGAGCTTTTCCAGTTTGCCAATCAGCAGAACCCGGAAGACAACTTCGAATATTGGAAGACGGGCGTATTCCACTTCAGCGTACAGGACCCGGATCTCGAAGGCCTGGTAGAGAAGATTGTCGCCGCCGGTGGCAAGAAGCGCATGCAGGCGCCGCGTTACTACTACCCAGGCGAGAAGCCTTACCGCATGATCTATATGGAAGATCCCTTCGGTAACATCTTAGAGATCTACAGCCACAGCTATGAGCTGACCTATAGTGCGGGCGCTTACTAATACCAAACACTAGCCCATAAAAAAGGCCAACCCTAATCACAGGGCTGGCCTTTTGGTATCGGTTTAGGCTAGTCAGAACAAGGCATTAGCCTTGAATGCCCGAGTGTCTCAGCAGGGCGTCGATCTCTGGCTCACGGCCTCTGAAGCGCTTAAACAGCTCCATCGGCTCCAGGCTGCCACCCATCTCGAGAATGTTCTCCAGGAAGCTGCGACCGGTATCGGCGTTGAAGATCCCCTCTTCCTCAAAGCGCGAGAAGGCATCGGCCGACAACACCTCGGCCCACTTGTAGCTGTAGTAACCCGCGGCGTAACCACCGGCAAAGATATGGGCGAAGCTGTGTTGGAAACGGTTGAAATCGGCGGCCTTCACCACGGCAACCTGATCTCTCACCTCATCCAACTTGGCCTGAATATGGGCGCCCTCTGCCGGGTCATATTCCAGGTGCAGGCGGAAGTCGAACAGCGAAAACTCCAGCTGACGCAACATCATCATGCCTGACTGAAAGTTCTTCGCCGCCAGCATCTTGTCTAGCATGGCCTTCGGCAATGGCTCATGGGTCTCGAAGTGTCCGGAGATCTCGGCCAGGGCTTCCTCCTCGAAGCACCAGTTTTCCATGAACTGACTCGGCAGCTCCACCGCATCCCAAGGCACACCATTGATACCTGATACGCCCGCCACGTCTATCTTGGTCAGCATATGATGTATACCGTGACCGAATTCGTGGAATAGAGTCGTCACCTCGTCGTGGGTAAACAGCGCAGGCTTACCATTGACCGGGGCATTGAAATTACAGGTGAGGTAGGCCACCGGCTTCTGCAGGCCATGGGCGGTTTGACGACGCACGCGGCAATCGTCCATCCAGGCGCCACCACGCTTGCCCTCGCGAGCATAGAGATCCAGGAAGAAACTGCCTCTGTGCTCGCCCTTGGCATCTTTGATATGGAAGAAGCGCACATCTTTGTGCCAGCTGTCGAAATGTTCCTGCTCCTCTATGGTCAGACCGAACAGGCGCGACACGGTATAGAAGAGGCCTGACAGCACACGATCTTCAGGGAAGTAAGGACGCAGCAGCTCCTGGGAGATCTCGTATCTGTGATGCTTGAGTTTCTCGGCATAATAAGTGAGATCCCATGGGGCCAGCTCGATAACGCCAAACTCTTTCTCGGCGAACGCGGTCAGCTCGGCAAGCTCATTCTGTCCCTGCTGTTTAGAGCGGGCCGCCAACTCGTTAAGGAAATCCAGCACCTGCTGAGGCGACTCGGCCATCTTGGTCGCCAGCGACTTGTGGGCGAAGCTGTCGAAGCCCAGCAGTTTAGCCAGCTGATGACGCAGATCTAAGATCTCATCCATCAGCGGACCGTTGTCGAACTCACCTGCGTTAGGGCCCTGATCCGAGGCGCGGGTCACGAAGGCGCGGTAGCACTCCTCCCGCAGCTGACGGTTGTCGCTGTAGGTCATCACGGGTAGGTAAGAGGGGAAGTCCAGGGTAAACAACCAACCTTGCTGCTCTTTGGCCTCGGCCATCGCCTTGGCTGCGGCAATGGCAGACTCGGGCAAGCCTGCCAGCTCCTGCTCATCGGTCACCAACTTGGTCCAGGCCTGGGTGGCGTCCAACAGCTGATTAGAGAAGCTACTGGTTAACTCAGATAAACGTTTAACCAGTTTTCCATAAGTTTGTTTATCTTCATCGTTTAATCCGATACCAGATAACTCGAAATCACGCAGGCTGTGGGTGATGCTGGTTTGCTGCGCCTGACTTAGCTGGGCAAACTCGTCGGACTCCTTCAGCGCCTTATAGGCCTGATACAGCCCCTGATGCTGACCCACATAGGTGCCATATTCCGACAAGAGCGGCAGGCAGGCATCGTGGGCGGCGCGCCACTCATCAGTGCTGAGCACAGAGTTCATGTGCGACACGGGCGACCAGATCTGGCTCAATTCGTCATCCACCTGCTCGAGCGGTGCGATCAGGTTATCCCAGGTGTAGGGACCGCCACTGGCGAGCACCTCATCGATCTTCTGGCGACAATTAGCAATCCCCTGCTCGACGGCTGGCTGAATATGCTCGGGTTTGATTTGCGAAAATGGCGGTAATTCACTGCCGCTTAGCAAAGGGTTACTCATCTGGTGTCCTCGTCAATCTTAGGGTATTGAGATTATGTATGGGCGATGGCGCGACTATTCAAGCATCTTTAGCAAACTAGCGCGCCGAAGAGAGCTAAACCCAGGATTTAACAGCTAGGTTTATAAACCTAACACTTAAAACCTAGAAGTAAGACCTAGCAGCAGCCTGGATGAAAAACCTTGATCTAGAACAAGGCTATATTTACTTCACATTTACAACACAGATATTGCCAAGCGGATCGCAAATGCAACCAATTCTCATTTATGTTTAATATTTAACCCATTACTATTCATCCCGATCCCAAACTTATTTCAGTGTTACACCCATGAACAGATTGATCAGCCACTCATGCATTATCGGCCTACTGCTGGCCGGTACCGCCAACGCCGCCGACCAGGCCATTACCGGCACTGTCGATGACTCGCATATCAACAACATCATCAGCCACAGTGAAGGCCCGGATACCAACGTCATCCTCGACCTGGGGTGGGACTCGAAGTATATCTCAGAGGGGCGTAGCAACTTAGACAAGGGCGGCATCTACTGGGCAACCGCCGCCGTGCAGATCGACGATCTCACCCTGTTTACCACAGTCGGTCGGGGCGATAGCCAATACTACATAGAATGGAACATGGGGCTGGAATATGGCTTCGAGCTTGGCGACAACTTAAGTGCCGCCCTAGGTTACCAGCGCATCGAGGCCTACGGCGATGAGCGCTGCGGCGATAACGAGCTGTTCGCCACCCTGGAATACACGGGCATCGCCTGGCTAACCCCTTCGCTGACCTACACCTACTCCACCGAGGCGGCGGGTTACTTTGTCGAGGCCAGCCTGCACAGCGAATGGCCTGTCTCAGACAGACTCACACTGACGCCCTATGTCACCCAGGCGTTCGACTTCCAATATGTGACCGAAGCGCACAACGGCCCTAACCATTTTCAGTTTGGTCTCGAGGCCCAATATCAGCTGGCCGACCGCCTGGTACTCTCGGGCCACCTGAGCCGCACCCTGGCCCAGGAAGATATTAAGCAGGAAAACCCAGACACCAAGGGCAGCCTCAACAATACCTATGCGGGCCTACACCTCACCTTCAGTTTCTAAGGCTCTAGCTTTCTAGGCTATAACCTGCAAGACGATGTCCTTCATTGAAAGCTGGCTCGCCATGAACTAGCTTTATCTAAGGCTGGCAAGGAGTGCCAGCCCTGACTTGGAGGACACGGAATGTCTGGCCACTATCGAACGCTTACCTATTTCACCTTAAACGCTATCGCACTCTCGCTGCTATTTATCTGTGCCGCTCAGGCCCAAGATAAAGACGCGCCGCTAAACTCTAAGGCGATAGCTTCCGAGACGATCACCCTGCCCGCCGACGGCGCCCTGGACAGCGAAGGTAATCCACTCCTCATCCCTGACAACCCAACCGGCGCCCTTAACTATCGCGCCAGCCCTACGCAGCCCAAGTCGCGCCGGGATAAGAGAGCCACCCAAAAGCCCAAACAGAAACGCACTAAGAAACTAAGTCAAAAACAGCTAAGCCGTAAACAGCAGCTGGCCAGTCGCCAGCATGTGGCCGACGACCCCAGCTGCCGTTGGCTCGACAAGCGTATGTCGCATCTGGAGAAGAGCCTCAAGCGGCAAGCGAAACAAGATTACGGCTATCAGGACGAGGAGCTACGCGCCCGCCAGAGCGAATGGGTCTGCATGAAATGCGGCGCCGAGGGGCCAAGCCAGAGCGATCACCACAAGTGCCAGTACCGGCGCTAATCGCAAACTCATTTGAAAGTCATACGCCCTGACGCGGGTCTAGTGCTAAAGGGCGCACACACCTCTGGTTTGCTTGTCGCTTTACCCCTACAATGACCCCCATATGCAATCCTTCGAATTTGGAGAAAAAGATGGCTCAACATTTTGACTATATCTGTTTAGGCGCCGGCAGCGGCGGCATCGCCTCGGCCAACCGTGCGGCCATGCGCGGTGCCAAGGTACTGCTGATCGAAGCCAAGGCTCTGGGCGGCACCTGCGTAAACGTCGGCTGCGTCCCTAAGAAAGTCATGTGGTATGGCGCCCAAGTCGCCGAGGCCATGCACCTGTACGCCAAAGACTATGGCTTCGACGTATCGGTCAATAAATTCGATTGGAGCAAGCTGGTCGAGAGCCGCGAGGCCTACATAGAGCGCATCCACGGCGCCTACGACAGAGGCCTGGACAGCAACGGCGTCACCCTGGTGCGCGGCTATGGCCAATTCGTCGACAACAACACCATAGAGGTGAATGGCGAGCACTACAGCGCCGACCATATACTAATCGCCACCGGCGGCACCCCGACCATTCCCAACATTCCGGGCGCCGAATATGGTATCGACTCAGACGGCTTCTTCGCCCTCAACGAACAGCCTAAGCGTGTGGCCGTAGTCGGCGCAGGCTATATCGCCGTCGAGCTGGCGGGTGTACTCCATGCCCTGGGCAGCGAGACTCACCTGTTTGTGCGCAAGCATGCACCGCTGCGCAGCTTCGACCCTATGCTGAGTGAGGCCCTGATGGAGTCTATGGCCACCGACGGCCCTAGCCTACACACCCACAGCATTCCAGAATCTGTCACCAAGAACGCCGACGGCTCACTGACCCTCAAGCTGGAAAATGGCGAGAGCTATGAGATCGATACCCTAATCTGGGCCATCGGCCGTCGTCCATCCACCGACAAGATCGGCCTAGAAAACACAGACGTTAAGCTTAACGACAAAGGTTATGTGGTGGTCGATGCCCAGCAGAACACCACAGCCAAGGGCATCTACTGCGTCGGCGACATCATCGAAGGCGGCATAGAGCTTACCCCGGTTGCCGTGAAGGCGGGTCGCCTGTTGTCAGAGCACCTATTCAACGGCATGACAGATGCCAAGATGGATTACAGCCTGGTGCCAACCGTAGTATTCAGCCACCCTGCCATAGGCACCATGGGCCTCACCGAACCCGAGGCGATCGCCCAATATGGCGAGGAGAACGTCAAGGTCTACAACTCGGGCTTCACCTCTATGTATACGGCGGTCACCGCCCACCGTCAGGCCTGTAAGATGAAGCTGGTGTGCGCCGGTAAAGAGGAGAAGGTCGTGGGCATCCACGGCATCGGCTACGGCATGGATGAGATACTGCAAGGCTTCGGCGTCGCCATCAAGATGGGCGCCACTAAGGCCGACTTCGACGCCGTCGTCGCCATCCACCCCACAGGCGCCGAAGAGTTCGTTACTATGCGTTAATACGCTTGTTGCTTGATTGAGAGAACAGCAAAAGGCCAGACAACTGTCTGGCCTTTTTAATGCTGCCGCGATGAGAGTTGGCACTCATCTTGTGTAGATATCGGCTAAGGCAGCATTAATGTATTAGCAACGCCAACGCGATACCTAAACCATTGCACCGTAAACACGAAATCCAACCTTAATCTTAAAAATCAAGCGTTTGGAATCACTCTGAAATACTTTGTTATAAATACTTTCTCTAGCGATCTTTTCTTTTAAATAGCGACGTTATTCCAGCTCCACCACCAACCGCAAGTGTTGACCCAAGGATGATTTTAACTAGTTCAAATTGCTTCAAGAGCATAGCTGTCATGATCAAAACGAACACCATGCAGAGCAAACCAGACAATACTAAAATCATACGTTTATGCTGCTTGTCTTCCAGTTCAAGATCTAACTGCTCTTGTTTTGCTTTATTATCAAAGTACTTATCGGCAACTGAAAAACCGTTTTCAGCTACCATTTCCACTGTCTTTGCTATTTGCTCGATATGCTTCATTCGAGCATTTAACTGCTCGATATGTGCTGGCAAATCTTTTTCTATTTCTACAACATTGTTTTTACTCAAGTTACCTCCTTGTACTTATTGCCCTATTAAGCTGTGAGCAACGCAATAACGATACCGCTGCATACCACCTTAATCAGTTAAAACCAACGCATACTGAAAATGCCACGCGTCGCGAATCCCTCTTAAACAGTGTGTTATATGTGGAACTAAAAGTCGCCACTTATGTTAATCATAGCCATTTTTACAGAACCCTCAGACTTTCCAATCTTGAGAGTAGGTTTGCGATATGCATCTCGAGTTCGCTCAGCTTCAATTACACTTATGTCTTGTACATCAAATAACTTGAATAATTCTCGATTATTCAAAACGTCTTCATCATCTGTAGAAAAAATTAATTGTAATTCAGGATCTAATTTAGACAATTTATCTAGTAACTCTTTTACTTTCATTGTGACTCCAATTTCAACATTTAGGAAAACATATAACGGCCTGTTAAGGGGGGAGCAACGCAATACCGAAGCACCTGCAAACCACCTTAATCATTGAATACGACGCATAGCAAAAATACACACATTACAAATTACTCCTCAACAGTTTGTTAGGTTTACTCCAGAGTATCATCTGGATTTTCTTTAAATTCTGTTGGAGGGATATATCGAAAGTACATTACATCTGCAGGACTACCATCTTTCTTTTTCAAAGTGTCAGAGTAATACATTGTCACTTCTTCATTTTGAACATAATCCTCTGGAATAGTTACACCTACGGAATTTAATATTGCTTCAAACATTCCTCTTGGGGTTTGATTCCATATTTGATACGCCTTCTCTATTTGTCGTCCTTCGAATGTTGCGGCTTCTGGTATACCCTGAATCTTCTTGAATGCGTCTAAAGCTCCATCGCTAAAATGATACAAATACTCTTCAAGCTGGTTACGCCTGTAGGAGTCAATAACCAGAGCACCCAGATAACCTGTAAATAAATCTATTTTCTCTCCACCTTGTGCATCCATCGGTTGACTGAGATCCGGACGTCCGTTAAAACCGGTATGTGGATCTTTATGGCATACGTGACATAAAGTAATTCCATTTCCGGTTTGAAACTTTAAGTGCTTCCAAAAGCTCTTGCGGATTATGTGGTGAGCAGAAAGTTTCTTCTTCGAGTTACATATAATGCACCTGTGGCCATCTCGCTCTCTTATGAACATACTCCAGAGGCTCAAGCAGTACGAGTTACTCCTTTGTTTTTCTATAGCTTTAACTAACCTGCTATACACAATATCTAAATCAGCCAATTTCTTTGACTCCAATGTAAACCTAGCACATCAATAACCGTCGCAGATTTTCTGCGTCCGGCGCCGAAGGCACGAAGTTGATTGATTTGACATAACCATCATATGAGTGTCTGGAGCTTAGTTAATATTACCTCCGAATATAAGCCTGCTAGTACTCCTATAATCAGCCCACCTGTAAAATCTTCAACTGTAATCGCTTTGTTTGTTTCAGGTTTTCTAGATGCCAACAAACTAATCACCAAGCCTAATGCTAAACTACCAACTAGAATTCCCCAGTTCAGAGCCAAGCCTTCCCCAGACATTAGCGTGCTCTTTATTGCGTACCCAACTGCAGCTCCTACCATTCCCCCGGTAGGGACGGAGAAAGCTGAAGGGTAAATAAATATTCTCGTTGAACTTGAGCGTGTATGAACTACGTCTTCACCCTCAACTCTGTATGAAATTTTAAAAGATAGATCCATCTTTTTCTGCTTCAGCAGATGTGGTGCCTTAAAAGAAAATGGAAAAGAAATAGTGCTGCCTTGGGGAAGGGATACTCCTTTCGAAAAGACTTTGCTCTGTTCTTTTTCTAGCTTAGACATTACACGTTCTAACTTTTCTTTGTTTATTGCGTATGCTTTTGCAAGAAATGAATCTTCATCTTCAAAGCTAATAACTTCCTTTTCTAACTTTTCTACATCTTCCCACTCATCAATCTTTAGCGCCTCTTCTGCCCAGTACGGAGTTGTGGGTTGCGATTTCCGCTTTGAAAAAATTGACGCATAAACATCAACTGCCTCAACAAGCGTAAACGCCAATTGCTCCGATAAAGACTGCTTTTTTCTTCGTTTTCTCGCATAGGCACTTTCTACGGCTCTCTCAAGATCACGAATAAGTCGTCTCTTCTTGTCTTCTAATGCGTTTAAATTCGAAGATTCTAGGCCATTATTGAGCGAAATCTCTCTTCCTGCAGAGAGTGTGTTAAACACCTGTAGATCAGATATTTCTTTACCTGAAGCATTAGTGATATTTAGAGCTACGGCATACTCTTGGCTTCCAGCAATATAATCTTGAGTCGTTAAATTTACTGCAATGTGCTCTGAATTTTTCACCGATGTTCCTTACTGGTTATAACGCTAATTTGCGAGAAAGCGGACATGCACCCCCTGATGCATTTAGCCAAACGTAAATATAAACATCTGAAATATAAATAATAACAGTATGTCATTACTAAAATAAAGTGATCTGCCGCAAAACAATACTCACTTATTTTCAGGAAAGAGCGAGCCCTGTAATACTTCTTATTTAATACAAACAAGGCTATCCAAAACTCTTATTGCTACACAAAGGTCACAGCGAAACATCAAATAGACAGGGTATTAAGCAGATCTATCAGCCTTATCCTTCATTCCAGACTTAGTCTACTCCTGGCGCTGAATCGCTGAACATCAGCCAAAAGTGTGACTTGCACGGCACTGCAAGGTGAGTCAAATCCAGCATAGATAACACTCCCGCCAAGCCTTGGGTTCAGCAACAAAATCCATTGTGGTCACGACAAAAAAAATTAGCTTTTCTCCAGTGGGGTTTATCAATAAGGTCGCGCCCTAAACAGGCGATGGAAAACCTCAGACAATCGAATGAAAACCAAGGAAAAAAGTCAGCGGTGCCACGGTGGTGGCCAATTATGACTATAGTTAAGCCAACTGAGCTTTTCTGCTGGCCGCGCGCCGTGCTTAGGTGACCTCACCCCCACGCGACGCCTAGCGCCGTCGCTGTCGATTGTTCGCCCTGAGGCCAACAATCACTTTGAATTTGAAAGCATTATTTTTTAATTACTTAAAGATTTACACTAAGGAAGTAGAGATGCGTATTGCAATCTTGTCTCGCAATGAAAACTTATACTCCACCCAACGCCTGAAAGAAGCCGGCGAAGCTCGCGGCCACGAGGTGGACATCATAGATACACTGCACTGCTACATGGATATCACCAGCAGCAACCCAACCGTGCGTTACATGGGTAAGGTACTGCCTAAGTATGATGCCGTGATCCCTCGCATCGGCTCGTCGATCACCTTCTACGGTACGGCCGTGGTGCGCCAGTTTGAGATGATGGGCACCTTCTGTGTCAACGAGTCTGTGGCCATCAGCCGTTCTCGCGATAAGCTGAGATCCCTGCAGCTGCTGTCACGCAAGGGCATCGGCCTGCCACGTACCGGATTTGCCAGCAAGCCCGACAAGATCCAGGATTTGATCAAGAACGTGGGCGGCGCGCCCCTGGTGATCAAGCTGCTGGAAGGCACCCAGGGCATAGGCGTGGTCTTGGCCGAAACCAATAAGGCGGCCGAGAGCGTGATCGAGGCCTTCATGGGTCTCAAGGCCAACATTCTGGTGCAGGAGTTCATCAAGGAAGCGGGCGGCGCCGATATCCGCTGCTTCGTGGTGGGTGATAAGGTAGTGGCGGCCATGAAGCGTCAGGCGGCCGAAGGCGAATTTCGCTCTAACCTGCACCGTGGTGGTGTGGCCCAGCTGGTGCGCCTCTCTAAGGATGAGCGTGCGACGGCCCTCAACGCCGCCAAGGCGATGGGGCTAAACCTCTGTGGTGTGGATATCTTGCAATCGAACAACGGCCCAGTGGTGATGGAAGTGAACTCCTCGCCCGGACTGGAAGGGATAGAACAGGCGACCGGTAAGGATGTGGCCGGGCTGATCTATGAATTTATTGAGAAGAAGGCGAAACCCAACGCCAACAGAACTCGCGGAAAAGGCTAAATGAGCGAAGCACTTACCATAGCGGGTGTCGATATCCAGCCCGGCACCCAGCACCAGCTTGAACTACCGGTAGCCAGCCTGTACACGGACACTCAGGTGTCGATACCTGTGCATGTGATCCGCGCTAAGAAAGATGGCCCCAAGGTGTTTGTCAGCGCCGCGGTGCATGGCGATGAGCTCAATGGTATCGAGATCATCCGCCGGTTGATCCAGAGTAAGCTCAAGCTGCTCAAGGGTACCTTGATCTTGGTGCCCATGGTCAATGTCTATGGAGTGCTGAATCAGAGCCGTTACATGCCCGACAGGCGTGACCTTAACCGCTGTTTTCCCGGTTCGCCCAAGGGGTCGCTGGCCGGACGGGTGGCATACACCTTCTTAAACAGCATAGTGCAGCACTGCGACTATGGTATCGACCTGCATACCGGGGCTATCCACAGATCTAACCTGCCACAGATACGTGCCAACCTGGATGACGAGCAGACCCTGGCCCTGGCTCAGGCCTTCGGCGTGCCTGTGCTGCTCAACGCCAACGTGCGCGACGGCTCGCTGCGGGAAGCCGCGGTGAACAAGGGCACCCGGGTGCTGCTGTATGAGGCAGGCCAGGCGCTAAGGTTTGACGAGCTGTCGATACAGACAGGCGAGCGGGGGATCCTCAATGTGCTGTCGTCACTTGGGCTGATCCGTAAACGCCGCCTGCGCAAGAAGATAGAACCCTTCATCGCCAACCGCAGCGACTGGACCCGCGCCTCGGCCAGCGGCTTCGTGTGCGAGTTTGCCAAGCTGGGCGCCTATGTGGAGAAGGGCCAGGTGCTGGCGGAGATCAACAGCCCACTGGGCGAGCTGATCCAGAGCGTGGTATCGAACCGCACGGGTATCGTCATAGGCAAGCAGAATATCCCCCTGGTGCTGGAGGGAGACGCCATGTTCCATGTGGCCTACTTTGGTAGCGCCGCCGACGAGGTGGCGGAACATATTGAGATAATGAACGATCAGATAATGCCGCTGACCACCCAGACCATCTAGGGGCGGCCAAGACATTAAGGGATACAAGCGATGAACAAGATCATCATAGGCAACTTAGAGGCCTGCGATCTGCCGGATCTGGGCATCAAGGATCTGCAGGTACGCATCGACACGGGCGCCAAGACCTCCGCCCTGCACGTGGATAACCTCAAGCGGATCAAGGTGGGCGGGCGGCCCTATGTCGCCTTCGACCTGCATCCGGACGTGTATGACCTGGAGCAGATAGTCCACTGTAAGGCGCCGGTGCGCGACTCGCGCCGCATCAAGTCCTCCAACGGCGAGGTAGAGCAGCGCTGCGTGATAGCGACCACACTCAAGCTGGGGGAGCATGAGTGGCCCATAGAGCTGACCCTGAGCAATCGCCAGGACATGACCTACCTGATGCTGCTGGGCCGTGAGGCCATGGGCGATCGCGTCCTGGTGGATCCCTCCCAGAGTTTTCTGATTAACGGCTAGCCAGTGAGTGCCTGTTATCGCAGGCACTCGCAACACCTTTGCCGACCAAAGGTCAGCGTTTCAATGGTTTAGTTAACGGCTTTCCCTTACACTGTCCCCCAAGCTCAACCAAGGACATCCCCTATGACAATGCCAGACCCAACAGCACAAACCGATCAGGCGGCCAGAGACGATTTACTCGCCCGCGTCATCGACATTGTCAGCCATCCCGAGGCGGAGGAGCTACCCTCCCTCGGCTTTATCAGCGACTATTCCGATGCCGACCTGGCCGACCTGCTGGAGTCGGTGAGCGACCAGTATCGTTCGCCCATCTGCCGTAAGATCCCTATCGACCGCGGCTGGCCCATATTGCACCTGCTGCACTATGAAACCGCCCGCCACGTCTTAGATCTGCTCAGCCCCGAGCAGCTACAAGGGCTGGCACGGCGCATCTCTGAGATAGATATCCTCACCTTCGCCGAGATTCTGCCCGGCGACATAGTCGAAGACTATCTGGATCAGCAAGAAGCCCTCACCACGGAGCAGATGCAGCAGGCGCTGAGCTACCAGGATGAGGCCGTCGGCCGTTACCTCAACAACAATATTCTGCGCTCGCGTCCAACCGCCACGGTCGGCCGGGTGCTGGAGCGCCTGAACAAGCAGAAGCAGCGGGAGTATGTGGCCGTGTATGGCGTCGATGCCGAGGGACAGTTCCACGGCGGCTGTACCCTGGAGCAGCTCTATCGTGAGGATCCCGCCACGCCATTGTCTGAGTGTCTCACCGAACTCGAGGCCGTAGGCGACGAGCTGGATATCACTCAGGCGGCGCAGCAGTTTAATCCGGCGGCAGGCTTTGCCTGGGTGCCGGTGGAGAAAGGCGGCAAGATCATCGGCGCCATCGCCCTGTCGACCCTGATGCACCGCCTCAAGGAGCGAAGCCTGGAGGTGCTGGTGTCTGAGACCCCACAGGATGAGGAAGACCTCTTCACCCCGGTTGGCGTGGCGGCGCGCATGCGAGCCATCTGGCTGACCACCAACCTGCTGACGGCCTTTCTCGCCTCCTGGGTGATCGGCCTGTTTGGCGACGCCCTGCAACAGGTGGTGGCCCTGGCCATACTCATGCCGGTAGTCGCCAGCATGGGCGGCATCGCCGGCAGTCAGACCCTGGCGGTGGCCCTTCGGGGTATCGCGCTGAACCACTTGAAGCGCAGCAACCTCACCCTGCTGCTGGACAAGGAGCTGAAGATCGCCGCCTTCAACGGCGTGCTACTGGGCGCCCTCATAGGTGTGGTGGTCAGTTGGTGGTTCTCCTCCCTGGCGCTGGGGGGCATCATCTTCGTGGCCATCGTCTTCAACAGCCTGGCGGCGGCCTCGTCGGGTACGGTTATTCCCTTTTTGCTCAAGCAGATGCGTATCGACCCTGCGGTGGCGGGCTCGGTGATCCTCACCACAGTCACAGACGTGGTGGGCTTCTTCATCTTCCTCGGCCTGGGTAGCCTGCTCCTGCTGAGCTAGCCCTAGACTTGGTGTTGATATGAGTCGAGGCATGCGGCGTAGCACAAGACGGCGCGGCGAAACCTGACATAGGTAAGGTTAATAGGCTCGAATCTGTGGTAAAACACCCGGCATTCGAAAACGGTGGGCAGGATAAAACCTGCCCATCTGGTTAAACAAGATATGGAACCGATGAAAGCATTGTTTCAAAAGTGGCCCTTTCCCCCCGCTCAGGCGATCTTCTTTGTCGCCGGCGCCCTCTGTCTGACACCGGTGATCTCCTCCCCCATCGCCCTGGTGATCGGCTTCACCCTGGCAAGCCTAGGTTTGGTACCCCACAATCTGGATATCGGCGCCCTGACCAAGAAGCTGCTGGCCTACGCCATTATCGGTCTCGGCTTCGGCATTCAGCTCGACGCTGCCATCAGCGCCAGCAGCCAAAATATCGGGCTGATCTTAGGCTCTATCGTATTCACCCTGCTGCTGGGGACTGCCCTGGGTAGACTGCTCAGAGTCGATGCCAAGCTGAGCCATATGATCGCCTCGGGCACCGCCATCTGTGGTGGCAGCGCTATCGCCGCTGTGGCCCCGGCCATCAAGGCAGACAGCCAGGATACGGCCATAGCGTTGGCGACCGTGTTCGTGCTCAACTCCATCGCCCTATTTCTGTTTCCGGCCCTCGGGCATCTGTTGCAGCTGAGTCAGTATCATTTTGGGGTATGGAGCGCCATCGCCATCCACGACACCTCGTCGGTCGTGGGCGCCGCCTCGGCCTATGGTGACGAGGCGCTGCGCACCGCCACCACGCTCAAGCTGGCCAGGGCCCTGTGGATAGTGCCGGTGGCGCTGGTGAGTGCCATGGCGTTTGGCGGCAATCGACGCAAGATCGCCGTGCCTTTCTTTATCCTCTTCTACTGTCTCGCCATACTGCTGGCGCACTTCCTGCCTCAGGGGCAGGTGCTGTATGACGGCATCTTTGCCTTGTCTAAGCGGGTGTTGGTGCTGTGTCTGTTTATGATCGGCGCGGGGATCACCATAGGTAAGATGCGCCAGGCGGGAATGCGGCCGATGGCCCTGGGATTACTGCTTTGGCTGATTATCGGCGCGGGTTCTCTGCTCTACATCATCAACTTTAGCTGAGACGCTGTAGCGCCACACCAGGGTCACTATGGTGATAAAGGCCACCAGCTCCACCAGGGATCGGGTTAGCCCTGTGGTGAGCCAGGACGCCAACAGGAAGGCGCAACATAAAAGCACTAGCCACTTCTTCATCTTTGCCTCCTTATATTTGACCAAATGGTCTGGCGAAATGATCGAGTGGCTATTATTTATTGCCGCCGAAATCTCAGCAAATATCCGTTTTTACTAACAAATAGCTGAATCGGCTAAGCACTAAATCGACTAACTTATGACGGCGTAGGGATCCTTATCGGCGTCGCTGTTCCATTGATATTCGGTGAGCGTCTCTATCTTCCGCGCCTGAGCCTCGCCATAGGTTTGGGCGATATAGAAGAGGGCTGCATCTATCCCCGCCGACACGCCGGATGAGGTGAGGAAACGGCCATCGTCCACCCAACGGGCGCTGGGCTGCCAGATAACCTTGTCGTTTAATCCTGTCACCCAGGTATAGGCCATCTTGTTGGTGGTGGCGCTCACGCCATCGAGCAGATCGGCCTTGGCCAATAAGGCCGCGCCGGTACAGACGGAGAACACCTTGTTAGAGACCTTCACCTGACGCCTCAGCCAGTCCAACAGGCGAGTGTCGTCCACCAGCTTGCGCGTGCCCATGCCGCCGGGGACCAGCAGGAGATCGCACTCGACCACCTCATCGAGCTGGCGATCGGCCACCACTCGCGGCCCCTGATAGCTGCGCACGATAGACTGGGGGCCGATAAGGGTGATCTCGACGCTGGGCAGATGCCCCAACATCTCTAGCGGGCCATGAAGATCTAAGGTTTCATAGTCGTCAAACACCAGGGCCAGCACCTTGAGCGGCGCCTGGGGTTGATCACCCGACGGTAAATGCTGCTGTATTTGATTCGACGTCGGACTCGCGGCAAAAAGCTTAGGGGAGAGACCGGCGGCGAATACCGCGCCGCCGGCCAGGATAAATTCTCGTCTGTTCATCTATGAGTTAAGCCAGTTTAGGTAAGAGGTTGGCGCCAGTGTAACCGCCCACGACGCGCCATACAGCGCGGCATGGGACTTCTGCTAGCCAGCGCGCAAATCCTGTGAAACCTTGATGCCTGATCCAGATCAGTAGAAAGGCGTAGGATCCACATCCAAACTGCTGGGCGACACGCCGCGCTCGATGAAGAGATCCGATTTAAGCAGATCCACCATGGTCACCTCGGTGTAATGCTTATGCTTCACCGAATAGAAGGTCTTGAGCACGGGATGCAGGGCGTCTCTGTCTTTCGCCTCCCAGACGATGCCAATCCGACCGTCAGAGAGCTGCACCAGTGAACCCACGGGGTAGATACCGACGCAGCGGATAAACTCATACACCAGCTTCTCATCCAGATGGAAGGGGGTCAGGCTGAGTAGAATCTTAAAGGCGGCAGCCGGGCTCATCGCCTCCTTGTAGCAGCGAGTCGCGGTCAGGGCGTCGAAGATATCCACGATACAGCTCATGCGGCCATGGAGGGAGATCTCCTCTCCCTTTAGACCATTGGGATAGCCCTTGCCATCGAGCTTCTCGTGGTGCATCAGACAGACGTCGCGGCTGATCTGCGACAGATCCTCTGTCTCGGCCAGGATCTCCTGAGCATAGACCTGATGCAGCTTCATATGCTCAAACTCTTCCGGCGTCAGGCGCCCCGGCTTGTGCAGTATGCGATTATTGACGCGCACCTTGCCGATATCGTGCAAGATACCGCCCACCGCTAACTGTTTGAGCACGCTACGCTTAAGCTTGAGATAGCGACCAAAGGTCACCAGCAGGAAGGCCACATTGATGGAGTGTTCCAGCAGGTAGGCATCTTTAGAGCGCAGGGCCGAGATACACTTGAAGGCGTCGGCATCGAGCATGACGGATTCGAGCATCTTGTCCGCCAGCGCCTCGAAGGGCTCTACCTTGACCGCCTTACCCTCGAAGGTCTCGGACAAGACCTTCTTGACCAGATCTTTCGCCTCGCTCATCAGGCGTTTGGCCTTCTCCTGGGACTGATCCCGGGTCAGGCGTATTATCTTCTCCGGCTCTTGTTTCGGCCTGAGTCCACACTCTGGCGCCGACCTTTCTACGTCGACCCAGACATACTCGATACCGTTACGCACCAGCTTATCTATGGCTTGTCGATCTTTAATCTGTCCCGGATTGGTGATATTGACTCTTCCCTGATGATCGATAGCCGCAACATACATACCCAGCGCCAGGTTTGGCACCGGCACCTTCATGACATCCGCTTTTTCGTTCACACTTTCGGTCATACCGCTTTCCAAAAAATCACCCGGTTTTCGCATCCGCTCCTTTTTAGCCTAGTCTAAATCCCTTAGCTTCGGTGCGATTGCCTGTGAAAACACTGTGATAGGAGGAAATTATAGTATGCCTGGGCGCGGCAGAACGCCAGAGGCCGGCGAGGATAGTTTCAGGCTGAAGGCCGATTTATCCCCATTTGCCGGCCCCCGAAAATGATGCAAGTTTTTGTAAAGCAAAGACTAATATACTGCTACAAGAAGGTACACTCGATGGCGTCGATCAACCAACGACGACGGGCACAATTAACGCAGGAACGCTCGATATCATCCACCTGCTCATCCTCATCGTCGGCGATGAAGCCGTCGCACTCAGCCGCCAGTTGTCGCGAGGCGGCATAGTCTTCCCCGGTTATGGTCAGTTGCCAGCGCCCCTGGCGTAGTTCAAATGCTTGCTGCATCTTGCTCCTCATCGACTTTACTGTGTGGGCCGTTAATAGTGTTTCAGCTGCTGCTTGAGGGCGTTGCGCCAGCGGCCCTGATCCTCATACACCAGTAGAGAGACCTGATGATCCCGATAGACGGCCTTGACCTTGCCAGACAGATAGAGGAGCGTCTTGAAGCAGAGCTGCTCGCCGCTATTGCTGAGCACACGGTCGACCCCGGTCAGCTCGATCGCCTCACCGACCGAGAGTGACACCTCGCCCGCCTCTAGGCCGGGCAGGTTAAACTGCCCCTTGATGCGACCATCGTTGCCCTGCAGCCTAAGTCCCAGCCCCGCGAGTGCACCTATGATCCCCTGCCCAGTGCCGCCATGTTCACTCAGGTGTATGCCAAGCAGCTCGGCCAGGGCGTAGGCTTGCGCCTTGGTCTTCACCTCTTCCTTAGCCTGCTCGCCGAAGGCGATGAGCGCCTCACGATCACATGAATGCTGCAGATCCAGCAGGGCGATGCCGGGGTCGGACGCCGCGGCGCTCTCGCTACGCAGATGGGCCACGGCTATCTCTAATATCTCATCCTGAGACTTAGCGGTGCGCACCTGAAAACACATGGCGCTGTTATGGGAGGTGTAGGGAATATCAGGGTGCACATAGAGCTGATGCCTAGTCACGAAGGCGCAGCGGCTCAGGTGATTATCGCTCAGCAGATGCGCTATCTCCTCGGCGATCTCCCCGGTTCCCTTGGTGCCGATATCATCGGTATCGTCGATGCACACCAACCAAGATCTCAACCCAGATGCTCTCACCATGCTTATATCTCCTCTCTATCAATCAGGTCGTGGCTACGCAGTCGCTCCAGTACGGGCGGCACCAACATGGCCGCCAACAGGGCGAAGAAGCTGCCAAACAACAGGCTCTTACCGAACTGTAGCGCCACCACTTGGGTGCTCAGCCCCGCCAGCAGCCCCTCGATAAGCCCCTTGCTGGCCCAGGCCAGGGTGCCCACCAGCGCCAGTATGATGCAGCGCCACTTGAGCGCCAGCAGGCTGGGCAGTAGCAGCAGGCAGATATCCATGGCGATAGCCGGCAGGCCAAACTTCACCAGCAGGAAGGGACCGCCCTTGCCGACGCCCAGGGTCATGGCCATCATGCCCGCCAACAGGCCACACAGGCTGATGGCACCGCGCTTACCCACGGCGCCATAGCAAATTAAATAGAAGAAGCTCATCAGGAACATGGAATGTCCCGACAGCCCTAGTTTTAGCCTCAGCATCCCCTTCAGCGCCACCAGCAGGGTGGCACAGAAGCCGATAAACAGGGCGTCATTTAGGTTGAATCCTTTATTGTTCATACGCTTGGTTCTCACTAATAGGGCCAGTGGGTCGGCTTGGGATGACGACCAAACTGGCGCAGCCTGGCCGCTGTGGCCATCTGCTTGGATAGTTTTAACAGCTGGATCAGCAGCGGATAGAGCACGCAGTAGATCAGCTCGCGCCAATGCTTGGGACGCCACAACGACTTGAGGCGAATGTTGGCGCCGCGCATCACCTGCATCTGATAGATCTCCCGCGTCTCCTGCCCTAGGTAAGGCAAGATGCCGAAGCAGGCGGCCAGCACGAAGGCCCACTTGTGGGGCAGACAGAAGCTGAGCACCTCGCCGATTCGCTGGGGCGAGCAGGCCACCGACAGCCACCAGCCGGGGATCATGGCCATCAAGATGCGGCACACGGCGATAATCCCCTCGGGTAGACGCTCGAGTCCGTGCAGCAACAGATAGAGCAGGCTAGTGATCGCCAACTGACTGGTGAAGATCACCAACAGCCCCCTGAGTCGCCCGCCCAGGTAACGACCCTGTATCAGCAACAGCAAGTTCGCCAGGCCCAGGTAATGCAGCCATGACTGGGGCAACAGGAAGGCGCAACTGGAGAGCCCCAGGGCGAGAAGGATGGCGAGCGCGCACCAGCGGGTATCGTTGACCGCGAAGTGGCGTTTAGCACGGCGCACTCCAGGCGCGCGCACGCCGCGTCTAGCCCACACGTGAATACGCCTGTGGCGAGGCCGAGAGAGATTCGAGACGCCCATCCACCACCCGCCAGAGGCGATCCACCGGCAGCGCCGCAATCGGCCTGTGACTGGCGATCACCAGGGCTGTGCCCTGACGGCTCAGCTCGGTCAGCAGCGCCACTATCTTGTCGGTGAAGTGCTCGTCCAGCCCGGCGAACGGGTCATCCAGTAGCAGTAGCTTGGGCCTGAGACAGGCTAGCGACGCCAGGGCGATCAGATGCTGCTGACCGTAGGAGAGCGTATGAGGCGAGTGCCGCGCCAATGTAGTCAACCCAAGTTGCCCCAGGAGTTCGATGGCCCGCTCCAGCGGCAAGCCGAAACGCTTGAGGCTAAACTGCATCTCCTCGATAACGGTATTTTCAAACAGCTGTCGACTCGGCCGCTGGTGCAGCAAGGCAAGGTCGGCGCCGAAGCGTCCCAACTTGGGCTTCTTGCCAAACACCTTGATGCCCAAGGGATCGATATCCGCCTGAATACCGGCCAGACTCTTGAGCAGGGTACTCTTGCCGCAGCCGTTGTCGCCCACCAGGGCGGCAATCTCACCGGGGAAGAGCAGCAGGGAGTCGGCGTCGAACAGCTTCTGGCGCTCACGAAACGCTAAGGTAAAGCCATGACTGTCGATGACGGCGCTACCCTGCGGCCAGGCCGGCGACTCGCGCCAACTTACCTGCTCCGAAGTCGCTTCACACTCCGCCGGCGCTAACGCCTGCAGTTGGCCCTGACTGAGCTGCCATCTGTGGGTAACCAGATCCTTGAAGACGCCTCTGTGATGCTCGACGATCAACAGAGCCACGCCCTGCTGCTTGAGTTGGTGGAGCACGGCCGACAGCTCGGCCACTCCCTGATCGTCCAGCTGCGCCCAGGGCTCATCGAGCAACAAGAGGTCTGGCTCGAGCACCAGCTGGGCGGCGATCATCAGGCGATAACGCTGTCCCAGAGAGAGGCTGGCGATGGGCGTGTCTAGGCTGATATAGAGGCCGACCCGTCTTAGGGCCGAGCGCACCTGCAGCAGCATCTCACTGCTGGCGACGCCTAAGTTTTCCAGGGCGAAGGCCACCTCGGCCCCCAGCGTCTGGCGCAGCAGCTGCACATTGGGGTCCTGCATCACCACGCCCAGGGTCGCCCCCTCGGCGATCTCACGCTCCCCCTCCCAGGGACGCTCCAGGATCCCCTGCAGCAGCTTGAGCAGAGTCGACTTACCACAGCCGGTGTAGCCGTGGATCAGGTGACACTCGCCGGCCGCTATGGTCAGATTAAGATCCTCAAACAGCGGCTGCGCCGCTGTCTGGAAGTTAAAATGGATCTGACTGAGTCGCACCAGGGCCATGGTTTATGCCTATAGCTGCCAGTTCACGCCCAGGAACAACTGACGACCCGCCTGAGGCAGCCCCTCGCTCTGATAGTAACGCTCATCGAGCAGGTTAGTGGCTCTGAGGTAGACAGACAGGGCGTCACCCGCGATAGGCTGGCTCAGCTTGAGATCCACCAGTGTGTAGTCATCCAGCGACTTCTCCACCAGCTGTTTCTGACCGGCCACCTTCTCTTCGGTGTGGAACACCTGGCCCATGATGTGCTCGATATTCAGGTTGATGCGGGTCGCAAAGCTAAACTCGTAATCCGCCTGCAGCCTGAATTTATGACGCGGACGGTACTCTAAGGTATCCAGTCCCGGCGCCGCATCCTTGTCTTCACTATCGAGGAAGCTGTAGCCGAAGCTCAGCGACAGGTTATCGATGCTCTGATCGCGTACCAGGAAGTCGACCCCCTTGAACTGATAGCGGCCCATGTTCTGATAGATGCCATCGACATCCTTGGCGATATAGTTGTCCGCATCCGTGTAGTAGGCCGCCAGGCTCAGATCTGTGTTGCTACCCAGCCCCTGTGCCAGACTCAGCTCCAGGTGTTTAGAGGTCTCAGATTGCAGATCTTGGTTACCCGACGAGAGTGAGTAGAGGTTGCGCATCGATGGGAAACGCACCTTACGGGCCACACCCAGATTGAGGCGAGTCGCTTCGGCGGCCTGCCAGTAGGCTGAGGCCTGCGCCGAGTAGTCGGACTCATCTTCACGCACACGTTGCTGCTCGTGTAGGGCGCCGCCCAGGCTGGCACCGATACTATCCTGTTGATACTGATATTCCGCCGCCAGGGTGTAGAGCCAGGACGAATCGTCGAATGACTCGGCGCCGCCAGAGCCATTACCACCGCCCGTGCCACCGCCGGTTCCTGAGCCAGAACCGCCACCTGTGCCAGATCCGCTACCCGACCCTGTTCCACTGCCTGAACCCGAACCGCTACCGGTTCCCGATCCCGAGCCTGATCCGCCCCCAGTACCTGAGCCCGAACCACCTCCAGTTCCTGTTCCAGATCCGCTGCCGGAGCCAGATCCTAAACCACTACCTGAACCACTGCCGGTGCCACTTCCTGTGCCTGTGCTGCCGGTATCTATCTGATTACTCTCTGACTCCCAGCTCTGGTGCTCGGCGATCAGGGCGCCGGTCAGCAGGTGACCCTTATCGAAGTCGGCGATCAGCTGCAGGTTACCGCCGCTGACCACAGAGCGGCCGTCCAGGCTCTGCTGCAGGCCGGCGAAACTGTCATCCAGATAACGGTTTTCCAGCACGTCAGACTGATTCTGGTAGATGAAGCCCCTCAGGGTCAGCAGCTCGTTGAATCTATGGGCCAGACCCAGTTGCACCGTATGGGCATCATAGTCGTCGACGCGTTCAAATTTGGCCTTACCAGAGGTTGTGCCATCGACGGCGGGCTTGCCCCACTCGCCGCTACGCAGGCTGAGGTTTGCCATCAGCTGGGTATTGTCCGACAGCCAGTAGCTGCCCTGGGCAAACAGGTTGTTGATCGTCTTGTCGCTGTTGAAACGGGTATCGCCCTGCTGCACCTCGGTATCCGGCTGATCGCCAGACACAGGCCAGCCATCGGTCTGCTGACGCGACAGCGATACCAGCCCCTGCCAGCGTTCGCCCGAGCCCGCCACTGTGACGTCGCCGTTGAAGGTATCGTTTTCGCCGCCCTCTAGATGGCCGGAGAAGCCGGGCACATCGGCGCCCTGTTTAGTGCGGATGTTGATCACGCCGCCGGCGCCGCCCGGACCATAGAGCACAGAGGTTGGGCCCATGGAGACGGTGACCGAGGCGATCTGGCTGGCAGGCACCACGCTAGGATCGAACTGACCATCTTCGGCGCCATTGGCCGGCACGCCGTTGATCAGATAGATGACGTGTCTGGCCTTAAAGCCGCGCACATCGACCCTGGGCGTGCCCTGGCCACCGGTACGCACATAGACGCCAGGGGCATTCTTCAGTACCTCGTCCAGGCTCTGGGCACCCATGGCCTGAATTTCATCGGCACTGATGGTCCAGCTACTCGTGGTCTGTTGCAGCGGCGTCGGCTTCTCGCCGGTCACCACTATGACTTCGGCCACATCTAAAATGGGCTCGTGTTTGACTTCCTCGGCCATGACCAGAGGACTGGCGGCAACCGCGGCTGCCACGAGTGATAATTTGAGACTGATTGGTTTGTTTTTCATGTTTTCATCGCTGTGTCATTTCCCTATGGCCGTCATTCTTCCGGCTTACACCTGTAGCAACAAGCTAACGAAAACCAAAAACAAACCCAGATCGACAAATTTGAACAAATGCCGCGGTGACGACGATAGGCAAGGGACATTTTGTCCAGTGTAAAGCCTTGATTAGACAAAAATACACAGGCTTGAAATGCTTCCGAAAAAACTGACAAATCTCTCTTTTCTTGGACAAGCTCACAGCTTAACCGCCTGTAACTTGACAGCTAACAGTCGGCACATTAATTTGTGGTAAAGATTCTTATTACCAATTCAGATAAGTCTCACATTCGCCGCGTTTGATGTCCTTAACCCGCCCTCAAACTCACGCACTTTTTTACCAGGTTGGAGTATTTCTTGAGCGTTTCCTCGCTGCCACAGGCCATACAATCCTTATCCCGCAAACTCGAAAAACTCGACATACACCCCCAGGGTGAGCCGATCATTCAGTTGTCGGTGACGGCCTGTGTAATGCCGATGATCGCCTGGATCGCCAGCCAACCTTGTTATCCCAGGATCTACTGGCATGGCCGCGACACCCAGGAAGAGGTCGCCGCTCTGGGGTGCTGTAAAGATTTCATCTTCGAAGATGCGGTAGACGACAACCAGCTTTCCCAGGCCTATCAGACCCAGAGGTCACTCTCGACCAACCAGGAGATACGCTACTACGGCGGCGTCGCCTTCGATCGTCATACCGAGTGCTGGCCCGAGTATGGCCGCGCCCATTTCATCCTGCCCAGGGTCGAGCTGAGACGCAGTGGCGATGAATACAAGCTGCTGGTCAACCTCAATGTCGAATCCGGCGATATCGAGCAGGAGCGTAACCTGGCGCTGCAGGCCCTCGCCGCTTTGGTACCACCCAAGCCGCTGGCGCCACCGAACAAGATCCAGCTGCTGAGTCGCAGCGATCGTCCCAACAAGCTGCGCTGGCACGAGCTGGTCAACCAGGTCACCCATGACAGGTTTATTCAAGATACGCCTAAGGTGGTGCTGTCACGTCTGACGCAACTTGAGGTGAACGAGAAGGTGGATCCCTGGATGCTGCTGGCCAGCTGGCAGGGTCGCAACCAGAACAGTTTTCAATTTGGCTTTCAGTTCAGCCCGGAGAGCGCCTTTATCTCCTGCACGCCGGAGCGTCTCTACCGACGTCGCCAGCGCGAGGTATTTACCGAGGCCTTAGCGGGCACCACCACACGCGGACTCAACGAGGCCGAAGATGCCATGCTGGCGCAGCAGTTGCTGGACGACACCAAGAACAGCCATGAGAACCAGCTGGTGCGCGAGCATATCGTCGATGCCCTGACCCCACTGAGCAACTATGTGGGCGCCGACGAGCTGGCCAAGGTGTTTAAGCTGAGCCACATCCAGCATCTACACAGAGCCATTCGCGCCGAACTCAAGCCTGGGGTGAACGATTTTCAGATCCTGCAGGCCCTGCACCCCACCCCTGCCGTGGGCGGCCTGCCAAAGGCTTCAGCCATCAACTTTATTCGCCAGCGAGAAGGCTACACCCGTGGCTGGTATGCCGGTGCCTGTGGCTACTTCAACAAGTATGAGAGCGAGTTTGCGGTGGCGATTCGTAGTGCGCTGATCGAACCCGGACGCATCAACTTGTTTGCCGGTGCGGGGATCGTCTCGGGCTCTGAGGCCGAGGCGGAATGGAACGAGCTGGAGAATAAGCTCAAGACCATAATGTCGATCCTGACAGAGGTCTAGGTTAGTTAACTGTCGGCACCCGGGCGCGATAGCTGATGTTGGCCTGAAACAGCCTGTCCAGCTCGCCACTCTCGGCCATACGCGCCATAACACTGTTGAAGATCGCCTTCAGACGCTTGCCCTTCGGAGTCTGGGGAAAGACGAAAAACACCTCTGGATTCAACACGTTTTCCTTTATCACATACTGCTGCGGCCGATTCAGCTGGCTGGCGAGTCCCTGCAGGGAACGCTTGTAGTCGAGCACGGCGTCTATCTTGCCGTTGTTGACATGGTTAAGCATCTGCAGCAGATCGCTGCCCTCCTCGTAATACATGGGCACCTTGATGAAGGTGTCGTAGCGATACTCCAGCAGCGCCTTCACCTTCTTCTTTTTCAGGCTGTTGATATCCTGCCAGATGGCCGCCAGCTCTGGGGTGAGGGCCGCGTCCACCTGATCGACCTCTACCGGCAGGTCGCAGTAATAGTCGGGTTTGACTTCGTCGATGTAGAAGCCCAGCCCCACATCGACCTTTTGCTGCTGCACCATGTAGAGGGCACGGGAGAAAGGCACGAAATCTATCGAAATTTTCCACTTGGGGGCGGGGAAGGCACTTTGCAGCAGCGCGAGATAATAACCCTTGCCATCGGGCGTGCTGTAACCGGGCCAGTTGCCGGTCACGACAGTGATCTCTTCCACCTCTTCGGACACGGCGCGCCAGGGCGTGCTCACTAACAGGCAGGCGCATAAGATGACCACAAGATAACGCCAAGATCTCATCGGCCCCCTCCTCGAAATCATGGTGATAGTCCACCAAGTGTAGTCTCTTTATGTGGTCCAAGCGGGAGCCGGGCAGAGAAAACTGCGCAAAATCCTTGCTCATTTGGTCTTAATGACTATAATTTGCCGCCCTGTCTCCCGGGTCAACCTTGGAAGACGGCTAACCGAGGCGTAAGCCTTATCCAGTTTCTAAGCGGGTTCCCTCACCCCGCGTTAACCCATTAAAAAGGCCACAAGATGTTAATGTTATCCCAAGCGCAGATTCAGCGTGCGCTACTGCTGCTCGTCAGCTTTCATATTGCCATTATCACCGCAAGTAACTACTTGGTTCAGCTACCCTTTCAGCTATTTGGTTTTCATACCACCTGGGGCGCCTTTAGCTTTCCCTTCGTCTATCTGGCCACAGATCTGACGGTGAGAATCTTCGGCCAGCAGTCGGCGCGTAAGATCATCCTCAGGGCCATGATACCTGCGCTGTTGATCTCCTATCTGATCGGCGTGCTCTTCCATCAGGGCAGTTTTCAAGGTGGCGACGCCTTAGCGCAGTTCAACAACTTCGTGTTTCGTATCGCCTTCGCCAGCTTCGCCGCCTATCTGGTGGGCCAGCTGATGGACATTACCGTGTTTGCCCGCCTAAGACAGGCCAAGGCCTGGTGGGTAGCGCCTGCCGCCTCGACGGTTATCGGCAATCTTATCGATACCCTGGTCTTCTTCAGCGTGGCCTTCTATGCCTCGAGCGATCCCTTCATGGCCGAGCACTGGATGGAGATCGCCAGCGTCGACTATGGCTTCAAGCTGATCGTTAGTCTGGGCCTCTTCCTGCCAGCCTACGGCGTCTTGCTCAGGGTATTGCAGGAGCGAATTTTGCGAGAAGGCCAGACAAAATCGCAAAGCAAACTGGCCTGACCAGTTGATTTGTACTATCATCGCGGCACTCAAATTTTCACCAGTGCCGCCTTGCTAGCGACAAACTTTGGAGAGCCAAGATGTACACCACAAGTATCGAGCATCACACCCAACTGAGCGATGAGCTCATCGACACCCTGATTGGCCTGAGCCAGGAGGTGCCCGAATTCGACGGCCGTCATCGTGCTGAAGACTATCAAGCGCGCCTGGGCGGCAAGACGTTTCTGGTGCAGCTGATCCGCATTGAGGGCGAGTTGGCGGGCTACAAGATAGGCTATGGCGAGACCAATGGTGAGTTCTATAGCTGGCTGGGCGCTATTCTGCCTGAGTTTCGTCAGCTGGGGCTGGCCAAGGCATTGATGCAAGATCAGGAAAGCTGGGCCAAGACACAGGGCTTCAACACCCTGGCGGTGAAGACCTATAACCGCTTCGCCAACATGTTGCAGCTGCTGATCCAGCAGGGCTACAAGATCGCCGGATTGGAAAATACCGCGGCCAATATCGATGATAACAAGTTGGTTTTAAACAAGTTACTGAGCTAGAGCCTGTTGATCGTGAATCTTTACACGATAAAAGCTTGCAAACCTAAATGATAATTATTACTATTTAGATGCGTTCCAAAACTCAGTCTGTTTTAAGCACTTCATCTCTGCTTACAATGATGAGTTCGCAAGCACAACATTGCTCACACACTCTTTGTGGCCGGAATATTAGTATTCCGGCTCTTTTTTATCTAAAGTCCAGGCTTATCAGGGAATCTTTACGAATCCCTAAGCCTTACCAATCACTATGCCTTACGTATCCCTAGGCCTCTCGCGCCTTCTTATCTAGCGCACTTGAGAAATGCAGCCCCTCGTAGGGCGGATTGAACTGATCGTCGATCGCCTTATGGTACAGGCCTATGGTAAACAGGGTGCCCTTGCCGACCGTGGAGCTGACCTCTATGGTGCCGCCGATCCGCTTGATGATGCCGTAGCTTAGCGACAGCCCCAATCCGGTACCGTCCTGACGCGTGGTATAGAAAGGATCGAAGATGCGCCCCAGTTGCTCCTCGGGGATCCCCTTACCCTCATCTTCCACCTCTATCTTGACCCCTATGGGCTCACCGCCCTGGACCCAGTCGTAGGTGCGGATCCAGATGCGTCCCTGTCCATCCATGGCATGGGCGGCGTTGACCACCAGGTTGATCAGCACCTGCAATAGCTGAGGACGATTGACCTCGATAGGATAACTGGCGTTGAGATCCTGGATCAGCACCACCTCCTGCTTCTTGATGGAGTGACGCACCAGAATGGCCATCTCCTCGACGATAGGCGTGAGCTGATGCATCTCCAGCGGCGCGTTAAATTCGCCGGGACGACTGTATTGCAACAGGCTGCGAATGATGGTGCTGATACGCCCCACCTGCTCGATGACGATATCAATCTCTTCCTCAACATCCTCGGCCTTGTCGCCCAGCTCAGACTTCAGCAGCTCCATGTTACCCAGGATAACCGCCGTCGGATTGTTGATCTCATGGGCGATACCTGCCGTCAACTCACCCAGGGCGGTCAACTTCTCGTTGGTCACCAGCTGCTGGCGAGTCTCGTTCAGCAGGGCAACGTTACGCTGCAGCTCCTCTGTCTTCTCCTGCAGACTGCGGGTACGCTCCTCGACCTTGACCTCAAGCTGCTCTGCCGCCGCCTGGATCTGCGAGTTGCGTCGCTGCAACAGGTCCAGCATGCGGTCGAACTGCTCGGCCAGATTCGCCAGCTCGTTGTCGCGCTCCAGCCCCAGAGAACCGATTCTCAGGTTACGCCCCGACTGCACCGCCTTCACCACATGGTGAATACGCTCGATCGGCTGTAGCAGGCTGTAGGCGCCACGGTAGACCAGCAGGCCAGAGACCAGCAGCACCAACATGAGGATAGTGCCCAGCTCTATGATGTTCAGCAGATAGTTATGAATAAAGGGAGATTCGGAAAATCCCGTGTAGATCATGCCAATACGCTCACCGCGAATATCCTTGAGCGGCGCATAGGCGGAGATAAACCAGTCGTTGTAGACGAAGGCGCGGTCGACCCACAGCAGCCCCTGCACTAACACCTTCTGACGCACCTCTTCCGACACCAGACTACCCAGCGCTCGGCCGCGCTTCTCGCTGTCCTGGGGGAAGAAGTTCAGCGGCACGTTAGTGCTGATGCGTGTGTTATCGAGGAAGATGGTTACCGTGCCGATGGAGCGCTCTGGCAGCGTGCCCTTGTCATAAACCAGGTCACGAATATGGTCCACGATGCGAATGTCGCGATTAAGCAAGATGCCGCCGTCCAGATACCAGCCCACTGTGCCATCGCTGCCGAGGATCGGCAGCAGGCTGCGACTGAGCATGCCGCGCTTCTCCACATCCTTGCTCGGCTTCTGGGATCTTGGGGTGTCCACCAGGGTGATCACCGCCTCCTGCTCCAGGTTGGGTGCCAAACGGGCCAGACGCTGGGGCTGCAACACCATTAAACCCGAGAAGGGCTGATTGTCCTGTATCTTGGGCAGCATCACCCTAAGATCCGGGTCCTGGGCCGCCTCGGAGACGCTGATCAGCCTGAGGAAGTCCAGGTCGAGCTCGGCCTGCTTTTGCTTGAGCAGCTCGGCCAGCTGAGTTCTGGCGGCCTTGCTGTCGGTATCGAGATCGCGAAATTCGTTTTGAAACTCCCAGGAGGCGCGCACCAGCTCGAGCTGATTTTCCTGCTTCTCCTGCACAGAGATCAGTGTGTTGCTGGCAACGGTAAGGTCGGCCTTCACCTTCATGAAGAGCTGTTTGCCCGTGTAGCTGATGTTCCAGTAGATGGTGATGAACACCAGGCTCACCAAGGTCAGCAAGATGGGCAGCAGGGTAAGGATCAAGATGCGATAACGCACCTTGGCCTGCAGCTGCTGCCAGTTGACACCAAAGAGACGCGAGAAAAAAGACACGGTTATTCTTCCTCGAGATGATTGAGTTCGAACCACTCTTTATATTTACGATCCAGTGTCTTACGGGAAACCCCTAGATCGCGCGCGGCGGCAGACTTGTTGCCCTGATGCAGGTCGACCACTGAGGTCACATGGTGTTTCTCAACTTCCTTGAGCGACCAATCCAGCGGATAACCCAGCTCGCCGGTTGCCTCTGATTTAGGCTGCTGTTTCCAATATTCCGCCGGTGGCTTACCCAGCAAAATACAGCGCTCTATCATGTTGCGCAGCTCACGGATGTTGCCCGGCCACTCATGCTGTTGCAGCTTGAGCATATCCTCGTGGCTCCACACCACCTCTTTAACCCCCAGCTCGGCGGCCAACAGGCGGGTGAAGTGATGGGTCAGCTCCACCACATCTTCGGGGCGCTCCCGCAGCGGGGGTATCACTATGTCTAATACGTTGAGTCGATAGAAGAGATCACGCCTGAAGTTACCGGCCTCCACCTCATCCGCCAGCTTGCGGTTGGTGGCCGCCAGCACCCGGACATCGATATTGATCTCCTTCTCGCTGCCCACGGGGCGTATGGTGCGCTGCTCCAGCACCCTAAGCAGAGCCGTCTGCATCTTGAGCGGCATCTCGCCTATCTCGTCGAGGAAGATGGTGCCGCCCGAGGCGAAGCTGAATAAACCTTCACGGTTGCCCTTGGCGCCGGTGAAGGAACCAGCCGCATGACCGAAGAGTTCACTCTCCAGCAGTTCGGGAGCGATGGCGCCACAGTTGACCGGTACAAAGGGCCCCTGACGACCGCTGAGCAGATGCAGCTGTCTGGCCACCAGCTCCTTACCCGTGCCCGATTCGCCTTCGATCAGAATTACCGCATTGGTGGGTGCCACCCGCTCGATCACATGTTTCACCTCCATCATGGCATCGCTGCTGCCTATGATGGTGGAGGATTGGCCGATGGAGACCTCGCGGCGCAGCATGAGGTTTTCGCGCTTGAGCAGGCGACGTTCGATGCAGCGGTCAACCGCCTTCATCATCTGCTCCAGGTGGAAGGGTTTCATAATAAAGTCAGAGGCGCCGGCGCGCAGCGCCTTGATGGCCACGTCCATATCGGCATAGCCCGTCATGAAGATGATGTCTGAGCGCCGCTCCTGATCGCTCAGCGCCTCGTCCCACTCGATGCCGGAACGACCCGGCAGGCGGATATCGACGATCAGCAGATCGAAGTGACAGCGGCTCCTGAGCTGCTCGGCATCTTCGACGCTACCTGCGGTTTCCACCAGGGCGAACTTCTTCGACAGCGCCTTCTTCAGGAAGCTGCGCATGCCCGGCTCATCGTCGACGATTAGCACAGATACGGCGGATGGTAGGGGCTTCATCTCTTTATTAGGCTGGCTCATATTGTCTTCTTTTGGACATTTTGACTCATATTGAACAGATTCTAGCATCAAACCTCGGCCAATTGGTCACCCTGAACCAGTAGAATCACGCTCTGGGACATTATGTCTGGCGACAATTTGCCGAGCTTGCGATCTGCTTCACACTTTGTTGGCAACTTGTGAGCTTTTTTTACAGATAATGGATTTGGCACTGTTTTTGCTGAAACAGAGTCGTTATTCACACAATCGGCGTGATACCGGCAACATCACGCAAACCAGCAGATGCCAAGGAGCAAAAATGCTAAAGCTAAAATCGATACTCAGCCTAGCGATCGTCGCCAGTGCCCTAACATTAACCTCAGCCCAGGCAGAAGAGATCATTAAACTGGCCACCACCACCAGCACAGAAAACTCTGGCCTACTCAAGCACCTACTGCCTAAGTTCGAGCAGGAGTCTGGCTACAAGGTTCAGGTTATCGCCACAGGCACGGGTAAGGCCCTCAAGCTGGCTCGCCAGGGCGACGTGGACGTGGTGATGACTCACGCCCCAGCTGCCGAAGCCAAATTCGTTAACGAAGGCTACGGCATACTGCCACGCGGCATCATGGAAAACGATTTTGTGATCTTGGGCCCGAAAAATGACCCAGCTAAGATCCGTAGCAGTAAGACAGCCGAAGAGGCCTTTGCTAAAATAGCCGACTCTGGCGCGGGCTTCGTCTCTCGCGGTGACAACTCTGGTACCAACATGAAAGAGTTGATCATCTGGAAAGGCGCCAAGGTTGAGCCAACATTTAACGGCTACCGCGCCGTGGGCCAAGGCATGGGTAAGACACTGCTGATGGCCAACGAGCTACAAGCCTACACACTATCTGACCGCGGCACTTTCGTGGCCTACAAGGCGAAGCTAGATCTCGCGGTTGACTATGATGGCGGTAAGACACTGGCGAATCCTTATCAAATCATGTTGATCAACCCTGAGAAATACCCAGATCTTAACCACAAAGGTGCTAAGGCGCTGAGTGACTGGCTGATCGGCAACGAAGCCCAAGGCATGATTAACAGCTACACCGTACAGGGTGAGCAACTATTTAAGGCAACATATAGCGAATGAGTGAAGGCTGGTTAGCCCTAATACAGCAGGCGTTGAGCCTGCTGTTTTCATTAGATCCCGATGTTTGGTCTATCGTCAGCGTCTCCTTTTCTGTCTCTCTGGCTGCGCTGGCGATCACCCTTATTCCCTCTATGATACTGGGCTTCGTGCTGGCCTTCGCCCGTTTTCCCGGACGCTGGTTTGCAACGAATCTGGTACAGACGACCCAATCTATCCCCACAGTGGTGATCGGCCTCTTGGTCTATCTGATGCTTACCCGCATGGGCCCCCTGGGGGATCTTAAATGGCTATTTACCCAGAAAGGCATGATACTGGGACAGATGATGATCTGCGCCCCCGTGTTAATCGCCATGAGTCAGGCCGCCTTTACCAGCGTGGACAAGCGTGCCTGGGAAACCTCACGCACCTTAGGTGCCTCCTGGCTGCGTTCCGTCTGGCTGGTGTGCCGCGAACTCAAAGTACCGCTGTTGATGGCCATAGTCGCGGCCTTTAGCCGCATTCTCACCGAGGTGGGTTGTTCCATGATGGTGGGCGGCAACATCGCCGGCGTCACCCGCAATATCCCCACCGCCATTGCCCTGGAAACCAGTAAGGGCGACTTCGCCCAGGCTATCGCCCTGGGACTGGTACTGCTTATTCTGGCCTTAGTGCTTAACTTCACGCTCGGCACCCTCAGAGGCAGAGCCGAACCTAGGAGCCTATAGCCATGGTCAAGATCATCGCCAACAACATAGAGATGCGTTTCGGCAGCCGCCTGCTGTACCGTTTCGATCGCCTCAGCCTAGCTCAGCACCAGACCATACACCTGCAGGGCGACAACGGCAGCGGCAAAACCACACTGATGAAGATGCTGGCAGGCCTGCAGGCGCCAAGTAGTGGCGAGATCCACACAGAAGGTTTCGCCCCCAATCCATGGTGGCGCCGCAACCCTTTGCTGGGCAAGGCGGTCTATCTGCATCAACACCCCTATCTGTTTGACGGCAGCGTGGCCTACAACCTCAACTATGTGCAGCCCCTTTGCGACATGACGGAGCAGGAGATCGCCTCGCGTACCCAGACGGCTATCGAGATGGCCCAGCTGGGCAGCCTGCTCAACCAGAGAGCCGCCAGCCTCTCCGGCGGCGAGCGCCAACGTCTTGCCATCGCCCGCGCCTGGATCATGCGTCCACGCCTGCTGATGCTGGACGAACCTACCTCCAACATGGACAAGCTGTCCCAGCAGCTGGTACTGACCATGGTCAGCCACCTGAAACAACAAGGCACAGGCATGCTGATCAGCAGCCATCAAAGCTGTTCACTCACCGGCCTGTGCGAGCAGACCTGGCAGATCCAGGCACAAGCAATTCAGGTAAGCCCGTCGACTCTCGATGAGCGCCCCTTCACCCCATCACAGCAGGAGCTGAGATATGTCACCGCAAATTGATGCCGTGATCCTTGCCGGCGGCATGGCCAGACGCATGGGCGGCAACGATAAGGGACTGGTCGAACTCAACGATCAGCCGATGATAAAACACGCAATCGACAGGATAAAACCTCAGGTTAAGCAGATCCTGATCAACGCAAATCGCAACCAGAATCGCTATGCTGAGTTCGGTTACCCAGTATTGAGTGACGAAGACTCGGGTTATTTAGGGCCGCTGGCCGGCATGATCACCGCAATGGGGCAGACCCAGGCCGACTACCTTCTGGTAGTACCCTGCGACTGCCCGCTGCTGCCGACGGATCTGGTGCAGCGTATGCTGGCGGCGATCACCGCAGAAGACGCCGAGATGGCGGTGGCCAGCGACGGTAAACGAGAACAACCTGTGGTGTTACTGATGAAGCCCGCGCTGCGAGGGTCGATGAAGGCCTTCTTGGATGCCGGCGAGCGTAAGATCGATTTCTGGTACGCCAAACACCACTGCGTGGTGTGTGACTTCTCCGATCAGCCCAACGCCTTCGTGAACGTCAACACGCCAGAACAAAAACAACAACTTTCCGAGGCAATTGCCCACTAAAAATAGAGGTGTACATGAGCGTACCGTTTAACAATCCACTGCCGATCCCCGTCCTCGGATTTTGCGCCTACAGTGGCACAGGCAAGACGACCCTGCTGAAAAAGCTGATCCCCGAACTCAATCGTCGAGGCCTGCGGCTAGCCGTTGTCAAACATGCTCATCACAACTTCGATGTGGATATTCCCGGTAAGGACAGCTACGAGATGCGCAAGGCCGGTGCCCGCCAGATGCTGGTCGCCTCCCATGTGCGTTGGGCGCTGATGACAGAAGATCCGGTAGAGGATGCGCCCGAGCTGCCCCACCTGCTGGCGCAAATTGAAGCCGACAAGGTGGATATCGTCCTGGTAGAGGGCTTCAAGAAGCTGGCCCTGCCTAAGGTGGAGCTGCACCGCGCCGCCCACGGCAAGCCCTTTATCCACCCCCATGACGAGCACATTCAAGCCATCGCCTGCTGCGACGATACCGAGCTGCCCTCAGATCTCAGACGCCTAGATATCAACGATGTGGGCCAGATAGCCGACTTCGTCATCGAATACGCCAACAACTGGCGCCCCAGCACACCATCGCTCCCCCTCGCCCCCGAGTGCGGATGCGAGCTGGACACCAGCAAGACGCTGTCGGTGAGACAAGGGATAGATAAAATTCTTTCTTACGTCACGCCTGTGTCGGCCACCGAAGAGGTCGCCATTGACGACAGCACTGACAGGGTACTGGCTCAAGATGCCATCTCGCCGGTAGACGTGCCACAGCACACCAATTCGGCGATGGATGGCTTCGCGTTTGCCTACTCAGACCCCATGTTAGACAGCTACACTCTGGTAGGCGATGTGATGGCCGGTCATAGCTATCAGGGCACACTCAACCTAGGTGAAGCCGTGCGCATCATGACAGGTGCCCCCATGCCGGACGGCGCCGATACGGTGCAGATGAAGGAAATGGCCGAAGACAGCGGCGACAGCGTCCGCTTCCAGGGTAACATTCGCCTGGGGCAACACGTGCGCCAAGCCGGTGAAGACATCGCCAAGGAGCAGACCGCCCTGAGCGCCGGACACAGACTCAAGGCCGCCCATCAAGGCATGCTGGCCTCCTTGGGCTTTGGCAAGCTGCCCGTATATCGCCGCCCTAAGGTCGCCGTCTTCTCCACTGGCGACGAGGTGTGTCAGCCGGGCGAGCCCTTAAAGCCAAACTGCATATACGACTCCAACCGCTTCACCATCAAGTCCATGGTGAAACAGCTAGGCTGTGAGGTGATCGATCTCGGCATCCTGGAAGATAACGAATCAGCCCTGGTCGACGCCCTACAAGGCGCGGCGCAGCAGGCCGATGTGGTGATAAGCTCAGGCGGCGTCTCGGTGGGCGATGCCGACTTTATCAAATTGGCGCTCGCCAAGGTGGGACAGATCAACTTCTGGCGCATCAACATGCGTCCTGGTCGCCCACTGGCCTTCGGTCAGATTGGTGACAGCCTCTTCTTCGGCCTGCCGGGTAACCCTGTGGCCGTGATGGTCTCCTTCATGCAGTTCGTTCAGCCTGCGCTGCGCAAGTTAGCGGGCGAACTGGAATGGGCGCCGACCTTAGTGCCCGCCATCGCCGACTGCACCCTACGTAGCCGCACCGGCCGCACCGAGTTTACCCGCGGCGTCTATCATCTGGGCGCTGACGGTCGCCTGCATGTGACCAGCACAGGCGCGCAGGGTTCGGGCATGTTGAGCTCAATGGTGAAGGGTAACTGCCTTATCGTGATCGCCGAGAAAGACGAGCAGCTCAACGTGGGTGATACCGTTTATATTCAACCCTTTGCCGATCTCTTATAGTCGACAATGGATTAGCCAGGCGGGTGAGACGAACTCCCCGCCGCCGTAGGTGATTCTGTATGAGTTTGATAGTCGATACCTTTGGCCGCACCGTGGAATATCTGCGTCTCTCGGTGACCGACAGATGCGATTTTCGCTGTGTCTACTGCATGAGTGAAGACCCCTGCTTCCTCGACAGAGAGCAGGTGCTCAGCCTGGAGGAGCTGGCCTGGATAGGTCAGGCCTTTACCGAGCTTGGGGTCAAGAAGATCCGCCTTACCGGCGGTGAGCCTCTGGTGCGCACCGATTGCGACCAATTGGTCAAACTGCTGGGCCAGCTCCCCGGCCTCAAAGAGCTGTCCATGACCACCAATGGCTCACGCCTGAGCAAATTTGCCGGCAAGATGCATGAGGCGGGCCTGAGCCGGCTCAACATCAGCTTAGATACCCTAAAACCCGAGCTGTTTACCCAGCTGACCCGCAACGGCAACCTGGAGCGGGTAATTCAGGGGATCGATGCCGCCAAGGCGGCAGGCTTTAACCGCATCAAAATCAACGCCGTGATCCTGCGTGGCCAAAATGACGATGAGGTATTGGATCTCATCGAGTTTTGCCGCGAGCGCGAACTGGACATCGCCTTCATCGAGGAGATGCCACTAGGGATCATCGACGAGCGCAAGAAGAGCCGTCACTGCAGCAGCGACGAGGTCAAGGCGATCATCAGCCAGCGCTATCCACTCAGCGTCTCTGACAAGCGTACCGGTGGCCCGGCCCGCTACTACACCATGCCCGGCAGCAAGATACACGTGGGCTTCATCTCGCCCCACAGCAACAACTTCTGCCACGAGTGCAACCGGGTGAGGGTCACGGTAGAAGGACGTTTGCTCCTCTGCCTGGGTAACGAAAACTCGGTGGACCTCAAGGCGATTGTCAGGCAGTATCCCGGCGATATCGCGCGCCTGAAACAGGCGATTCTCGAGGCGATCAAGCTCAAACCCAAGGAACATCACTTCGGCCCAGAAGGCGAAACCCAGATCCTACGTTTCATGAATGCCACCGGCGGCTAATGCCCTGGGCCATTTTCGGTGATAGACTCTGACACATCTGATATTGAATGAGTCTGACTCGAGATGGCCCTGACCCGAAGAAAATGGAATAACATCATCATCTTCGCCTCCATCGCCATGGTGGCGATACTCACCTTTTTGGAACGTCACCGCCAGGCGATCCCGGAAGATGCCCAGCCCCTCTTCGATCAACAGGCGCCCTTGTTTCAGCTGCAATATGACGATCTCTGGCTCGCCCAGCAGGGCTTCGGCTGGCAGTGTGATCCTCAGGTGCTCAACTGTCGCCAATGGGCCGAGGCCTGGAGTGGCATCCTGGTCTCGCCAATCGCCAAACCCACTGACATAAGCACACCTGCCCATGAGTTGGTGATCCAGATCCGCGACATAGAGACGCCCCAGCTCTGGCTCATCTATCCCGAGGAGGGACTGCTCAGCTCACCGGCCGGTAACTGGTACCGGATCCCGCCGAGCCTGCGCCCGTCATTACAGCCGATCCTCAGACTCGATAATCCCTAAACCAGCGAAACGAAGAGAAACCTATGCCCGAACTCCCAGAAGTCGAAGTGACCCGCCAAGGGATCTCCCCTCACCTGCTGGATCAGCAGGTCACAGGATTAACCGTGCGTAACGCCTCCCTGCGATGGCCCGTCCCCGAAGTTGCCCAGCAGATTGTCGGACAGACCATCAGAGGCATACGCCGCCGCGCCAAATATCTGCTGCTGGATACCGATGCCGGCACCACCATAGTCCACCTCGGCATGTCGGGCAGCCTGCGAATTCTGCCCAAGTCTACGCCGGTGGAGAAGCATGACCATATCGATTTGGAACTGGCCAGCGGCAAGGTGCTCAGGTTTAACGATCCCAGACGCTTCGGCGCCTGGCTCTGGTGCGAGCTCCCCGAAGCCGCCCATCCCCTGCTGGCCAAACTAGGCCCAGAACCCCTGCAATCGGGCTTCAATGTCGACTACTTGGCCAAGGCACTGGAAGGTAAGAAGAAGGCGGTCAAACTCTGCCTGATGGACAATCATATCGTGGTGGGCGTAGGGAATATCTATGCCAACGAGGCCCTGTTTGCCGCCGGCATACACCCACAGACCGAGGCGGGACGAATCGATAGGGAGCGGCTTACCGTGCTGGTTGCCGAGGTGAAACAGATCTTGGCCCAGGCGATCAAACAGGGCGGTACTACGCTCAAAGACTTCACCAACGCCGATGGCAAACCCGGTTATTTCGCCCAGAAGCTACATGTCTATGGCCGCGGCGGCGAGACCTGTACTCAATGTGGCAACCTGCTGAGCGAGATAAAACTGGGCCAAAGGGCCACAGTCTTCTGCGGCCTGTGTCAGCCACGTTAAGGCCTGCCTAGATAACCCAGCCTGGATAACCCTGCCTGAGCAAATCCCTGCCGCAAAAAGCAAAAAGGCTGACAAGATGTCAGCCTTTTTCTTTACTCGTTTTCAGCTAAAGCCTTAGCTAAACACCTACTCTAAACAACTACTCTAAACATTAGAAGCGATACTCATAGCTGCCGAACAGGGTCGCATTGGTATCCTTGTCATCGGCCTCGAATTCTGACTGAGACACAGTGCCGCCCAGGCTCATCATCCCCTTCCAGATTGGCAGACGATAGCTGAGTTCCAACATCAACAGATCTTCCTTACGTGGCTTTGGTGCCCAACCATTATTGACCGTTTTACCATCCTTGTTTAACTGAGCGAAACGCAGCAGTGAGGTGAAGCCATGGCTATTGGCAAACTGACCGATAAGCCCCAACACATAGACGTTGGCATCGCTATCATAGGTGCTGCCGAGTGAGCGGCCATAGTAGCGCGAGCCACTCTTGTAGGTGCTGTGCTCATAGAAGCAGTTGAAGGCATTCTGGTTTTCGCCGCAGGCCACCATGGTATCTGAATACTCGAAGAAGAGCTTATACTGCTGAGAGTCGAACTCGAAACGGGTATCGGCGCCGAACAGCTTGGCGCAATCGGCCAGATCCCAGGGCATAGGGCCGCTCGAGTCTTCACAGGTACGCTCTAAGTAGAGGCCTACCGGGATATCGAACCAGGTATCGGCGTAACGAATATCGAAGCCCGCCATCTGGTTGCCTATCTTAGATTGCAGCGCAGGGTCACAGCTGGCCTCACCGTTCACACAGGTGGTATTACCGGCGATGGCATCGAACAGGGTCGATAGGCCGCACTCCTCGCCCTCACCGCAGAACATTGTGGTCCAGGAGATGCCCATCTCTAACTGTCTGAAGGGGCGTATGGTGCCGCGGAAGTTCCACAGCAATGGATTGGCGACGGCGCGCTCCTCTTCCAGATAGCTGATGCCGGTTGTCAGTGTCCAGGGGCCAATCCAGGAGAGCCAGGGCGTCTCGAACGCCGCCGCATTGTTGCGGCTCAGCATCAGGCTAGGCAGCGGACGGGCATTGTTGGAGCGATGCAGGGCGGTATCGAATCCCGGTCCCCACCATTGATCCACGGCGCCGGCCGTCACCATCCAGTTACCCAGGGCAACGGCAAAATAAGAGTCATCCAGGCGAATTTCTTTCTCATCCATGGGATCATAGTGGGCCGATGCCGCGACTTTGAAGGCAAATCTGTCACCCAGATACTCGTGAGACGCCTGCACCTCAGCCTTCTCACGATAGTCGGAACCGAAATGCTGGAAGCGCGCCGGGTCGCTGCCACCGGCCAGCTTGATGCGGCTGTTACCACGATTCTCGACCGCATTGCGGTAGTAGAAGTTCACCCGGGCAAACGCCGTGGCGAGACCCGGCGAGAGCACTGAGGGTTCCACCTTACTCAGATCGCTCCCAATACCCGACCACATCAGAGGATAGGTATTGACGGGCACAGTGATCACTCCGGCATCGGCGAGGGCCTGAATGTCGGCTCTGAGATAGATATCGGAAACATCGACCCAAGGGGCCGCGTGGGCTAAGGAGGTGATCATCAGACCTAAGGCCGCGACGCCTCCAACAACATAAGCGCGAGTTTTTTCCATCATAACGGGCAAATTAATCCTTTTTTTGCAGCGCTTTGGCTACTTCTTCATGCACAAATTGACTGACATCACCACCATGTAATGCCACTTCTTTCACCAGCGTAGAAGAGATAAACGAGTTCTCTTCGGCCGGGGTTAAAAATACGCTCTCCAGATCGGCGCTCAGGCGCCTGTTCATATTGGCGAGCTGAAACTCATATTCGAAATCTGATACCGCACGCAGGCCACGCACCAGGACGCTAGCATTCTGCTCCTTGGCAAAGTCCACCAGCAGGCCGCTAAAGCCCACCACCTCGACGTTGTCCAGATGCTCGGTCACCCTTTTGACCAACTTTACCCTCTCCTCCAAGCTGAACCTCGGCTGCTTAGAGGGGTTGGCGGCGATGCCTATCACCACCTGTTTGAACAACTTCGCCGCACGTTCGATAAGGTCGGTATGACCGTTAGTGACGGGGTCGAATGTTCCAGGATAAATCGCTTTCGTGTGCATGGCTCGCAGCCCTTACTTTGGCTTGGTATAAGTTAATGGCGGAATTGCGCCTAGTTTAACGAGTTTCCCCCTCGGATTGAACCACCGGCATCGAATTGTTTATTGTCGAAAAAATCCCTAAAAGTTACAATTTGCATCAATAGTGTAAAAATGCCGTGGGAGAATGCTCGGCAAGACACTCGCCGATGCTATGATAGATGAGATTAACTGTCGTTCTAAGCACGCTTGTTTTAAGCATTCGGCCTTAGGCGCTGTGCCTACTAACAGCCTCCCATCAGATAAGTTTTCATATGATTAAAAGCGTACTAGTCATTCGCAATGATAAAATTGGCGACTTCGTGCTCACCTGGCCCGCGCTCTATGAGCTTAAAATGGCGCTGCCCAACGCCAGCATTGAGGTCTTCGTCGATCCTGTACTGAAAGATTTCGCCATGGCCTGCCCCTACATAGACCATGTGATAGTGGATGATGGCGACGACCAGGCGATCACCAAGGCATTTGCCGAGCGCCATTACGATGCGGTTATCGTGTCACGCTCGCAGATACGCACCTACCGACTGCTACGCAAGCTGGATATTCCCTACAAGCTGGCCCCTAAGCTCAACTGGTATCAGTATCTGTACCAGCACAGAACCAGCATAGAGGTGCCTAAAGGGCTGGGTGGCTGGCGTAAGAGCTGCATGATGGTCGAGCGCTTCTTAGCCGATCACAGAATACCTGTCCCCACACTTCCGACACGCTATTGGGACCTCTCCCACGAGCGGCGCAAGTGGCAAGATCACTATGGCCAACAAGGCGAAGAGCGACTGATCTTCGCTCATCCCGGCACCGGCGGCTCATCGGGCGGCATCTCCCCCAGCGACTTTGCCGGCCTGCTGGCGCAGGTAGACAAGCTGACCGCAATTGAGTGCAAGTTCGTACTGACCTACAGCGGTCAGGAGATCGCCCTGGCCCAGCAGATCTATGACCTGCTCAGTGCCCAAGGGATCAAGGTGGTGATGGCCGAGCCGCTCGCCAGCCTGGCCGACTTTGCCAAGTCTCTGGTCGCCGCCGACATGTTTATGGCGGGCTCTACCGGTCCTCTGCATATCGCCGGCTTACACAATGTGCCGACAGTCGGTTTCTACGCGGGCAGACGCTCTGCGCCTAAGGTGCGTTGGCAGACCCTGACCCAGAGCGAGAGGCGTCTGGCCTTCACTCCGCCCGTCGGCAAGAAGACAGGCAGGAACATGGCGCTCATCGACTTCGATCTGGCTGCCAAGGAGATCGCGGCCTTTTTAGATACCCAATACGCGAGTCAGTCAGCTGTCAGCTAAGCTAGCTGGTGTGACTCTGTTTTTCTCACAAACGGGACAAGTATTATGATCATAGTAACGGGTGCTGCCGGCTTTATCGGTAGCAACTTAGTTAAAGCGCTCAATAATTTAGGGCGTAGTGACATTATCGCCGTAGACGACCTGACCGACGGCACCAAGATGTTTAACCTGGCCGACTGTGAAATTGCCGACTATCTGGATAAAGCCGACTTCATCGAGCAGATCGCCCAGGGTCAGTTCGATGGCAAGGTCGAAGTGATCTTCCATCAGGGTGCCTGCTCGTCGACCACAGAGTGGGACGGCAAGTTCATGATGGCCAACAACTACGAGTATTCCAAGACACTGCTCCACTTCTGCGAGCGTAACGGCAGCCAGTTTATCTACGCCTCATCGGCTTCTGTCTATGGCGGCAGCGATAAGTTTATCGAGCAGCGGGAACTGGAGAAGCCTCTCAACGTCTACGCCTACTCCAAGTTCCTGTTCGACCAATATGTCAGACAGCACAACTTCACCACTCAGGTGGCGGGCCTACGTTACTTCAACGTCTATGGCCCTAGGGAGCAACACAAGGGCGGCATGGCCAGCGTGGCCTTCCACTTCAACAACCAGATCAAGGCAAGCGGCATCTGTCGCCTGTTCCAGGGCCACGACGGCTTCGAAGATGGCAAGCAGCTAAGAGACTTCGTGTACGTGGAAGATGTGGTCAAGGTCAACCTCTGGCTTTGGCAAAACCCAGGGATCTCAGGAGTATACAACTGTGGTACGGGTCAGGCACAGAGCTTCAACGACGTGGCCAATGCGGTGATCGCCTATCATGGTAAGGGAGAAATTGAATATATTCCCTTCCCGGATAAGCTCAAGGGCGCCTATCAGAGCTATACCCAGGCCGACCTCACGCAGCTTAGAGCAGCAGGATATACCCAGGCCTTTAAGACGGTCGAAGAGGGGGTTCCCGAATATCTGGACTGGCTGGCCGCGCAGCACTTTATCGGTCAGTAGTGAACGGTCTGTAAGTTATCGATCAGCAAAAGAAAGCCCCGGGTGATACCTGGGGCTTTTTTTATCTTATCTCCCGCACGACCTCGATCAGCTGGGTCGTCGAGATGGCCGGTGTTCGCGGTAGATAGATCACCTGGCACAGAGGCTTGAGATGGTCGAACTTGCCTTGCCAGTCATCGCCCATCACCAGGATATCGGCCTGATGCGCCTCGATATATTCCGCCTTTAACTCCAGCGATTCCTCCAAAAATACCTCGTCGACACAGGCGAGCGCCTTGACGATGCGCATTCTGTCGCGTTCGTTACAGATGGGGTAGCGCTGTTTCTTGGAGAAATTCAGCGCATCCGAGGAAACGCCCACCGTCAGGTGTTCCCCTAACTCTCTGGCGCGCTCGATAATGTTGAGGTGTCCGATATGAAACATATCGAAGGTCCCGAAAGTAATAATTCTCATGAAGCCTCTTCGGACAAAAGATAATCGACGATGCGCTGACTAGAGTGGCCATCAACCCGACCGGCCAACTCTAGAGTGTACTCTGCCCGCTTGGCAGCAAATGACTCGGGCTGGGCGATCTGTTGATCCACCACGGCTTTGAGCTCCTTGTACGACGCCGCGTGAGCGGCCACACCGGCATAACGGTAGAGATCTTCATCCATGCGATTCTTGAAACGGAAACTTAAGATGCCACGATAACTCCAGCGCAGGTGGTAGAAATCACACCAGACCACGGGCTTATCCAAGGCCGCAAACTCAAACAGCGCCGACGAGGCGTCGCTGATCAAGAGATCGGCACTGGCCATGAAAGGCAAGAGGTTCGCCTGCTCAACAGGTGCCAGGTAGACGTTATCAAAAGTGCCCCAATGTTCCAGCAGTTGCTTCTGTTTCTTATAGCTGGGTTTGCTAAGCGAAAAATAGTGCGGCTTAAGTAAAATGTTGTATTCGCTAAAGGCGCTGGGCCAATCTTTGGCCATCTTCTCTATGCTGCTGGGATAGAAGGTCGGCGCGTAAAGCAGCGTCGGCTTGGCAGGATCTAAGCCTAATGCCGCCAGATCAAGCCCTGCCTCACTGCCCTGCACGATAGGATCTAGCTTGGCATAACCGGTATCGATAAAGGTCTTATGGGGATAAAGCTGCTGCAGGCGCTTGAGGCGGTATTCCCCCTCGACGAAACGCACATCCATATCCGATTCAGACACAGTGTAATAGCAGGCCTTAGGGCCGATACCGTGCTGCATCAGGGCGGTCTTGCAGATCCCTTTTAGTTTCGCAGCCGCATCGAAGCTGTTGCCAAAGATCACCCAGCTGGGCTTCTCCTTCAGGTAGTAGGCGAGCGCCTCCTCCTGAGAGTCGACCCAATGGGCCTCCAGGCTATTCTGCGCCACCAGGGCATCGAGTGCCGCCTGCTGATCCTGACTGCGATAGATCACGAAGCGCACTACTTGTCCCCGAGCCTGCAACTCCTGCATGACGGGCAAATATTGCGGCAAATAGTATGGATGCAGAACATCAAAACAGATCACAATCAATCTTCTCGCTGGTTATCGAAACCTTTGACCCGGCACGAGGGACAGCAGATCGCCGCCAAACACTCAACCTAGCCTCAGTCTATCAATGGGCATACTGGCGCAGATTGTAACACATTCCATTAATACTACAGCCAATTTGTCACCTCGCCAGGCGAAAGCCTGACCAGTAGGCCCGGCGCAATTGGCGCCGAGTCACAAATGAGCAAACTCATAGTCCCGGGTCACTGGCAAATAGCCATTGGCCAAGGTTTTCTCTGTCACCAAAGCCATGTATCCTTAAGCCACTTTAATTTTATCGGCTAGGGCACAATGTCTCTTATTCCAAGTGAACGATTAGCACAGGCAAGACGCCTACTCTTTGTTTCCCCTTTGGCGCTGGGCGATTTTCTCTATATCAAGACCTTTCTGGCCGCCCTCAAACAGCAGCATCCAGCACTCGAGGTGGATATCTGGCTCGACGATAACCGCAACAACCAAGACAGTTGGCGCCTCTCTCGCAGCAAGATCATGCAGCAGTGGATCGCCGCCGAGCCCGCCTTTAGCCGCAGCTATGGTTGCAGCGACAGCAAGGCGATGCAAGATAGACAGGTCGAGGCCGCCAAGGCCCTAGATTACGACCTGGTGATCACTCACTCAGGCAGCAAGAGCGAGCAGTTTTCGGCGCTGGCCAGACGCATCAGTCCCAAGGGCTTTATCGTCACCAGCCTGGCCAAATCCAAATTTGGTGGCCTGCTCGACCCCTGGTTTTTCCGCCACAGCGACAAGACCTTTAAGATAGATGTGGCAGCCCTCGGCGAGCAGCACCATATTACCGATCGCTACTATCAGCTGCTGCACAGAGTTGCCGGGCTGACACTGGACAAATCGGCCTTCATGCCGTCGCTGACCATCACGCCAGAGGTTACCGAGACGGCAAAGGCCTGGCTAAGCAAGACCTTTCACGGTCAGTCTCAAGGCAGGCTCTATTTTCTCAACCATCTGTCGACCAATAAGAAGCGCGACTGGCATCAGTCTCAGCTGTTTGAATTGATCGCCCGTCTCACCGAGCAGGCACCAGACAGTCGCTTCATCGTCAACAGCACCCCAGAAAACTTTAGCGCTCTCGAGCAGGCCATCGCCGATGAGCCTAAGCTGGCGAACAGCCAGGTCGCAGCCTTTACCGTGCAAGACAACTTCTTCGAGCTGCCAGCGATGATCGCCGCCGCCGATATGGTGATCACGGTCGAAACTGCCATCATGCACTTCGCCACCGCCAGTCAGCGCCCGCTTATCGCCATGATGCGGCAGAAGAAGCCCTACTGGGCGCCGCCTGAAACCACCAGCTCCAAGGTGCTATACGCCTCGACGGGCAAGGGCTATGTCTGCGATATCGGCGTCGACGAGGTATTAGCCACACTTGCCCAGATGTCTGGCCCCCAGATGCCTAATACCCAGATATCTGACGACGAGAAGCCAGCCGCCCATTCACAGTTAAGTTCATAACAGCCAAGGCCCCATTATGAAAAAAGCCATCTTCACCCTCGCCATTGGCGACAACCCCATGTACCGCGCGGCGCTAAAAAGCTTCGAGCGCTACGCCGAAAAGGTCGGTGCCGATCTCGTGGTATCGGATCGCCTGCACTACAAGATCCATATCGAGAACCCTAAATACTCGGCCAGCCCGGCTTGGCCCGAAAAGCTCTATACCGCCGAACTATTGAAGCAATACGACAGGGTGCTCTATCTGGATGCGGACATCATGGTGACGCCATGGGCGCGAGATATTTTCGAAGAGTATCAAGATCTTGAAACTGTCTACATGTTCGACGAAGGTCCTTACACAGACCGCACCATTCCAGTCGGGGAGATCAATGCCGCCTTCGACGCCGTCGAAAGCTGGCCGCAAACCGATGGCCACTACAGCTACTACAACTTCGGCATGTTCCTGATCTCTAAGGAGTGCCCCCTGTTTGAGCTCGCCACCCTGGAAGGGATGCAGCAGGTGTGTAACACGGTTAAGTTCTACGATCAGACCTATGTGAATTACGTCATTCAGAAGAACAAGATCAAGAACCAAGGCGTCGATGCGGCATTCAATCGCATGGATCTGCTGGGCAACGAAGATTATCGCAAGGCCGACTTTATTCACTACGCCGGTCGCGGCTACCGTATCAAGTGCCCGAGCCGCGAGATCCGCTACGTGGACGACTACTGCCAGATGTATGGCGATACCCTGACGCCGGCAGAGATCAAGCAGCTCAAGCTCGATGCCTGGAATCTCTATACCGCCAACCTAAAGCGTAAGAGTGGCGTGCCCCAGGGACTGCTTAACTTTATCGGCAAGCCAACTCTGGGACGCAAATGGCTTAAATAAAAGCGGCTTAAATAACGGTTAATATAAATAAGCAATCACTTAAGTTTTAGGGCTGCATACACTAACAGTTGCAGCCCTTTTCATGCCACAGTCCACCAGCCTTTCGTTCACCTTTGAAACCGCAGATTTACCCCGCAGTTACAGCGACACCAGCCCATTAACACAAAACCAGCTAATCAATTGAAAAGATAAAATTTATCGCTTCTAACGAGTAAAATTCCGGCCAAGATTATCACTCGTTAAGGCGCCATGAAGACCTCACTCATCATCACCACCTATAACTGGCCCCAAGCACTAAATACTGTGCTCGCCAGCGTCCAGAGGCAAAGCCAGCTTCCAGACGAGGTGATCATCGCCGACGATGGCTCAGGCCCGGCAACACGCGAGCTTATCGACACACTTAAGGCCAGCTTTCCCGTCCCGCTGATCCACAGCTGGCATGAAGACAGGGGCTTTCGTCTGTCAGCCAGTCGCAATCGCGCCATAGGGCTGGCACGCTTCGACTACATCATAATGATCGACGGCGATCTCGTGCTGCACCCAGACTTTATCGCCGATCACCTTGCCGTCGCCGAGCCCGATTGCCTGGTGACGGGCAAGCGAGTGAAGCTGGGACCGACCTTAAGCCAACGAATATTGACGGGCAACGCACGGCCGAGTCTCTTCTCGCGTGGCATCGCCAGGGGCAGAGAGCAAGCGCTTCGCAGCCGTTGGCTGTGCGAGAAAAGCGGCTGGGGCGCGCCGGACTCGATAAAGGGAATACACGGCTGTAACCTGGGATTCTGGCGGCGAGATGCCCTGGCCATCAACGGCTTTAATCAGGCATTCGAGGGCTGGGGCCCTGAAGATAAGGAGTTTGCCCTGCGCATGTACCACAACGGTAAATGGCGCAAGCGGGTAAAGTTTTATGCCGTCGCCTTTCATCTGCATCACAAGGAGAGCTGTCGCCAGCAGCTGGCCAGCAACAATCTTTTGTTTCAGCACACGCTCACCCAGAGGCCAATTCGCTGCGCCCAGGGCATAAGTGAACTCGGCTCTTAAGGTGACTGGCAGAGACTCAGATAGTCGGCGATTATCTTATCAATTGCCACCTGAGTGAGGATCTCACTGTCGGCAAGGCTTGGATAATGCACCAAGGCCTTATCTAGCTTACGACTCAAGGCCTCACTATCCCGCCTTGGCACCAGATATTCGGCGAGCTCTTTTGTCATGATCTCATCCGGCCCATGGGGGCAGAGGGTGCTGACAACGGGCGTACCACAGATCAAAGACTCGATTAGCACGGTGGGCAGGCCTTCATAATCTGAACTCAGCACTAAGAGGCGCGCCGCCTTGATCCAAGGAAAGGGGTTGGCCTGAAACCCGGGGCAGATGATGCGATCGGCCACGCCATGCTTCTTGGCCAGCTTCATCGCCTTCTTGGGGTTGTTACAGAGCAGCACCAGTGGCAAGGGCTTATGCATCTTAGCAAGCGCCTTGAACAGTATGTCATGACGTTTCTGGCGGGCGACGCGGCCAACATGGATAAGGAATTCCCCCTTGGGGATATCCGGGTTCGCCTCAGCGGCCTTTGCCCTTATCGCCTCGACATCGAAGGGATTGTAGATGGTCCGGATGCTACCGGGCACGATTCGACCGCTTTGGTTGATCTCACCTGCTATCCCCTTGGACACTGTGATCAACGCCTGGCCGTTCAGTGCCCGCTTGGCTCTGAGCATGGTGAGATAAGCGATAGGTCCGAGCTTACGCTCGCGCTTCAACTCCTCTTCGATAGAGTTATGCACCACGATATAGAGCGGCGACACGCTGGCGCGGGTCAGTAATAGGTTACTCTTGTCCAGATTAGACAAAATCAGATCGAACTTGCCATGGGTCTGCTCGAGTCCGACGATCCACTGTTTCACCCTGGCCGCCGAGCGGCCTAATCGCCACCAGGCGATGATATGACGGTCGCGCTCATCGAAACAGACATGCAGGGGAATATCCGCTGGCACGGCATAGTCATAATGTGGGGAAAGTACCAGCAGGTGCGGCTCATGCCCTAGGCGTTTCAGCTCTGCCGCCAGGGTCAGGACAATCTTCTCTGCCCCGCCACCGGCGAGGCTATCTATGGCCAAGCCGATGCGTTTACCGCTCACCGACGAGCCCCAAGAGTCGTTCAATCTCCGCCATGCAGATATCCAGTCCCTTAGCCTCGGCCTCTCTGTCCATTTTTGCCGCAAGCTCCTGAGTAGTTTGCGGCTCGAGCAGGCGCTGCACCTGAGCACACATGGCATCTAGCTCGAGATCACAGCTCAGCGCCAGGCCTCGCTTCACACAGCGCTCAATCCGCTTGGGCTGATCCTTAGAGACGGCCACCGCCAGCGTCGGCACCTTGAGGGCGATCGCCTGTAGCAGTGTGTCGCCGCCACTCAGCACGGCACCCGCGGCGCCATCGAGCAGGTTGATAAACTCAAGGCTAGAGAGTCGCTCTATGGCCACGACGCCCTCTAGCCGACGCAGAGCCTTGGGATAGTTGGGGCCAAACACCATGACACTGGGGATCCCCGTCTCTCGATAACAGGCCTGTGCCACCTGGGCGAAACGCTCGGCCGCCAGGGTCGAGCCGACATAATGTCCGCCAGAGCCGGCGCTATAGAGAAGGTAACCCTTTGGCTCTAGGCCATATTCTTGCTGCAAGGCGTGCTGCAAGGCGCTATCTGGCCGCGCGAAGATAGAGCCGGTAAAGATGGGCTCTGCGCGGTTAATCAGGTTTAACTTAAAGCGCTCGAAACGACTGATATCGCCAATCACAAACTCGGGTTGCACCACCCAATGGCTGTCGGTGACCAGGGCACGCTCGAGTTTCATGCCGCGGGCACGCTTACGCTTGTGTTGGCTGATGAAGACTACCTTGGCGCCGCTACGGTTGGCATGTTTAAGCTGCGCCTTGCGGCCGGCGGCATCGAAGATCACTAAGTCAGGCTTGAGCTGCGATACCAGCTGATTCACCTCTTTCACTCGCTTGGTGGGGGTGTCGTTAACCAGATGGGTCGGATAGGGACAATGTTTGGCATAGGGCGCGCGGCTATTGAGCACGAATTCAACCTGCGCCTGCGGCCAACGCTGCATGATCTCATCGGCCACTATGGTGGAACGCATATATTCACCTATCCCCTCTTCACAGGAGACAGGTACAAACAGAAATTTTGGCGCCACTGACATCGACGATATCCCTAAAAATGAATGGGAAAACCCCATCTTCCCTCATTGCATGACTCAGCCGACGGGGGCCAGATGAGCCAATCAAACCTGAAGTCTACCATTAATCGCCAACCCCTGGCTAATGGCTGGCGTGTTGTTGCGGCTCGCTAACTTGGTCACCGGCGCTTGCTTGCGTCAGGCGATCAAACTCCGCCAGCACGGGCGCCACCTGAATCATCTCCATCAGGTGCTCCCCCTTGGCACGGGTCCCCCAGGGTACATCGCCCGAGTGTTGCTGAGCGATCGCCTGGTCATAGACGCTGACCACGCTGTCTAAACAGGTATAGGGCCCGGTGCGTCCAGGATTAGAGTGGGCGTAGAGGCCGATCACTGGCGTGCCCTGAGTCACCGCCATATGGGCCGGGCCGGTATCTGGTGCCAGGACGATACTCGCCTGTTTCAGAAGCGCCAGAAGCTGGGTCAGCGAGGTCTTGCCCACCTGGTTCTCGATGCGGGGATCGCCATGTGAAAGGATCGCCTCGGCCAGCTCACGCTCAATAGGAACCGGGCCGCCGCAGAGCAGCACGCGATAACCCTTCTCAAGCGCATGGTCCGCCACCTGGGCATAACGCTCGGGCAGCCAGTTGCGCTCGGCCTTACTGGCGGCGGCGCAGATCACTAAGATCTTATCCCCATCTGGGATCAGCTGGCGGGCAAACTCGGTATCGGCGACGGGCACGGGAATCTCCCACTTAGGCTTAAGATCCGTGACACCCACGGCCTTGGCAAAGCCCATGAAACCCTCGAGCACATGCGGCGTCGCCAAGGGCTCCACCCGGCGATTGGTCACCAGCCACTGTCCTTCCTTGGCGCGGGCGCGATCGAAGCCCAGACGCACCTTAGCCGAGATAGCCAAGGATGCAATGGTCGCCCTCAGTGCCACCTGCATATGCAGCAGCAGATCGAAGCGACGTCCCTTGAGGGCTCGGCGCAGATTGAAGTAACTGCGCCAGCCCTGAGATTTATCGAAGATCACAAACTCGACGCCGGGCAGATGCTTGAGCAGCTGATACTCAACCTTGCCAATCACCCAAGTGATCTTAAGATCTGGATACTGGCGCTGAATCGCCTGCACCATGGCCACCGCATGACACACGTCACCGATGGCAGATAAACGTAAGAGACACAAAGAGTGGGCAGTCTGCAAATTCAAGCTCATATAGGGGCCGCTGAGAAATAATTAGGGAGTAAGGATCCGCAACGAGTTTAATGTAGAATGTCACTAGGTTCCATGATTAGGCCGTCATAGGAACGAAAATGAACGAAATTCCCTGTTTACCGGCCGGATGATACGATGAAGATCCTGAATACTTCCATTCCAGACGTTAAGCTGCTCGAGCCTCAGGTGTTCGGCGATGAGCGCGGCTGTTTTTTCGAGACATTTCGTCAGCAGTGGTTTAAGGAACACCTGATGGATCTCGACTTTGTGCAGGAAAATCAAAGCCATTCGCTGCAGGGCACGCTGCGAGGGCTGCACTATCAGCTCAGACAGCCTCAGGGCAAGCTGATCCGCGTGGTTAGCGGCGAAATCTTCGATGTGTGTGTCGATCTACGCCGCACCAGCCCGAGTTTCGGTCAATGGACTGGGCACCACCTGTCGGCAGACAACAAACATCAGCTCTGGGTGCCACCCGGGTTCGCCCACGGCTTCTATGTCGTCTCGCCCGAGGCCCACTGCTTCTATAAGTGCACCGACTATTATGCGCCGAATGATGAACACAGCATCCGCTGGGACGACGACACCTTAGCCATCGATTGGCCGCTACTCAGCACACAATCGCCACTCCTGTCGCCCAAGGACAAGGCCGCGGGCACCTTTGCCGAGGCCGATTACTATGAATAGTGAACAGCATCACCCGTTAGCCGGGCGCAATATCTTGATCACTGGCGGCGCTGGCTTTATCGGCTCGGCCTTGATTCGCCACCTCATCGCGCTAGGCGGTTGCCGCGTCGTGAACTATGACAAGCTTACCTATGCCGGCAATCTGGCGTCGCTAGAATCCATTGCACAAGCTCCCAACTACCATTTCATTCAGGCCGATATCAATGATGGCGATACCCTGGGCGGAGCCCTCAGGCAATACCAGATAGATCTGGTGATCCATCTGGCAGCGGAGACCCATGTGGACCGCTCTATCGAGGGGCCCAGAGCCTTCATCGGCACCAATATTGTCGGCACCTTCGAGCTGCTGCAGCAATGCCTAGACTATTATCGCAAGCTGCCGATCGAGATTGCGGCACGCTTTCGCCTGCACCATGTCTCGACCGATGAAGTATTTGGCGACTTAGGCTCAGACGAGGCGGGATACTTTAGCGAGCAATCTCCCTACGCTCCCAGCTCACCTTATTCCGCCAGTAAGGCCGCGGCGGATCATCTGGTGAGGGCCTGGCATCGCACCTACGGCCTGCCGGTAGTGCTGTCGAACTGCTCCAACAACTATGGCCCCTATCAGTATCCGGAGAAGCTGATCCCCGTGACCCTGCTCAACGCCCTGCAGGGAAAATTGATTCCCGTCTATGGCGACGGCAAGCAGATCCGCGACTGGCTCTATGTGGACGACCACGCCCATGCCCTGTGCCAGGTGGCAGCTCGGGGCGAGCTAGGCGAAAGCTACAACATAGGCGGCATGAATGAGATGACGAATCTCGAAGTCGTCAGCCTCATCTGCGATCTGTTAAATCAAAAAGTCACCGAGAAGCCCTGCGGCATCAGCGACTTCAGGCAACTCATCGGCTTCGTCAAAGACAGGCCCGGGCACGACACCCGCTACGCCATTGACGCCAGCAAGCTGAGCCGCACCTTAGGCTGGCAGCCCAGCGAAAGCTTCGCCAGCGGCCTGGAGAAGACGGTGGACTGGTATCTGACGCACCTGGATTGGTGCCATCAGGTGGCGGGCCAGTCATGATGAGCAAGTCCATTATGGGTCCAGCACGATGAAACCGATATTGGTGATCGGTCGTCATGGGCAGGTTTCCCAGGCGCTCAACGCGACTCAGCCAGATTGCTACCAGGTGGACTATCTGGGCCGAGAGGCGCTGGATGTCCGCGACAGCCAGGCGATTAAGAGGTTATTAGAGCAGCAAGGCTATGGACTGGTTATCAACGCCAGTGGCTATACCCAAGTCGACGCCGCCGAGACAGACAGCCAGGCCGCCTTTGCCCTCAATCACCTGGCGGTAAAGGCATTAGCCGAGCACTGCGGTAAACGTAGCATCCGGCTTATCCACCTTTCCAGCGACTATGTCTATGATGGGGTCTTTGATGGGGTCTTCGATGGGGTATTTGATGAGGCTTTTAAGGGGGAGCTCGATAAACAACATTGCCAGCCCTATCGCCCAACGGATACGCCTAACCCGCTGAGTCGCTACGGCGAATCTAAGTGGCACGGCGAGCAGGCAGCGCTGGAATATGGCCTGGGCCATGCCTTCATAGTGCGCACTTCTTGGCTCTACTCCCCCTTTGGCCATAACTTTGTCAAGACCATGCTGACTCTGATGCGCCAGGGTAAACCGCTTAAGATAGTCGACGATCAATGGGGCACGCCAACTTCGGCCATCACCCTTGGACAATTTATCTGGCAACTCATTCAAGTGACAAAGCCAGAACCCATCTACCACTGGAGCGACCTCGGCGTCACCAGCTGGTATGAGTTTGCACGTCAGATATCGGATAGCGCCTATGCATTGGGGCTTCTCGATAAGCCAGCAAACATCAGCCCCATTAGCACCCAGGAATATGGCGCCCCAGCGCCTCGCCCGCACTACAGCGCCCTGGATACCAGTAGCTCCCAGGCTATTTTGCCCGCAAAACGCTGGCAGGATAATCTCATCCAGGTACTGCAACAACTGGCGAAAGAGGGCTGACAGGGCGTCAATATCGGGTACAATTCCCCATAGCGACCATTTAAGCCTGTTGAGCCAGTGAATCTATGCAAATAAAACCTACCGATGCAGGTTGCATCGTCTTTAGCCAAGCTTCGCTCAAGGCGATCACCCCAGATTGGTTTACCTTCGATTACTGGCAAGACCTAGGGGCCATCACAGGCTCTTCAAAGGGCCGCTACACCACCTGGTTTGTCAATCCAGCTCCTCTGAGTCAGGCGCCCGAGGAGGAGTGGGTACTCAGACACTATTATCGTGGCGGCATGATGGAGAAGTTCAGCCGCGATGCCTATCTCTATACCGGGCTTAAGCGTTGCCGGGCGATCGCCGAATTCAATTTATTGGAGCAGCTGTTTAAGGAAGGATTTGCGGTGCCGGAACCTGTGGCGGCGCAGATCCAGCGCAGCGGCCCCTATTATCGCGGCGATATCATCATCAAGCGGATCCCGGGGGCTCGCGATCTGGTGGCCGAGCTAAGCCAGGGACCTATGTCGGATGAAAAATGGCAGGCGCTCGGTGCCTGTATCGCCAAGTTCCATCGCCGCGGCGTCTACCACGCCGATCTCAATGCCAAGAACATACTGCTGGCCGGAGAGAACTTTACCCTGATCGATTTCGACCGCGGCGAGTTGAAGCAGCCTGACAGCAAGTGGCAACAGTCCAATCTGGATCGCCTGCTCCGCTCCTTCAACAAGGAGAAGGGCAAGGCGCCCGAACTGCACTTTAGCCAGGAAAACTGGCAGCTTCTATTAGCGGGCTACGCCCAGGCCTAGCTAGGCCCACAGCTCATAGACTAGGTACTAAGCCTTAATCAACTCGTTAGCCAAGGCAAACTGGGCCGCAAGTGCCCCCTTATTGGCCTCAACCACCTCGAGCCCGGCCTCTCTGGCGACCAGATAGGCCGCCTTATCGTCAAACTTATGCACCAGCTGCTGCGCCAACTCATCGGCATCTTGCACTAAGGCTAAAGATCCCGCCTCCTTGAGCAGGCCAGTGATCTCGGCAAAATCCCAGTGATGTGGCCCCACATAGACGGGCAGGCCGATAGCCGCCGGCTCCAGTGGATTATGGCCACCATTCTCGATCAGGGTACCGCCGACAAAAGCCTGATCCGCCGCGCCATAGAAGCTGAGCAGCTCACCCATGGTGTCGCCCAGCAGCACCTGAGTCTGGTCATCCACCGCATCTTGTTTACTGCGGCGCGCCAGCACTAGCCCTGCGGCCTTCACCCGGCTGGCCGCCGCGTCAAACTGCTCTGGATGCCTGGGCACCAACACCAGCAGGGCATGGGGGAAGCGTATCAACAGGCTCTTGTGCGCGGCGAGCATGATATCAAACTCCCCCGGATGCACGCTGCCCGCCACCCAGACCGGAGTCTCCATCCGCTGCCAAGTCTTACGCAGCTCTTTTGCCTTCTCTAGCAAGTCTGGCGCTATAGTGAGGTCGAACTTGAGGCTTCCCGTGACCTTTACCGGCTCGGCCTCGACGCCCAGGTCGATGAAACGCTGCGCCGCCTGAGGCGACTGGGCGGCGATCAGATCCAGTGAGCGCAACATGGGCAGCGACAGCTTGGGTCGCCCGCGATACTGGTTGGCGGACTTCTCCGACAGGCGGGCGTTGGCCAGCATCAGCCTAATACCCCGGCGTTTGGCCTGATGAATGAGGTTCGGCCACAGCTCAGTCTCCATGATGATGATCTGCTTTGGCTGCAGCTGGCTCAGGAAACGCGCCACACACAGAGGAAGGTCGAAGGGCAGATAGCAGTGCTGCACGCTGCCCGCAAAAGCCTTTATCACCTCGGCCGAACCTGTCGGACTCGTGGTGGTTATGGTAATACTGAGCTCAGGGTAGGCCGCCTGTATCTGTTTAATCAGCGGAATCGCCGCCAGAGTCTCCCCCATGGAGACAGAATGGATCAACAAATCCGCCCGCGACAGCGTCGACAGACCGAAGCGTTCACCCCAGCGGCCACGATAATCCGGGCTCTTGATCGCCCTAATCGCCAGATAGAGAATCAGCAGAGGGCTTAGCAGATACAGCAAGGCAGAATAGAGGGTACGATTCATAGGGGATGGCACTTACACAGGGTCAATTTACTCATAGGCCTTAATAGTAACATATGCCGCTGGCCGGCGGGCGGCAAACAGACGCAGGCCCAAGAAACCTCACCTTGATTTATAAATAGGCAGAAAAACAGGGGGTTAATCTTAACTGGTCTGAGTAGCCATAGATTGACTTTTACCCGCTGGCTGATAACTTCAACTGGAGCCTTTACTCGAATATAGCCCTATGACTCGCGCGCCAGGCAAGGCCGGCCCACGGGTAATAAACCGACCTGACTTAGGATCAAGATGAAGACCCGCGATAAAATCGTCCACGCCGCCCTTGCCCTGTTTAACGAGCATGGTGAGCGCGCCATCACCACCAACCATATTGCCGCGCATCTGGGGATCAGCCCGGGTAACCTCTACTACCATTTTCGTAATAAAGAAGACATCATCCGCTCCATCTTCAGCCTCTATGAACAGCACTTGGAGACAGGCTTTCAGCCCTATGAAGGCAAGAAGGTCGATGTCGACCTCCTGATCGGCTACTTCGACGCCCTCTTCTACACCCTGTGGCAGTTCCGCTTCATGTACGCCAACCTGGTGATCATCCTCAGCCGCGACGAGGTGCTCAATAAGCAGTATACGGTCACCCATGAGCAGGTACTCAAGCGAGCCACCAGTATCCTTACCCAGCTAAAACAGGATGGCGTATTGGTGATCGACGACGCCGAGATCACGCCACTGGCCGACACCATACGCATGGTGGCCTGCTTCTGGATCAGCAATCAGCTCACCCACTCTGAGGCCACCCAGATCACTAAGACCTCCCTCTACGAGGGGCTACTGCGAGTGTTGATGATCTTCAAGGCCTACGCCAGTGAGTCCGCCAGACCCACCTTCATCAGGCTGGAGCAGCACTACCAGGCCCTGGCTAAGGCGGAACAGGAAGAAGACTAAACAACGGATCTGCCACTCACCTCATCATCTGGCCTCTCGCTAAGCCTGTCGTGATAGGACAGTTGTGATATTTCGCATTATTTTTTGTTATGCGAAAGTTGCACTTGCACTAACTTAGTTAATAGCGCAAAAAAAAATGTGGCGCCGGCCGGGTTTAAGGTTAGAATTCGGCCAGCCTAGCGCGATCCATATCCCAGGCGTCCCCTTTTCCGGCAGGCGTGTCGGCAACAATAGATGGTCGAAACTGAACTAGACTTAATCATTCATCGACGGGGCGATACCTGGCTATGACAAGCCTGACTTATGCGTTAAAGATGGTTCCTAACTTATCGCCTTTCCTCGAGTTTATCTGCCAAGTGAGCAGGCTCGGGCAAAGCATACAAAAATAAAACGAGACAGAAAGAAGGAGACTACAGGTGGCAACGACCTCATTCTACGATCAAATCAATCAGCAGCTGGCTGAAGTTAAAGCGGAAGGCTTATACAAGAGCGAGCGCGTTATTGCCTCTCCTCAGAAGACTGAAATCGAAGTCAACGGCCACGAAGTGATGAACTTCTGCGCCAACAACTACCTTGGCCTGGCAAATCATCCCGAGCTGATCACCGCGGCGCAGCAGGGCCTGAGCGATCACGGCTTCGGCATGGCGTCTGTGCGCTTCATCTGTGGTACCCAAGATATTCATAAACAACTCGAAGCCAGCCTGAGCGAATTCCTCGGCATGGAAGACACTATTCTTTACTCTTCTTGCTTCGATGCGAACGCCGGTCTGTTCGAGACCCTGCTGGACGCCGAAGACGCCATCGTCTCAGATGCCCTGAACCATGCCTCTATCATCGACGGTGTACGTCTGTGTAAGGCCAAGCGTTTCCGCTATGCCAACAACGACATGGCCGATCTGGAGACCCAACTGCAGGCGGCAAAGGCAGCCGGTGCCCGTCATATCTTGATCGCCACCGACGGTGTGTTCTCAATGGATGGCGTGATCGCCAACCTCAAAGGCGTCTGCGATCTAGCCGATAAATATGGCGCCCTGGTCATGGTGGATGACTCTCACGCCGTGGGCTTTATCGGTCAAAACGGCCGCGGTACCCACGAGTATTGCGACGTGATGGACAGAGTCGACATCATCACGGGCACCCTGGGCAAGGCCCTGGGCGGCGCATCGGGTGGATTCACCTCGGCGAAGAAAGAGGTCGTCGACTGGCTACGTCAACGCTCGCGTCCTTACCTCTTCTCTAACTCGCTGGCCCCTTCTATCGTCACCGCCTCGATTCACGTGCTGGAGATGCTAAAGTCAGGCCAGGCACTGCGCGAAGCCGTATGGGAAAACAGCCGTTACTTCCGCGAGAAGATGACTGCGGCAGGCTTTACCCTGGGCGGCGCCGACCACGCCATCATCCCTGTGATGATTGGCGATGCCAAGCTGGCCAGCGACTTTGCTAACCGTCTGTTGGAAGAGAACATCTATGTGATCGGCTTCTCCTTCCCTGTGGTACCTAAGGGCCAGGCCCGTATTCGTACGCAGATGTCGGCCGCTCATACCCGCGAGCAGCTAGATCGCGCCATCGATGCCTTCACCCGCATCGCCAAAGAGATGGGAATTATCTAGGAGTCTATCGATGAAAGCCTTAAGCAAACTCAAGCCTGAAGAAGGCATCTGGATGGTTGATGCGCCAAAACCTGAAGTTGGCCACAACGATCTGCTGATCAAAATACGTAAGACCGCCATCTGCGGTACCGACGTGCATATCTACAACTGGGATGAGTGGTCACAAAACACCATTCCAGTGCCTATGGTAGTCGGCCACGAATATGTGGGCGAAGTGGTCGAGATTGGTCAGGAAGTCCGTGGCTTCCAGATTGGCGATCGCGTCTCTGGCGAAGGTCATATCACCTGTGGCCACTGCCGCAATTGCCGCGCGGGCCGCACTCACCTGTGCCGCAATACCTCTGGTGTGGGTGTTAACCGCGAAGGTGCCTTTGCCGAATACCTGGTGATCCCTGCCTTCAACGCCTTCAAGATCCCTGACGATATCTCTGACGATCTGGCTTCTATTTTCGATCCTTTCGGTAACGCGGTGCACACGGCACTGTCGTTCGACTTGGTCGGCGAAGATGTGCTGATCACAGGTGCAGGCCCTATCGGCATCATGGCCGCCGCAGTTTGTCGCCATGTCGGCGCACGCCACGTGGTGATCACAGACGTGAACGAATACCGCCTCGAGCTGGCCAAGAAGATGGGCGCCACCCGCGCCGTTAACGTGGCCAAGGAGAAGCTGGAAGATGTGATGCAAGATCTCGGCATGACTGAAGGCTTCGATGTGGGCCTTGAGATGTCGGGCGTGCCAGCAGCCTTCCACTCCATGCTGGATACCATGAACCACGGCGGTAAGATCGCCATGCTGGGTATTCCTGGCGGCGACATGGCCATCGACTGGAGCAAGGTGATCTTCAAGGGACTCATCATCAAAGGGATCTACGGCCGTGAGATGTTTGAAACCTGGTACAAGATGGCCAGCCTGATCCAATCGGGTCTGGATATCTCGCCAATCATCACACATCACTACAATGTCGATGATTTCCAAGCCGGTTTCGACGCCATGCGCTCGGGCCAATCGGGCAAGGTGATCCTCAGCTGGGATTAATCCCCCGCACCACTCGCAACCGGGGCTGTACTCTCACGGCCCCATGTTGCACACTTTACTTATCCCTCTTTTTCATTACAGGTTGACTATGTCTGCTTTTCAACACCTGAGTGTCAATCAACTCATCCATATGCTGGAAGACAATACCGAGGTACAGGTAGTCGATATCCGCGACGGCGCCAGCTTCGAGGCGGGACAGATCCCCGGCTCGACCAACCTCAACAACGAAAACCTGGCGCGTTATATTGCCGAGGCCGACATGGACAGCCCCTTAGTCGTGGTCTGCTATCACGGCATCAGCAGCCAAAATGCCGCGCAATATCTGCATGAACAGGGTTTCGATGATGTCTATAGCCTGGATGGTGGCTTCCAGGCTTGGCGCGAAGCCCATTAATTTCCAGAGGTACGCCTATGTTGGAACTTGGTCGTCTCCCCAATGAGCGCGCCGCCCAGGCGCTGATCGATTACCTCAAGGGCCAGGGCATAGATTGCCAGCTGCAACATGCCGAACACGGGGTGATCCTCTATGTCGCCCGAGAGCAAGACTACGCCAAGGCGCGCCGCGAATATGAGCACTTCGTGCGCAACCCCTATGACGACAAGTACCTTCAGGCTTCCTGGGAAAACGGCAGTACAGGCACCAAGTTAGACTATGGCGCGCCTGGACTGCAGCTGATGACTCAGTTCCTGTCCGGGGCCGGCCCCCTGACCCTTATCGTCATGCTCAGCTGCACGCTAATCTATCTCGGCTTCATTTTCGGCTTCGCCAATCCTATCTTCGAGGCACTCTCCTTCTTCGCTGCCGTACCCGGGAGCGACACCAGTCAGATCTGGCGCGTATTTACCCCGAGCCTGATGCACTTCTCCGCCATGCATATCATCTTCAACCTGCTCTGGTGGTGGTATCTGGGGGGCAAGATAGAGAACAAGCTAGGGGTGACTCCACTTTTAACCTTACTGCTGATCGCCGGCACCCTGCCGAACCTGCTGCAATATGCCATAGGTGGTCCCAACTTCGGCGGCCTGTCGGGTGTGGTCTATGCGGTTGTGGGTTACACCTGGATCATGGGAGTCAGACGTCCCGAGAAGGGGATAGGCCTGCCACCTGCCTACATAGGCTTCATGTTGGTCTGGCTGGTGTTTGGCTTTACCGATATGTTCGGCCTATCCATTGCCAACGGCGCCCATGTCGGCGGCTTAATGGTGGGCCTGGCCCAAGGCTTTATCGACAGTCGTCGACGGGTTTAATTAACCTCTAGATAAACATGGGCCTTCAGAGAGGTCACGAGATCAATAAGGGCCCATTAAATGGGCCCTTATTCTATTAGCTAATACCAATCACAATGAGTGATCAATTATTTATTGCGGTTTGGTACGAGTTCACGCCAGCTCAATCACCTTCTTCACCAGCTTATCTATGCCGATATGGGCCTGGGCAATATTCTCGGCCAACATATAAGCCGGCGTACTCACCAGTTTACGCGCCTCATCGACGACGATCTGCTCGACATTGGCCTCCACATGTTCTCCGCCCATCAGGTTAAAGGCATGGGCCGTGTCGCTGTCATGGCCTATGGTGCCCTTGGCCTTCTCGCCATAGAGCTTAGGGATCATCACGGGCGAGATACAGATAAAGCCCACCGGCTTATTCGCCTCGACAAACTCGCTGATGAAGGCCTTCACGCTAGGTGCCACCTCACACTCGCTGCCCACCACGGCAAAATTACACAGATTCTTCGCGGCGCCAAAGCCACCTGGGATCACCAGACCATCGAAGGCCTGGATATCTAACTCGTCCGTTGCCTTGATGTCGCCACGGGCAATACGCGCCGACTCCACCAGCACGTTGCGATGCTCACCCACGGCCACCTCACCTGTGAGGTGATTCACCACGTGCATCTGCTCTATGTTGGGTGCAAAACATTGATAACTTACTCCGGCCTGGGTCAGCGACAGCAGAGTCAATACCGCCTCATGAAGTTCGCTGCCGTCGAACACTCCCGCGCCGCTTAATAAAACAGCAAATTTTTTCATTAAAAACTCCTTTAATAGACCGAATAGTTTTAACAACCAGATAACAAAAGGGTTGATCTGATTATTTTTCATGCTAAGTTAGTTCATCGACTCTAACAAGGCCGAGCAATTTCGCCAAGTCAGAGCATAAATATGGATGACAAAATAAAAAATCCACAAATTAGGAATTTTTACTCGGAAGTAATACCTAGTTCACATAAAAATATAATACAAAAACAAATCAACAAGTTGCATCACCCGCTTATGTTCGTCGTCGTGATCCCTACTCGCTGAAACTTTTTTAGCTCACAGACTTATCCACAGGCTGCTGAGTAATTTGCCGTGGCCGAAATCGCCCTAATATGGCATGCTAGCGCCATCATCGCATACCGAAAAAATAGATAAAATTATGCCTAATATCGCTGAAAACCCACTCATTCTTGTGGATGGTTCTTCCTATCTTTACCGCGCCTACTATGCGCCGCCTCACCTGACCAACTCCAAGGGTGAGGCCACGGGGGCTGTGTATGGCGTGATCAACATGCTACGCAGCCTGCTCAACCAATATAAGCCTACCCAGATGGCGGTGGTGTTCGATGCCAAGGGAAAAACCTTCCGCAATGAGATGTATGCCGAATATAAGGCCCACAGACCCCCCATGCCGGACGATCTCAGGACGCAGATCGAGCCGCTGCATCGCATCATTCGCGCCCTGGGGCTTCCCCTAGTCTGTATTCCCGGCGTCGAGGCCGATGATGTCATAGGCACCATCGCCAGACAGGCGAGCCAGGAAGGCCGCGCCGTGCTGATCAGCACAGGCGATAAAGATATGGCGCAGTTGGTGGATGATAAGATCACCCTGATCAACACTATGACCAACACCATCCTAGGCCCCGATGAGGTGAGCGAGAAGTTTGGTGTCGGCCCTGAGCTGATCATCGACCTACTGGCACTGCAAGGCGATAAGGCAGATAACATCCCCGGCCTGCCCGGTGTCGGTGAGAAGACGGCGCTGGCTATGCTACAGGGTGTAGGCGGCGTCGAAGCCATCCTCGCCAACCCAGAGAAGATGCCGGAGCTCGGCTTTAGGGGTGCTAAGACCATGCCCGCCAAGATCGCCGAACATGGCGACATGCTGAAACTCTCCTATGAGCTGGCGACCATCAAGTGCGATGTCGAACTAGAACAAGACTGGCACCAACTCAACATTCAAGGCGCGGATCGCGACGAACTGATCAAATGCTACGGCGAGATGGAATTCAAACGCTGGCTGGCCGAGGTGTTAGACAACAAGTCGAGTGCCAGCAGCCAAGAAGAGGCCGACGAAGTGCCGGCGCCTCAGGCTATCGATACCCAGTACGACACCATTCTGACCTGGGAAGCCTTAGATGAGTGGCTCAAGGCCCTGGCCGCCGCACCACTATTTGCCCTGGATACCGAAACCACCAGCCTCAACTACATGGAGGCCAAAATGGTAGGGCTCTCGTTTGCCATCGAACCAGGCAAGGCCGCCTATCTGCCGCTGGCACACGATTATGCCGATGCCCCAGAGCAGCTCGACAGCGAGCAGGTACTGGCCAAGCTCAAGCCACTGCTGGAAGATCCTAGCCTTCTCAAGGTGGGACAGAACCTCAAGTATGACATGAGCATACTGGCCAATGTCGGCATCGCCCTCAAGGGCGTGGCCTTCGATACCATGCTCGAGTCATATGTATTTAACTCGGTCGCCTCCAAGCACAACATGGATGACCTGGCGCTGAAATACCTGGGTCATAAGAATATCAGCTTCGAAGAGATCGCCGGCAAGGGCGTTAAGCAGCTGACCTTCAACCAGATCCCGCTGGAAACTGCGGCCCCTTACGCCGCCGAAGACGCCGACATCACACTCAGGCTGCATCAGCATCTCTGGCCGAGACTGCAAAAGGCCAGCGAACTTGCTAGCGTCTTTACCGACATAGAACTGCCTCTGGTCAGCATACTGTCTCAGATTGAACGTCAGGGCGTGTTGATCGACAGCATGCTGCTGGGTCAGCAGAGCGACGAATTGGCGCGCAAGATAGACGAGCTGGAACAGAAGGCCTATGAGATCGCCGGCGAGCCATTTAACCTTGGTTCGACCAAACAGCTGCAGGCCCTCTTCTTCGAGAAGCTGGGTTACCCAGTATTGAAGAAGACCCCTAAGGGCGCACCGTCCACCGCCGAAGAGGTGCTGGTCGAGCTGGCCCTGGACTATCCGCTGCCCAAGATCATCCTGGAGCACAGGAGCTTATCTAAGCTTAAGAGCACCTACACAGACAAGTTGCCGCTGATGGTCGATGGCAAGACTGGCCGGGTACATACCAGCTACCACCAGGCCATCGCCGCCACGGGTCGCCTGTCATCCAGCGAGCCTAACCTGCAGAACATCCCCATCCGCACCGAGGAGGGCCGCCGTATTCGTCACGCCTTCGTGGCGCCAGAGGGACGCAAGATCCTCGCAGCCGACTATTCGCAGATCGAGCTGAGGATCATGGCTCACCTCTCCCAGGATAAGGGGCTGCTGAGCGCCTTCGCAGAGGGCAAGGATATTCACAGAGCTACCGCCGCCGAGGTGTTCGACGTCGACTTCAGTGAAGTCACCAGCGAACAGCGTCGCCGCGCCAAGGCGGTGAACTTCGGTCTCATCTATGGCATGTCGGCCTTTGGCCTGGCCCGCCAGCTGGATATTCCACGTCACGAGGCCCAGCAATATATCGACATCTACTTCAAACGCTATCCAGGCGTGCTCAAGTATATGGAAGATACCCGCGCTGCCGCCGCCGAACAGGGATACGTATCGACCCTCTATGGTCGCAGGCTCTATCTGCCGGCCATCAAGGATAGAAACGCCATGCGCCGTCAGGCAGCGGAGCGCGCCGCGATCAACGCGCCGATGCAGGGCACGGCCGCCGATATCATCAAGAAGGCCATGATCAATATCGCCCAGTGGATCGAGACAGAGACCCAGGGAGAGATCACCATGATCATGCAGGTACACGATGAACTGGTGTTTGAGGTCGACGCCGACAAGGCCGACTCGCTCAAACTCAAGGTGTGTGAACTGATGGCACAGGCAGCCTCATTAGATGTCGAGTTGCTGGCCGAAGCTGGCATTGGCGATAACTGGGAACAGGCGCACTAGCCTTAGGTTTGCGAATATGGCTCAACGGATACTCGGCTCAATGCTCAATTAAATCTGAATTGAGCCACAAAAATGCCTCGACTATGCCCCGGCAGACCGGGGCATTTTTTTATGCTGTGAGAGCCATTCACCTTGGCATCTCGCCCTCTCGACCCGCGAAGCCGTAAAAACCACCAAAAATAGTAATATTTTTTCACTTAAGGGCAGTTTTTAGCTAAACAGCTCTTTTAAAGGCAATTTTGGTAAATTTTAGATCAAAAACCTGTGCTTTTATTGAGCACTTTTTTAGACATTGCTCACATTATTGTCGTTTTTTACAAAAAACAGTTTCCCATATTACGACCAATGAAGTATTATTCTCTGCGTAGGGTACAGAGGTTAAGATGTTCTATCTTTCAGACCTTTTTTTATTTCACGTTAAGTGAAAAGCCAAATTCTGGCGCCCCAGCAAGTTACTTGCTGGGGCTTTTTTTCGTCTGAAATTTATTTTAGAGCAAATACTTTAATTTGGATGGGATTCGGGCTATCCTATGACCACTGAGAACTATTGGTCGATGACCGATAGAACTTGAGTCTTGTTGAAATTTAGCTTCTCCCCAAAAGAGCTAATGTATTTTTTGCCGATGGTGTAGCCGTCGGCATTTTTTTTACCCACCATTACTAATCCACTCAAAGAGTTACCCGCTAATAGCCGTTGCAGCTTAGAGCCTTTGCAACTAAAAACCAGGCATAAAAAAACGCCCCCAATCTGGAGGCGCTCTCTAATCACAAGTGAAAGTTGTTACTCTTGTTCGGCGTCGGCTAAGGCTTCCACCAGCCAATCTGGATGACACCATTCGTTAAGAATCCCCAGCACCTTAGGCTTGCCGGTTCCCTTCAAGGAAGAAAATGGCTCCACCTTCACGCCGTCGCCAAAATCCGCCAAGGCCTTACGCACATCGTTAACCGTCTTCATTCGAGCACTCTGCGCCAACTTGTCACACTTGGTCAGCAAGGCAAGCACGGGAATATCGCAATCCACCGCCCACTCGATCATCTGCATGTCGAGATCCTTGAGGGGATGACGAATGTCCATCAGCACGACCAGGCCACTCAAACAGGCGCGTTCCTGCAGATATTGCCCCAGCGCCTGCTGCCATTTTTTCTTCATGGCCAGCGGTACCTGAGCGAAACCATAGCCAGGCAAATCCACCAGGCGTCTGTGCTCATCGAGCGCGAAGACGTTGATCAACTGGGTACGCCCAGGTGTCTTACTGGTTCTTGCCAGGTTCTTCTGCTCGGTTAATTGGTTTAATGCGCTCGACTTTCCGGCATTAGAGCGGCCGGCAAAGGCGATTTCGACGCCTACATCACCGGGCAAGTGCTCATCCAGATGCGCAATATCCGGCGCACTGATCAAAAACTTGGCCTGTCGAAAATCGATACGAGAATCAGTCACTACCCACCCCAAAATTTGTTATTTCTTCAGTTTAAATATCGAAGACTTGCTTACATTTGCACAATTTCGTGTAAAATATTACCCCGATCACATAAATCATATTTTATCACGCTTGCAGGTCACTCTCGTAAGCTCAGGACAAAAAATTTAACTAAAAGTTGGAACGCCATGAAAAAGTTCGCTATTGCGCTATCGATGTTAGCCACTCTATCAACTCCGGCTCTAGCAGCAGGTGATGCTGAAGCGGGAAAAACTAAAGCAATCATTTGTTCTGCCTGTCACGGTGTTGATGGTAACAGTATGATCGACATGTACCCCAAGATTGCGGGTCAACAAGAAACTTACCTGAAGAAGCAGCTAACCGAGCTGCGTCAAGCTGCCCACACAGGCGGTAAAGAAGGCCGTAACGATCCTATGATGAGCCCAATGGCGGCGGCATTGTCGGATCAGGATATCGAAGATTTAGCGGCTTACTTCTCTTCGCAAAAACTTGCGATGAGCGAAGTCAAAGACGTGCCTGAACTGGGTGAGCAACTATACAAGGGTGGTGACGCCGTACGTGGTGTGACTGCATGTATCGCCTGTCACGGTCCGAGCGGTAAAGGTTCTGAGGCTGCAGGCTTCCCAGCTATCGCGGGCCAACACGCTAACTACATCAAGATCCAGCTGAATAAGTTTCACGATACAAGTCGTAACAACGACCTAAACGGCATGATGCAAGACGTTGCCAAGAAGCTGACCAGCGAAGATATCGAAGCACTATCTAAATATATTTCAAGCATTAAGTAATTAATCGCTGGATAACGAAAGGGTGGTTTATACCACCCTTTTTAACACCCCAAAGTTTACGTTTACGTAAACTGTTGAAAATTGGTGCTTGACATAGATCACAGATTTCGTTTTAATTGTGCCCGTACCGAGGTAAACCCAACTGTTTGTATAAAATCTACCTAATAACAATAAACAGATTTCGGTATGTGATTACATTTAAGATATAAGAATAAAGTTAAGCAAAAATAATAATAATTTTTTGACCACTCACTAAAAATAATAAGAGAAGTACTTCGCATCTGAAGTCGGGTCGTAATAACTTGGTAAGGATATTGGTTAGGAAGGCCAATGCGCTAATTAGCATTTTCCTTACGGTTCAGAAAACAGTTGAACTGCTTACTGCTGAACTTAATGTAAACCGAACAGGGATGGTTTATTAGGCGTCAAAGATGACGATATGGATTGTGATGTGTCAATGAAGACCATCTACGGAAGCTGTGGTCAGGAAGGCGACAGGGAAAGAAAAAAAGCGTCTGGAAGACCGAAAACGAAAATAACTATGCATGGAAAGCAGATTAAAAAATAAGATGGAATCCGACTGGGAGAGTCGCATAGCAAGTAAGGAAACTTGGAATCAGAATTGAGTACCTTTGGTACTTTTTGGAAGGCGACAGTGATACTGTCGCCTTTTTTTATATCCGGCAAAAAATACGCTTCTGTTTCCGCTTGGCCTACAGTAAATTAAACCGGGTAGCAGCAATTAACCCAGCCTTTAAGAGTCATGCCCTAGCCATGCGAAGATGCCCCCTGTGCACCAGCGAAGAGACCGCCCCCTTCTATCAAGATAGAAAACGCTGCATCTATCGCTGTAAGCGCTGCATGCTGCTGTTTGCCGATGCCAACTCTCATCTGCCGCCCAGCGCCGAGGTAAAACGCTACCGCTCGGCCAATAGTAAAGACAAGCCGCTGCAACAATTCCTGTCGAGCCTGATCACTCAGTGTGAGCAGCAGGTTCAGGGCCCACTGCTAGGACTCAACTTCGGCCGACTGCTAAACCCACAGGCGATAGACGCCATCAAGGCCCGAGGCCATCAGCTCAACCAGTATGATCCACACTTCGCCCCGGATCATACCCTGCTAAGACTCGAATACGACTTCATCTGTTGTTATCGCGTCTTCGAGCACTTTCGCTTTCCTGGAAAAGAGTGGCAGCTGCTGTGTTCCCTGCTTAAACCCGGCGGCTGGATGGCGATCAGTACCCAACTGCTCACCGAGCTTCAGGGCTTTCCCAAATGGCACCACAAAAACAATCTGACCCATGTCAGCTTTTATCAGCAAGCCACCTTCCAATATTTGGCAAGCCAGGCCGAGTTTAGGCTATTATTCGCCTCGAAAGATCTCATTTTGGTGCAAAAACCAACAGGATCTGGTATAACACGCGACCCAAGTTCACTTATCTAACCCAGGGTTAGGTAGGTTCACGATTTTTTGTAGTTGAGATTAACGTTATGACCCGTAAGAAATCGCGCAAGATCAATGAGAATGCGCCAAAGCGTCCGCCTAGAACCAAGAAAGAAGACCGTGTCGTCACGGGTAAGAAGCAGAAGTCGGGCAATAAAGCGGGCAGTCGTCATAACGAAAAGCAGATCCAACAGAAGCAATCGGGCACGGCACAGGCCAAAGATCCTCGCCACGGCAGCAAGAAGCCTGTCGCACTTGAGCTTCCGACTAAGGCGCCTGTGGCCAAGCAGCCCAAGGCACCTAAGATGAGCGACGAGCAGAAACTGCTGAAACTAGAGGAAGATCCTAGACTCAACAAGCTGCTCGACATGCTCGAAGAGGGTCGAGATCTCAACGATGCGGATCAGGCCTGGTTAGAGAAGCAACTAACAGAGATCGAGCGCCTGATGGATCGCTTGGGCATCACAGAAGAGGATGACCTCGAGCATGTGATGAAGACCACGGTCGGCTCAGACGACGATCTGCTGGATAAGTTTGAATCTGGCGCTGATCTGCTCAAAGATTATCAAGATAAAGACTAGCCTCAGGCTAACCCAAATGGCATCGATTCGATGCCATTTCTCTATCTCGCCTCTGTGATTAACACCTAGCTAACCAACACCTCGGATTGCATTATGACTACGACACTCCTCATCCTAGGCGCCATCATCATCTTAGGCCTGGCCGCCTATGCCGCCAACCTGTTACTCAAGCTGAAACAGCAAACCGCACGACAAAAAGCGCAACGCGAAGCCCAACAAGCCGCGGCTGACGCCAAGGAGCTGGAACTGCTCGGCAACATTCACTATATCGCCGCCGCCATGCTCGAAGAGCGCTGTGAACTGTCAGAGGGCGTGATGCGTATCGGTAAGCTGTTCAGTATTCTCGGCCACACAGAGCAGGTGAAACACCAGTATCCGGCGCTCTTTAAGCATTATGAGATCATCGAGTCCCACCCTATCATGGAGCAGCGCAAGGCGTTGGCCAAGCAGCAGCGCATGAAGCTAGACTTAGAGAGAATGAAGTCAGAATCGGTCTTGGAAGCCGAGATCATGGCCGAGGTGGCCCTGCTGGCCAAAGCCTATGCCCACCTCAGCCACTGACGTGAGTCGGTGCACAAAAACGGCTTAAGACCAAGACATTTAAGCCGAAAACAAGGATATTCGACAGCTAACATAAATTGCAGTGCTAATTTGCAACCTGGATCAATGTTATTCACTCAATAACATTGCATACTTCGCTAGTTGCTAATTTACCACCCTCGGAGGACACGCCTTGAAGCAGCCCACCCAAATTAGTTGGGATCAGTCAATGATCGAAAAATATAATTACAGCGGTCCTCGTTATACCTCTTACCCGACCGCACTAGAATTTGACGCCTCCTTCACCGAAGAAGACCTGCTCACCTCTATTGCCAACAGTAAGAGCAATAAACTGTCGCTGTATCTACACATTCCTTTCTGCGCCAAGCTCTGCTACTACTGCGGCTGCAACAAGGTGATCACCCGTCACCAGCACAAGGCCGACCAATATATCGAATACCTGGCGGCAGAGATCGTCAAACGCGCACCGCTGTTTAAGCATTATCAGGTCACCCAGATCCACTGGGGTGGCGGTACGCCAACCTTCCTCAGCCCTGAGCAGATCCTAAGGCTGTCGGCGCTGCTCAGAGAGCACTTTAATATTGCCGAAGAGGGTGAATACTCTATCGAAGTCGATCCTCGCGAGATCGAACTCTCTATGCTAGACACCCTCAAAGAAGCAGGCTTCAACCGTATCTCGGTCGGCGTACAGGACTTCAACAAAGAGGTGCAGATTGCCGTTAACCGTGAACAGGACGAGCAGTTTATCTTCGACCTGATAGCCAAGGCTAAGGCCATGGGCTTCGTGTCGACCAACATCGACCTGATCTACGGCCTGCCGCACCAGACACCGGAGAGCTTTGCAGAGACTATGCAGCGCGTACTGGATCTGTCTCCCGACAGACTCTCTGTGTTTAACTACGCTCACCTGCCGGCGCGTTTCGCGGCCCAGCGTAAGATTAAGGACGAGCATCTGCCGACACCACAGCAGAAACTGGAGATGCTACACCAGACTATCGAGACACTGACGGGTGCCGGCTACCAGTACATAGGCATGGACCACTTCGCCAAGCCGGATGACGAGCTTGCCATCCTGCAGAACGAAGGTCGCCTGCACCGTAACTTCCAGGGTTACACTACCCAGGAAGAGTGTGATCTTCTGGGTCTTGGGGTCTCCTCCATCAGCCAGATCGGCGATTGCTACGCCCAGAACCAGAAAGATATCCGCCCTTACTATGAGTCGGTGGATGAGAAGGGTCACGCCCTATGGAAAGGCTGCAAGCTTAATCGTGACGACGAGATCCGCCGCGCCGTGATCAAGCAGCTGATCTGCCACTTCGATCTGGATATGGCCAAGATGGATGAGCGATTAGGGATTAAGTTTGAAGAGTACTTCGCCGAAGATCTCAAACTGCTACAAACCTTTATCGACGACAAGCTGGTCGAAGTCAAAGACAGAAAGATCACAGTTGGCGAAACCGGCCGTCTGCTGATCCGCAACATCTGTATCTGTTTCGACGTCTACTTCCGCGATAAGGCTCGTCAGCAGCAGTTCTCTCGGGTTATCTAAACCCCAAACATGAAAAAGCCGATGAATCATCATCGGCTTTTTTGTTTATGCTTTCTTAGGCCTTGGCGGCATAGAGCGCCTTACGCTCGCTGTCGGAGATAAAGGCCATCTCCACGCCGTTGCGCTGCAGCTGTGCCAGCTCGGCGTCGCTAAAGCCCATCTCCTGCTTCACGGTGCGGTACTCGTGCTTGATGTCGATGGCACTCACGCCCGGATCGTCTGTGTTGAGACCAATCAACACGCCCGCCTCCATGAAGGTACGCAGCGGATGCTCCTGATAACTGGTAACAGTCGAGGTGTGCAGGTTACTGGTTGGGCAGGACTCTATGCCTATCCTGTTGGCAGCCAGATACTCCATCAGCTTAGGATCATGTATCGCATTGACACCATGGCCGATGCGGGTAGCGCCCAGCTCCTGTATTGCCTGCCACATACTCTCGGCGCCAGCAGCCTCACCGGCGTGAGCCGTGATAGCTAACCCTGCGTCACGCACCTTCTTGAAGTGATCGTTAAACAGGGCGCCAGGGAAGCCTAGCTCATCCCCCGCCAGATCCATCGCCACCAGGTGCTGCTTATGGGCAAGCAGGGCCTCTAACTCCTGCATGCAGGCATCCTGCCCGAAAGAGCGAGACATGATGCCAATCAGGTTGATCTTCACCTCATAGTCCTTGAGACCCGCCTTAACACCGTCGATAACAGCTTCGACGACGCCTTCTATCGGCAACTTGTGGTTCATCGCCATATAGTAAGGACTGAATCTCAACTCGGCGTAATCCAGGCCAGAGATCGCCGCATCGGCGACGTTCTCATAGGCCACACGTTTAACCGCATCGAGATCCGCCAGAACGGCAACCATCCAGTCGAGCTTCTTTAGGAAAGCCACCAGACTCGATTCTTTCCCCTGAATTTGAACGAAAGGCGCCAAACCTTCCAAGGTATCGGCAGGTAAAGCAATATTGTGTTGGTGGCCCAGGTCCCAAATCGTTTCCACCCTGACGTTACCATCAAGATGACGATGCAGATCCACCAACGGAATGGATGTATCAATCATATTTAACCCCTATTTGAACCCCTCAGCCAATATTGTTTTTTGTCTGGTCTGAAGTTGTTGCAACTATAACATGCATTTTTTAACGATATGCATGACTTATGTTCAGCTTTCGACTTAACTCTGCTGCAATACCTGCTCACAATTTATCTAGCGCCGTGGGTGACCCGCCAAATTGAATATTGCATAATCGTGAAACCCATTCCTGGGCCCATAATAATGACAACAGGACCACCCATGTATAAACCCTTAGCCCCTTGTCTACTCTTACTCAGCCTCACGGCCTGTCAAATGGCCCCTACGGCGGATGTCGCCACGACGCCTAAAACCAGTGTCAGCCAGAGCCATCAGCAATTACAGCGCATCATGGACGATGCCTGGCAACTTAGATTAGAGTCTAGCCCAGAAATGGCCTACGCACAGGGAGACGAGACGGCGGCGGGTAAACTGGATGACCTCTCACCCGAGGCGCTGGCAAACCATAACCAGGCAGAGCAGGCCCTGTTGGCACGCCTCAATGCCTTAGATTTGGCATCGCTCAATAAGGCCGATCGCATCGACGCTCAGATACTCATCTATCAGTTACAAAACAGTGTCGATCAATACCGTTTCCACGACCATTATCTACCGATCACCGCAGAGAGTGGCTTTCACGCCTATATCGCCTCCATCGCCAAGGGCAACTTCAACAGCGAGGCCGATTACCGCAATTACTTAAGCAAGCTTGAGGCCCTGCCCCGCTATTTTTCGCAGCAGACCTATTGGCTGAAACAGGGTCTGGCCCAAGGCATCACCCCGGCGAGGGTGGTCTTAAACGGCTTCGAAGAGAGCATTAGTGCCTTCATAGTGCCGGTTGAGCAGAGTGGTTATTTCAAGCCCTTCACCCACTTTCCCAAGCACTTTACCCAGGCCCAGAAAGCCGAGTTGACGGAGCAGGGCAAGGCTTTGATTGAGCAGAACGTACTGCCCAGCTATCAGGCCTTCTATGACTTCATGACCCAGGAATATATCCCAGGCGCACGGGAGAGTATTGCCGCCTACGATCTTCCCGACGGTAAAGCCTTCTATGAGAATCGCGTACGCTACTACACTACACTGCCAATGACCGCAGACGAGGTGCACCAACTCGGGCTAAAAGAGGTTAAGCGCATTCGCGCCGAGATGCAGGCGATCATAGATAAGCTCGGCTATCAGGGCAGCTTCGCCGATTTCCTCCACTTCCTGCGCACCGATCCTCAGTTCTACGCCAAGACCCCGGAGCAGCTGTTGAAAGAGGCCGCCTTTATCGCCAAGAAGGCCGATGCCATGCTGCCGAAGTTCTTCGGCAAGCTGCCGCGCACGCCCTACGGCATCCAGGAGGTGCCCGCCGAGATCGCCCCCAAATACACCACGGGGCGTTATTCTGGCGCCAGTGGCGATGACCAACCCGGCTATTACTGGGTCAACACTTATGCCTTGGACAAACGTCCCCTGTATGAATTAGAAGCCCTGACCCTACACGAAGCCGTACCTGGCCATCACCTGCAGATCTCCCTCAACAAGGAGCTGACCTCCCTGCCTAACTTCCGTCGTTACAGCTATATCTCGGCCTTTGGCGAGGGATGGGGACTCTACTCTGAGTATCTCGGACTGGAAGGCGGTTTCTACCAAGACCCCTACAGCAACTTCGGCCGTCTGACCTACGAGATGTGGCGCGCCGCCCGCCTGGTGGTCGACACAGGCATGCACGCCAAGGGTTGGACACGTCAGCAGGCCATCGACTATATGGCCGGCAATACGGCGCTGTCGCTTCACAATGTCACGACGGAGATAGACAGGTATATCTCCTGGCCGGGACAGGCACTGTCCTACAAGATAGGCGAACTCACCATCAAGCGTTTACGCGCCAAGGCCGAACAGGCACTGGGTGAAAAGTTCGACATCCGCGCCTTCCATGACGCCGTCTTGGCCAATGGATCTGTGCCCATGGCGCTGCTGGAACAGCAGATAGATGACTTCATCGCCGCTCAGGCCGCTCGCTAGCCCCTCCAGCGTATTAATGGCTTGAGGAACTTAGCCCCCTCAAGCCATTAATCGCCATAAGATATCGTGTTACACTCAGGCATCTTGTCCCTAATTCAGATCGCCCATGTCCACAGCCCCAGTCTCTACAAGCACTGACACTATCGCCACCTCACTGCCGGCTTTTTCCAGCGAACTGACTGACAATCGTCAGCAGCTAGATGCTTTCTGGCAGGGTGTCGAGCAGGGTTATCTGACGACAGGCGATGGACTCAAGCTGGCCTACTGCGTGGCCGCTCACCCCGAGTCGAATCAGGCGATAGTGATCAGCAGCGGTCGTGTCGAGGCCTACCTTAAGTATCAAGAGCTGATCTTCGATCTCTATCAGCTGGGATATAGCGTCTACGCCCTGGACCACAGAGGACAGGGGCTTTCAGACAGGCTAACCGACAATCCGCACCAGGGGCATGTAGCGAAATTTTCCGACTATGTGGATGACCTTGGCCTCTTCGTCGATACCCTAGTCATCCCCAAGCAACATGACAGGCTGTTTCTGGTGGGGCACTCCATGGGCGGCACCATAGCGACCCTGTATCTACAGCAGGCACCCAAGGTGTTCGATGCGGCAGTGTTATCGGCACCCATGTATGGCATCTGCCTGCCGATGCCTAAGCCCTTCGTGCGTTGGTTGGCCGGACACCTGGACAATGGCTCGAGCAGCAAGCCCAACTACGTCTTAGGGGGCAAGAACTATCAGCCCGTCCCCTTCGAGCAGAACGAGCTCACCCATAGCGCTAAGCGCTATCAAGACTATCGTCGGCTGTATGAGACCTACCCGCAGCTGCAGCTGGGCTCCCCCACCAACCGTTGGCTAACCGAGTCCCTCGATGCCTGCGAGCAAGCAGTAGAAGCCGCGAAACACACTCAGACGCCTATCTTGATCTTACAGGCAGAGGAAGACTCCATCGTCGACAATCGCGCGCAAGATGCTGCCAGGGGAGAGCATTGCCACCTGTTTAAGGTCGCCCATGCCCGTCATGAGATCTTCATCGAAAGGGATAGCGCCCGAAACCAGGCGCTGGGACAACTTGCAGACTTTCTCAGCCTACACGCTTGATAACAGTGGCCTGTCTCCGAGCCTTACCAGCAGACGAGCCAACTCTTCGCCCGGCATAGGACGGTGGAATAGATAACCTTGGTATAGATCGCAGCGATAGGCCTTGAGCTGCTCGAACTGAGACTGGATCTCGACGCCCTCGGCAACAAACTCGAGATTCAGGCTGTGAGACATATCGATCATGGCCTTGACGATAGAGGCAGAGGCATCGCCATTACCCATGTCTCTGATAAAGCTGGCATCTAGCTTGAGGCGATTCAACGGTAGCTCCTGCAGATAACTCAGCGAGCTATAACCCGTGCCGAAATCATCCACGGCGATGCTGACCCCTGCCTCTCTCAATTGCGTCATGGTTTGGCGCACCTGCTGCAGGTCAGTCAATAACACATGCTCGGTAAGCTCGAGTTCGATATGGGCAGGGCTGATCCCTTGATCCTTTAGCATGACCAGTAGCTTAGGTGCAAACTCATCCTGGTGGAACTGACGCGCGCTGACATTGATCGAGACCATAGGTGGGCGAATACCTTGTTCCTGTAACCCACGAATGAAACGGCAAGCCTCCAGCAACACCCACTCACCCAGTTCGACAATCAGGGCGCTACCCTCGGCCACAGGGATAAAGTCGGCCGGCGAAATAGCCCCATGCTGTGGATGGTGCCAGCGCAGCAAGGCCTCGACCGAGGCAATCTCGCCCTTGGCGTTTAGCAGCGGCTGATAGAAGAGAGACAACTGATGACGCGTAACGGCATGCACCAGCTCGGTGCGGATCATCAGATTCTGCGCGGCACGCTTATCCATCTCGCTGCTATAGACCACACAGGCATCGCGTCCACTCTCCTTCGCCTGAGCCAGCGCCATATTGACCCGTTTTAATTGTTGCTCCGGCGGGATCGTCTCGCTTGGATCGATGATGGCGATCCCCACACTGGCGGAGAGATTAAAGGTATGGCCACTGATATGGAAGCTGCGGGCGATCAGCTGACGCATCTGACTCGCCAGGGCCTGTGCACGACGCTGGGCACCGAGGAGATCTTCCGGTAACTTCTTCACTAGAACCACAAACTCATCGGCGGCCACACGGGCGATCAGCGAGTTAGAGGAGAAGTAGCTGGATAACCTGGCAGCAATCTGGATCAGCAGTCTGTCGCCACCATGATGCCCGAGGGCATCGTTGACCACCTTAAAGTTATCCAGGTCCAGCATAAACAAGGCCGTGCAGCTTCCCGACTCATCCTGCTGCTGATACAGGGCGTCCATCAAGGCGCGGCGATTGGCGAGATCCGTGAGCGGGTCGTGCTTGGCCTGATGCATCGCCGCCTTCTGGTTACGAATATCCTCTGTCACATCGGACAGCGTGCCTATCATGCGTAGCGGTTTACCCTTCTCGTTCCACTCGACCGTCATCCCCCTGTCGAGCACCCAGATGTAATGCCCCTGCTGATGACGCAGTCGATGCACGCTCTCAAACTCCTCGGTTTCCCCATTGAGGTAAGCGTTAAGGTTTTTGAGTATCCCCTCTTTGTCCTCGGGGTGCAGCCGGCTCTCCCAGGTTGCCAGCTCGGGCACTAAGTCTTCAGGCCCGTAGCCCAACATATCCTTCCAGCGGTCGGAGAGAAATACGCTATTGTCCTCCAGGTTCCAGTCCCAGATACCGTAACGTGAGACCTCTACGGCAAACAGCCATCTCTGCTCGCTATCCTTAAGCTGTTTCGCCCCCTGCTGGAACCTATCCTTAAAGCGCCTAAGATTCTGCTCTAGGCTATGCAATTCAATGAAGGGAGACTCGATCGGCTTTTGCCTGGAATCGGTTTCACGCTGGCCCAGAGCCGCCGCCTGGCGACTCAGGTAGCGAATCGGCGACAACACGAAATAGTAAAACAGGCCGAGCAAGACTAAGGTGGTCGCCAAGGCAATCGCACCGGTTCGCATCAGGCCTACTAAAACGGTTTCATCGCTAGCGGCCAGCATGGGCGCCATATCATATTCGAGATAGATGAGTTCGGGACGTTCGACCGACAGAGAGGAGAGCTGTGGGGTGATAGGATAATAGGCTTGGATCGACTGACGCTTATCATTGAAGTAGATGCGAGATCTGCCCTCGGCGACGCTGTTTTCGTGGGCCTGGCTCTCGTAACCATCGATCACTAACTGCGCCGAGCTGTCACGCCATACCCCATGATTGGCAAAGCGTATGTTACCCCTGCGATCGATAAGCGTATACACGGAAAGACGAATATCGCTGCCGAGCAGGGCCAGTTCCTCCTCTACCCGCGTGAAGTCTTGCGCCTTGGCCGCCATCGCTACCAGGTGATTCATTCGCATCAATCCCTGAGACAGGTGCTCTACCTGGGAGGCGGACACATAATCTCGACGTTGCTGACGCTCGACAAAGTAGCTACTGGTAATAAAAAACGCAAACAGCAAGACACACACCAGAGGTGCGAAGAGAATGAGCGAGGGACGTGAGAAAAATTTCAGCAAAGCCACTGCACCTAAAAAAGGGTCGTCAGACGTAACACATCTTATCAATACAGGATTAATTGCGTGTGTTTGTGCCGATTATGCCACATTTAAGTTACTTAGTGACTAAACATTATTGCATTTAGCTATAAGCATATAGAGATAAGCTAGGACGGCTTAAACTTGTGAAAGCCAGAAACGAAAAAAGCCCTAGCATTGCTGCTAGGGCTTTCATCTTAATGTTGGTGGGCGCATATCGCAAAGCGATGCGCTCATGCGCGCGAAGTGAAACGAGCAGGGGAAGAGGGGACTCGAACCCGCACTATCGTTTTCTATTGAGACAGAGCCTACAAACTCCATGGAAGCACAGCTGAACTTCTGCTCTCGGCCACGGGCTTTTTGCACACAACGAAAAAAGCCCCAGCATTGCTGCTAGGGCTTTCGTCTTAATGTTGGCGGAGCGGACGGGACTCGAACCCGCGACCCCCGGCGTGACAGGCCGGTATTCTAACCAACTGAACTACCGCTCCTTTAGTAACACGCTTACGCGGGATACTAAATTAGGCGCCTGGAAATGACCTACTCTCACATGGGGAGACCCCACACTACCATCGGCGCGATTGCGTTTCACTTCTGAGTTCGGGATGGGATCAGGTGGGACCACAATGCTATGGTTTCCAGACAAATTTGGAAATTTAGAAAGCTGCTTGAGTTCGCACTTCAATCAAGTACTTTTGTATTCTTTTGATCACGTAAAACCATCGTACGAAACCCTTTTGGGTTGTATGGTTAAGCCTCACGAGTCATTAGTACAGGTTAGCTCAACGCCTCACAACGCTTACACACCCTGCCTATCAACGTCCTAGTCTCGGACGGCTCTTTAGAGACCTTAAAGGTCTAGGGATGACTCATCTTAGGGCTCGCTTCCCGCTTAGATGCTTTCAGCGGTTATCGATTCCGAACGTAGCTACCGGGCAATGCCATTGGCATGACAACCCGAACACCAGCGGTTCGTCCACTCCGGTCCTCTCGTACTAGGAGCAGCTCCCTTCAATCATCCAACGCCCACGGCAGATAGGGACCGAACTGTCTCACGACGTTCTGAACCCAGCTCGCGTACCACTTTAAATGGCGAACAGCCATACCCTTGGGACCGACTTCAGCCCCAGGATGTGATGAGCCGACATCGAGGTGCCAAACACCGCCGTCGATATGAACTCTTGGGCGGTATCAGCCTGTTATCCCCGGAGTACCTTTTATCCGTTGAGCGATGGCCCTTCCATTCAGAACCACCGGATCACTATGACCTGCTTTCGCACCTGCTCGACGTGTATGTCTCGCAGTTAAGCTGGCTTATGCCATTGCACTAACCGTACGATGTCCGACCGTACTTAGCCAACCTTCGTGCTCCTCCGTTACTCTTTGGGAGGAGACCGCCCCAGTCAAACTACCCACCAGGCACTGTCCTCAACCCCGATTCAGGGGCCAGAGTTAGAACATCAACACTACAAGGGTGGTATTTCAAGGATGACTCCACGAGAACTGGCGTTCCCGCTTCAAAGTCTCCCACCTATCCTACACATGTAGGGTCAATGTTCAGTGCCAAGCTATAGTAAAGGTTCACGGGGTCTTTCCGTCTAGCCGCGGGTATACGGCATCTTCACCGCAATTTCAACTTCACTGAGTCTCGGCTGGAGACAGCGTGGCCATCATTACGCCATTCGTGCAGGTCGGAACTTACCCGACAAGGAATTTCGCTACCTTAGGACCGTTATAGTTACGGCCGCCGTTTACCGGGGCTTCGATCATGAGCTTCTCCGAAGATAACCCAATCAATTAACCTTCCGGCACCGGGCAGGCGTCACACCGTATACGTCATCTTGCGATTTTGCACAGTGCTGTGTTTTTGATAAACAGTTGCAGCCACCTGGTATCTGCGACTCCCGTCAGCTTAGAGAGCAAGTCTCATCACCAACAGGAGCGTACCTTCTCCCGAAGTTACGGTACCATTTTGCCTAGTTCCTTCAGCCGAGTTCTCTCAAGCGCCTTGGTATTCTCTACCCGACCACCTGTGTCGGTTTGGGGTACGATTCCTACTAACCTGAAGCTTAGAAGATTTTCCTGGAAGCATGGCATCAACTACTTCATCACCGTAGTGACTCGTCATCAACTCTCAGTATTAGGTGCCCGGATTTGCCTAAGCACCCTACCTACAGCCTTAAACGCGGACAACCAACGCCGCGCTAGCCTAGCCTTCTCCGTCTCTCCATCGCAGTTAGCAGAAGTACGGGAATATTAACCCGTTTCCCATCGACTACGCCTTTCGGCCTCGCCTTAGGGGTCGACTCACCCTGCCCCGATTAACGTTGGACAGGAACCCTTGGTCTTTCGGCGAGGAGGTTTTTCACCCCCTTTATCGTTACTCATGTCAGCATTCGCACTTCTGATACCTCCAGCGTGGGTTACCCCTTCACCTTCAACGGCTTACAGAACGCTCCTCTACCGCACCAGCGCAAGCGCTAGTACCCATAGCTTCGGTGTATTGCTTAGCCCCGTTATATCTTCCGCGCAGGCCGACTCGACTAGTGAGCTATTACGCTTTCTTTAAATGATGGCTGCTTCTAAGCCAACATCCTAGCTGTCTAAGCCTTCCCACATCGTTTCCCACTTAGCAATAACTTTGGGACCTTAGCTGATGGTCTGGGTTGTTTCCCTTTTCACGACGGACGTTAGCACCCGCCGTGTGTCTCCCGAGTAGTACTCATTGGTATTCGGAGTTTGCAAAGGGTTGGTAAGTCGGGATGACCCCCTAGCCTTAACAGTGCTCTACCCCCAATGGTATTCGCTCGAGGCGCTACCTAAATAGCTTTCGAGGAGAACCAGATATCTCCCGGTTTGATTGGCCTTTCACCCCCAGCCACAAGTCATCACCGCATTTTTCAACATACGTGTGTTCGGTCCTCCAGTTGATGTTACTCAACCTTCAACCTGCCCATGGCTAGATCACCGGGTTTCGGGTCTACACCTTGCAACTAAACGCGCAGTTAACACTCGGTTTCCCTACGGCTCCGCTATTCGCTTAACCTCGCTACAAAATGTAAGTCGCTGACCCATTATACAAAAGGTACGCAGTCACGGTCTCAAGAACCGCTCCCACTGCTTGTACGTATACGGTTTCAGGTTCTATTTCACTCCCCTCACAGGGGTTCTTTTCGCCTTTCCCTCACGGTACTGGTTCACTATCGGTCAGTCAGGAGTATTTAGCCTTGGAGGATGGTCCCCCCATATTCGAACAAGATATCACGTGTCCCGTCCTACTCGTTTTCACCTAAAGTTAGTTTTCATGTACGGGGCTATCACCCTGTATCGCTGTGCTTTCCAACACATTCCACTAACACCCTCTAGGCTTAAGGGCTAATCCCCGTTCGCTCGCCGCTACTAGGGGAATCTCGGTTGATTTCTTTTCCTAAGGGTACTTAGATGTTTCAGTTCCCCTCGTTCGCCTCACTAAGCTATGTATTCACTTAGTGATGACACCTTATGGTGCCGGGTTTCCCCATTCGGACATCGTTAGCTCAAATGCTTGTTACTAGCTCGCCAACGCTTTTCGCAAGTTACTACGTCCTTCATCGCCTCTGACTGCCAAGGCATCCACCGTATACGCTTAGTCACTTAACCATACAACCCAAATGAGTTTCATCTGAGTCGCATCGCAACTAACGGTTTCTACTTTCGCCAAAAGAATACTCAAGTCACTTGATTAAAGTGTGTTTTGAGAACTCAATTATTTTTCGCAATAATCTTTCGATTATTACTATCAGCTTTCCAAATTTTTAAAGAACAAGCATCGTCGCTCGGACGTGCCACTCGCTCTAACAAGAACAAGTTATCTGTGTGAACACTCAACAAATATCAGTCAATCGTATAGGTAAGGAGGTGATCCAGCCCCAGGTTCCCCTAGGGCTACCTTGTTACGACTTCACCCCAGTCATGAACCACACCGTGGTAAACGCCCTCCCGAAGGTTAAGCTATCTACTTCTGGTGCAGCCCACTCCCATGGTGTGACGGGCGGTGTGTACAAGGCCCGGGAACGTATTCACCGTGGCATTCTGATCCACGATTACTAGCGATTCCGACTTCATGGAGTCGAGTTGCAGACTCCAATCCGGACTACGACCGGCTTTGTGAGATTAGCTCCACCTCGCGGCTTCGCAACCCTCTGTACCGACCATTGTAGCACGTGTGTAGCCCTACTCGTAAGGGCCATGATGACTTGACGTCGTCCCCACCTTCCTCCGGTTTATCACCGGCAGTCTCCCTAAAGTTCCCGGCATTACCCGCTGGCAAGTAAGGATAAGGGTTGCGCTCGTTGCGGGACTTAACCCAACATTTCACAACACGAGCTGACGACAGCCATGCAGCACCTGTCTCAGAGTTCCCGAAGGCACCAATTCATCTCTGAAAAGTTCTCTGGATGTCAAGAGTAGGTAAGGTTCTTCGCGTTGCATCGAATTAAACCACATGCTCCACCGCTTGTGCGGGCCCCCGTCAATTCATTTGAGTTTTAACCTTGCGGCCGTACTCCCCAGGCGGTCTACTTAATGCGTTAGCTTGAGAACCCAGTGTTCAAGACACCAAATTCCGAGTAGACATCGTTTACGGCGTGGACTACCAGGGTATCTAATCCTGTTTGCTCCCCACGCTTTCGTACCTGAGCGTCAGTCTTTGTCCAGGGGGCCGCCTTCGCCACCGGTATTCCTTCAGATCTCTACGCATTTCACCGCTACACCTGAAATTCTACCCCCCTCTACAAGACTCTAGTTGACCAGTTCGAAATGCAGTTCCCAGGTTAAGCCCGGGGCTTTCACATCTCGCTTAATCAACCGCCTGCGTACGCTTTACGCCCAGTAATTCCGATTAACGCTTGCACCCCTCGTATTACCGCGGCTGCTGGCACGAAGTTAGCCGGTGCTTCTTCTGCGAGTAACGTCACAGCTAACGGGTATTAACCGTTAACCTTTCCTCCTCGCTGAAAGTGCTTTACAACCCGAAGGCCTTCTTCACACACGCGGCATGGCTGCATCAGGCTTGCGCCCATTGTGCAATATTCCCCACTGCTGCCTCCCGTAGGAGTCTGGGCCGTGTCTCAGTCCCAGTGTGGCTGATCATCCTCTCAGAACAGCTAGGGATCGTCGCCTAGGTGAGCCATTACCTCACCTACTAGCTAATCCCACCTAGGTACATCCAATCGCAGAAGGTCCGAAGATCCCCTCTTTTCCCCCGTAGGGCGTATGCGGTATTAGCAGTCGTTTCCAACTGTTATCCCCCTCGACTGGGCAGTTCCCTAGGCATTACTCACCCGTCCGCCGCTCGTCATCTTCAAAAGCAAGCTTTTGAAATGTTACCGCTCGACTTGCATGTGTTAGGCCTGCCGCCAGCGTTCAATCTGAGCCATGATCAAACTCTTCAATTAAAAGTTTTTGTGTTTGGCTTGCGCCAAACGACTCAATGAATTCTGATTCACATAAATGACTCGGAAGAATCATCTACATGTTTGTACATATTGCTATGGACTCTCATCGTTGCATTGAGATTTAAATCGTTTTCGATTAACTCAATACCTGTGAGTGTCCACACAGATTTCTTGTTTTATCTTGTTAAAGAACGTTCGCCTCATACTGGAGTCCAGCGGGCTAGGGCTGCGTATTCTACGCTTCTCCCTGTCGGCGTCAAGCGCTTTTTTCAAAAGATTTTTAAGTGGTTAATTACTGTGCTTTCGCGTTGTAACTACCGGCTTAAAAACTCGAACCGCTTATCGCCTTGACTCGACATTCGTTACTTACTCACTTGGTAAGTAGCGCCGTTTGCCGTGTCAGTGGGAGCGCATTATAGGGAGCCAAATCTTTTTCGCAAGGGCTTTTTTAAAGAAAAGTGCTACTTTTGCATTGTTTGCACGCTTTTTCGCCTGACTAGCTACTTTTTCCCCATTATACTGGGTGACCCTCACTCATTTGGCCGTTTTAAGGACCTAGCCATGACAAAATCTATCCGTGCCTATAAGGGCGTTAGCCCACAATTTGATGCCAGTGTGTATATTGATGAAGCCTGTGTACTCGTCGGCGATATTGCATTAGACACAGATGCCAGCGTCTGGCCCATGGTGGCGGCGCGAGGCGATGTGAATCATATCCGCATTGGTAAACGTTCGAACGTGCAAGATGGCACCATATTACATGTGACCCGTAAGTCGGCCAGCCGTCCCGAGGGACATCCACTGCTTATCGGCGACGATGTCACCATAGGCCATAAGGCGATGTTGCACGGCTGCCAAGTGGGTAACCGTATCCTTATCGGCATGGGCGCTATCATACTGGACGGCGCGGTGATAGAAGATGACGTGATCTTAGGTGCGGGTTCTTTGGTGCCCCCAGGCAAGACACTGGAGAGTGGCCACCTCTATGTAGGCAGCCCGGCCAAGAAGGTGAGAGCGCTGACCGAGGCAGAGATAAAATTCCTCCCCGAATCGGCCGACAACTATGTCCGCCTGAAGAACGAATACATTGAAGAAGCGTTACAGGATTTGCCAACCTAGGCACTTCTCGGCTAACTGGGCTTAGCTAGGCCTAAACTAGCTAAACCTTAAAAAGCCTAGATTTAGATGGCGTCGATATCTCGGCGCCTTTATGACGACTAGAAGAAATCAGTGGCGAAAGATAGCAACGCAAACTAATCGACGCGCTCCACCTGGATATGACCCTGAACGTCGAACGCCTCCTGCTCGATCAACTTTTCAGCCTGCTCCTCAATATCGAAGCGAAACTGCTCAAACAAGGAAAGCGCCTGTTCACTGTTATTAATCTTCTCTGCCGCAAGATGCTCCAGCACCTTTTGCCCTATATAGCAATCTATCACCATCCCTTGCTGCTGCGCCGTAAAGTGAATGGCGCTTAGCTGGACGTCCCAGGTCAGTTGCTCGGTAAATATGATGCTTTGATTCATGGCCCATTACTCCTGTTGCCAATCGATATGAGTGCTTATCACGCCTGCGATGCGAGCTCACTACGCAGCTTTGCCAATACTGGCTCGACAGCGGGCTCTACACCGCGCCAAATAGCGAAGCTCTTAGCAGCCTGTCCCACCAGCATGCCCAGGCCATCGATCGTCTGACTCGCCCCCTGGTCTAAGGCCCAGTGATTAAAGGCGGTGAGCTCTCGGCCATACATCATATCGTAGCAGACGCTATGGGCGGCGATAATCGCCTTGGGCAGACTCGGCAGCTCGCCACTCAAACTGGCTGAGGTTGAGTTGATCACAATATCGAAGCTGTGGGTCAGTTCATCCAAGGTGCTGGCCTTCACCTGACCATAGGCCTTAAATGCCTCGGCCAGTTGCTCCGCCTTGCTATGGGTACGGTTATGTATTGTCAAAGAGTCGATACCGGCATTCAGCAGCGGCAATATGGCGCCGCGCGCCGCACCACCTGCGCCGATGAGCAAGACACTCTTACCGCACAGGCTACCAAGGTGACGCTCGAGATCCGCCACCAGCCCTAAGCCATCGGTATTGTCGCCCTTGATGCGGCCATCGGCCAGGCGAGTGAGGGTGTTGACGGCGCCGGCAAGCTTGGCCTCATCACCCAGGCAATCACACAAGGCGTAGGCCTGCTCTTTGAACGGCAGGGTCACGTTGGCCCCCTTGCCGCCATGTTCGAAGAAAGCTCGCAGAGACTCGGCGAAACCATCGAGGGGCGCCAAGATGGCTTCATATTGCAGCGACTCGCCCGTCGACTTGGCGAACGCCTGATGAATAGCCGGGGATTTGCTATGCCCTATGGGATGGCCAAATACGGCGTATCTATCTTGCACCTGCTGCGTCATGGGGATATGGTCTCTATTTGATTCGATTGCGCTCAGTCTACTGAGCTTTTTCGGTGAAGCAAAGGGTGCCAGCATGCAATCTCTTCAGGGAAACTTGGATTGATTGCGACCGGAGAATCGGCTAGTGTGCCGCATGATACCAAGACCCAGTAAAACAGAGCCCGCGAGAGAGTCAGATGAAGTGGTTAAAAAAGATGATGGCTAAGCCTTCGGCCGAGCGCGATCCTCAGCAATCGAACGCCTATGACAGAATTGGTGGCGAGAAGGTGATCCGCGCGCTTGCCAAGCAGTTTTACCATCAGATGCAGACCAGCCCAGATACCCAAGACTTGCTGGCCATGCACAGATCCCCCATTGCCGAGTCGGAACAGAAGCTGTTCGAGTTCCTCAGCGGCTGGCTGGGCGGCCCGCAGCTGTTTCATCAACGTCATGGGCATCCGGCCCTGCGCGCCAGACACATGCCCTTTAGCATAGACGAGACGATGCGCGATCAATGGCTACTCTGCATGCAGCGGGCATTGGCGATAGAGATCAAAGAGCCGCAACACAGGGAAGCCATCTACCAGGCGATCTCGACGCTCGCCGACCATATGCGCAACCAATAAAATATTGCCATTGTCCTGATTAAAAAAGGGCTCATTCGAGCCCTTTTTTATATTCCTTATGCCTCTAACCACTCTCTCGGCTTGAGAAAATCGCTGTATAGCTTGGCCTCTGGGCTACCCGCCTCTGGAGTATAGGCATACTGCCAGCGCACCAGCGGCGGCATAGACATCAGGATAGACTCGGTACGACCACCTGTCTGCAGGCCAAATAGTGTGCCTCTGTCATACACAAGGTTAAATTCCACGTAGCGGCCACGGCGATAGAGCTGGAAATCACGCTCACGCTCACCGTATGCCGTCTCTTTACGCTTCTCGACGATAGGGGCATAGGCCTTCAAGAAGCCTTCGCCCACAGCCTGCATGAAGGCGAAGCTGTTTTCGAATCCTGGCTCGTTGAGATCGTCGAAGAAGAGGCCGCCGACACCACGGGTCTCGTTACGATGTGGCAGGAAGAAATACTCGTCGCACCATTTCTTATATTTAGGGTAAACGTCTTCACCGAAGGGCTCACACAATGCCTTGGCACTCTGATGCCAGGCCACCACATCCTCTTCAAACGGATAGTAAGGGGTCAGATCGAAGCCGCCGCCAAACCACCAGACGGGATCGGCCCCTTCCTTCTCGGCGATAAAGAAGCGTACGTTGGCGTGGGTCGTCGGCACATAGGGGTTGTTAGGATGGATCACCAGCGAGACGCCCATGGCTTCGAAGCTGCGTCCGGCCAGCTCGGGTCTGTGAGCGGTAGCCGATGCCGGCATGGCCGCACCTGTCACGTGGGAAAAGTTTACTCCGGCCTGCTCAAACACCTTGCCCTTAGTCAATACACGGCTGGTGCCGCCACCGCCCTCTTCCCGCTCCCAGGAGTCGGCGACAAACTTGGCCTCGCCATCGAGTTGTTCCAGGCCTTCACAGATCCTTTGTTGCAGGTCGAGTAAGAATGCTTTGACTTGGGTGGCATCAGGCTTCATAAAAATTCCTTGCTATGGTTATCGTAAAATCTTTCCGCTGATCACATCTATGATGGTCGATGGTTTAGGCTCGGCGCCAAGGCTACCGGCCACCAGACCATCTATCTTGCCATCAAACTGACGTATGACTTCCTCTGGAGTCAAGGCGGGCTCTTCCCCGGTCAGGTTGGCACTGGTCGAGACGATGGGCTTACCCAGCGCCTGACACAGCGCCTGCACGCCAGGATGATTGGAGACGCGCACGGCGAGGGAGTCAAACTGACCACTCAAGAGGCTAGAGAGCCCTGGTCGTTTCGGCATGATGAAGGTAAAGGGGCCTGGCCACTTGTCGAAGGCCGACTGTAGCTGTGCCTCGGTGAGGACAGAACTATCGATATAGGGCGTTAACTGATTGAAATCGCTGGCGACCAAGATCAAACCTTTCTGCCATGGACGCTGCTTTAAATCCAGCAGCTTCTGAATCGCCTCATCGTTGTCGGGGTCACAACCCAGCCCATAAACGGCCTCGGTCGGATAGGCTATGACGCCTCCTTGCAGTACCGTTTCAACTAGGGCAGCGGGATCTTGCTGTAACATGTCGCTTACCTTTCTGTGTTCAACGGGTCGACTTGACCCTATGGGTCGAGATTATACAGACAAAGCTAATACGAACAATGGCGGCAAAGGATAAACAGGCCCTATAGCGGACGCTTATACTTACAACTCTTTTGCGGACATTCCAGGCGCATACCGGCGGCGCCCTTGCGCTCGACTAAGATACCGAAGCCGCAATCGGGGCAGGCTTCCTGCACGGGCGGGTAATTCACCAAGAACTTACATTTAGGATAGGCGCTACAGGCATAGAAGCTTTTGCCGAAGCGGCTGGTTCTATGCTCCATCACCCCTTTATGACAGCTGGGACAGGTGACGGCCTCGGCGGGGTCTTCCTGATCCTGCTTCTCGATATGCTTACAATCAGGGTAGCGGGTACAGCCGATGAAGATACCGAAACGACCCGACTTTACTGCCAACTCGGCGCCACATTCTGGGCACTCTGAGCCTTCGATCACCTGAGTCTCGATCGACTCGTGATGCACCAGAGGCCGGGTGTAGTCACAGCAGGGATAGTTGTTGCAACCGATGAATCCACCATGTTTACTGTTTTTCACCGACAGCTCACAGCCACACTTAGGGCAGAGTTCATACTCTTTCTCCAGTGCATGCTCGTGTGAACTAAACAGTTGATCATCTATCTTAGACATGGTTTTCTCGACAGCCGGTGACTCTAGCTATTTTACCAAGCTCTACAGCGCCTTGGGAATCGAATGTGCACTTAATTTATAGCTAGTCTTCTTTGCGGGATTGAAATATATTGTATGCAAAATAACAAGGAGACCCTATGTTGCGTCAATCCCTCTGCGCCCTCTTGCTCGTCGGCCCCAGCTTCTTGGTGGGCTGCAGCGTCACTGCACCAGGACAGATAACCCCAACCCCAAGACAGATAGACTCGATCTTTATCAATGAGCTAAGCGCCTTGCCGTCACAGCAGCTCTTCAGCCATGACAACCCCCTGCTCGATACCGCCAGCTTAACTAAGGCACTACAAGCCATCATGCAGGCCCAGGATGAGGCGAGCCTAGATGCCCTGCTCTATTACCTAAGGGCCTTTAGCTATTTCGGCCCCATGGATAAGCTGACCGATACCGAATATACCGCTCTGACAGATGCCTTAAGCCGACTTGGCAATAGTCAGTTGATCGCTCAGGCGCCTAGAATACAGGAGCACTTCGCGGTAACCCTGTATCGTTACTATGGAATTGATGACAAAGATGACAAAGTCAATGACCAGCGCGCCCAGCAGCTTGCTAGCTTGCTCCCCCTACTTAATCGGCAACTAAAGAGAACCGCAAAGCAAGCGCCTAGTCAGGCAGCAGATTATGCCCTATGGGAGACACTCAGAGCCTATGGCATGCTGCTAAATATCGCGCGCAAACAGCCCGATCGCGCACTCAATAAGCAGTTGATCGCCGCCGAACTGGATAAGCCCCTGCTCGACTTTGCCGCCTCAGCACTAAGCCTGCATGGTCAGCAAGACTGGCCGAGAGCCAATGCCTATTGGGCACTGGGCCTCTACCGCCTAGCACTCCCCAGCGGCGAAGAGGGCAAGCTCACCCCAGCAGAACAGGCACTGGACGATGCCATGGTAAGACTCGCCGAGCAGGATGTCGCCCAACGTGGTGAGGCTGCCAAGACCACCTATACCTTGGGCTATCATGTGAACGCCTTCGCCGGCCTGGAGGCCTGCAAGGCCCGCAGCAGTGTCTGTCAGATCCCAAAGCTGACACAAGTCTTACCCATACACCATCAATGTTCAGATAGCCTATATATCCTGGCGCAAGATCTCACCCCTAATGAGCTGAGTAGCAGCTGCACTAAGCTCACCTCACAGGAGGCCAACTTTCATCGACTGCTCGAGACTCAGCACCAGCCGACCGCCAACGACAACAATGATGCGCTGCAGGTAGTGGCCTTCAAGAATTGGAGCCAATACAACGCCTACGGCCAGCTGCTGTTCGACATAGGCACGGATAACGGCGGCATGTATATCGAAGGCACGCCGTCAAATCCCGAAAATCAGGCCAGCTTCTTCGCCTATCGACAGTTTTGGATCGCGCCCGAGTTTGCCATCTGGAACCTGAATCATGAATATGTGCACTATCTCGACGGCCGCTTCGTGAAATATGGCGGCTTCGGCCATTTCCCGCGCAAGCTGGTGTGGTGGTCGGAAGGGCTGGCCGAGTACGTCTCCAAGGGCAATGACAATCCATCGACCCTGAAGGTCATCAAGGCTAAACTGGGCGAGGCGCCGGATCTCAAGACCATCTTCGCCACCGAATATAAGGATGGCCTCGACAGAACCTATAAGTGGAGTTACATGGCCATCCGCTTCCTGGCCGAGCACCACCCAGAGGAGTTGGTGCGTCTCAGCCATTACCTGAAGACAGATTATTTCGAGGGCTATGAGAAGCTGCTCGATCAACTCTCAGAGCAGCAAAGTGCCTTTTCAAACTGGCTAACCCAGCAGGTTGCCCAATTTGAGGAGCATGACACGGATAAGGCGCCCAAGATAAACAAGCTTAATCGTTACGCCTATCGCGATTATCTGATGCCAAGCCACCTCAAGTTAGATGGGGCCCATCAACATTTTTAATCAAGCATTAAAAAAGGAGGCTCAGGCCTCCTTTCTTTTAAATCCGAATCGAGTCAATTAGGAATGTAGCCGACCATCGGGTTGCTCGAAGATCAGATCCTCCATCTGCTCATAGGCGGACTCATTGCCCGGCACATTAAACAACACCATGAGGATCACCCACTTAAGGTCTTCCAGGATCAGCGCAGGCTCGTCCAGCTCCATCACGCGATCGATCACCATCTCGCGCAGCTCGACATTGAGTACCTTGATCTGTTCTAAGAAGAGCAGGAAACCACGACACTCGACATCTAACTTCTCCATCTCGGCCTGAGTATAGATACGGAAGGAGTGTTGATCATGATTACATAGGTAGGGTTGATCACTTTCTTGTAGCGATGCCAAGTGTTCTAACCAGGACAAGGCCTTGATAATCGCCGATTGATGAAAACCAGCTCGTGTCAGTTCTTGGGTCAACTCGTCTTCATCGACCAGTAACTCGACCTCACTGTGCACATAGTTTTCGAATAGATACATGAGGATATCGAACATGGCTAGCTCCTCTTAAGTCTTATATAACCACCGGGTACAGCTGAAACCCAACCTTGTAGTTCAAGTTCAAGCAACTGCTCTAATACTAGCTCTATCGTTTTTCCACTATGCTCGACCACCACATCTAATGGTGTGGCCTCATAGCCTACACTAGCTAACAGTGAGGCAAATGGCAAATCAGAAGCTAACTCCTCCCCTATATGGTGACGACGATGCAACTCTTCAAGGTGAAATTTTGATAAAGCTGCAACCTCTTCGATAATATCGGCGGCGCACTCCACCAGTTTAGCGCCATCTCGTAACAAATCATGACAGCCCTGATGATCCCCCGCCAGGATATTGCCCGGCACGGCAAACACCTCGCGGCCCTGCTCCAGCGCAAATCTCGCGGTGATCAACGAGCCACTCTTTCGCGCCGCCTCCACCACGAGCACGCCCAGCGACAGTCCGCTGATGATGCGATTACGCTTAGGAAAGTTACCGGCGTAGGGTTTTATCTGGGGCCAGAACTCGCTGAGCACACAGCCCCTCTGCTGAATCTTCTCGTAGATGGGTTTGTGACGTTTGGGATAGATGACCTCTATGCCTGTGCCCAACACGGCCAGGGTCACGCCATCGGCATCTAATACACCTTGATGAGCCGCGCCGTCGATACCGGCCGCCATGCCGCTGATCACCGCAATTTTAGCTGCGGTTAGCTCCTGGGCCAGTTGATAGCTTGCGGCTAATCCCGACTGAGACGCGGCGCGGCTACCCACCATGGCGATACAGGGATGCACCAAGGCGTTGGGATCGCCTTTGGCAAAGAGAATCGGCGGCGGGTCGTTGAGCTGCAGTAGCAGACTTGGATAGAGAGTATCTTGGGGACAGAGAATATGATGGTGAGGCGCGGCATCTTGCCAAGCTAGCGCCTGTTCGACCAAAGAAAAATCGGGGGACAGCTTAGCCGTCAATAGGCGCTCAGGCAGGGGTAAGGCATCGGGTTCATGCTCCAGCCTTTGCCTGAGCTCTGCTACATCCATGTAGTTTAATAATTGTTTTACCCGGGCCGGTCCTAACCCGGGTACCGCAGAAACAACTAGCCAGTCGACCAGCTTGTCGTCGATGGCACTATTCGCTCGCTAACAGGGTGTCAGGTTGCAGCAACTTGTCATGGACGCGCACAGGCTTCTCGTTGATCAGAATAAGCCCCAAGCTGACACGGTCGAACACCTTGAATACCATCAACTTACCGCGATAGATATCCGGCATCTTGGTGGCATTATCAGATGAGATACTGGCCAGCAGTTCCTCATAGGTGCTGCGATCCTTAGGTTGTACCGGCTTGCCGTCACCATCGATCACCACCTCGGCACCATCACGGAAGATGGAGAACACATGGCCAGTCTCGACGCCGTCTTGGCTACCACGGTCGATATAGACCACATCCAGCTTACCCATTTCGCGCACATCTTTCTCTGAGGCGAGCACCTTGCCAGGCGTCGTCGCCGCCTTAGGCATGAAGTACGCTGACATTAGCGAATCATCTTCGATAGGCAGCACACGATAACCCGCCTTGGTCTCGCGCATATTGCTCAGCAAACGTACCTTAGACACTGGGCCCGACTCTATGACACGGCCGCTGGCGGTCAGAATCACCTCCAGCCCCAGATCATCGCCAGATTCGGCATCTTCAAACTGACGCCCCTTGGCATAGACACCAAACTTGTCACCAAGAGTCAGCTCCCCTTGAATATAGATAACATCGTCGGTCACATGGTGCTTAGACTCGCTCTCGCCCCCCATGACCATAGGCTGCTCATCGAACCACTCGCCATCGACGACTCGGTTTTGCACCAGATAAGGCTGAATCAGGCTGAGATCCACGGCAGGAATCGCGCCGCCTTTAGGCAGGACACGTCCTTCGGGACTCTTACGAATATGAGGCTTGACCACCAATCTGGGTTCACCGTCGATAAAGACCAGGGTCAGTCTGTCTCCGGGATAGATAAGGTGAGGGTTGGCGATCTGTGGGTTAGCGCCCCAGAGCTTAGGCCAGCGCCAGGGATCCTTGAGAAATTGGGCTGAGATGTCCCAAAGGGTATCCCCTTTCTTCACCACATACGAATCGGGATGGCCAGACTTCAATGTCAAGGTATCCGCGACAACAAACGAACTACTAAAAATCATTAAACCGAGTAAAATTAGTCGTTTCATGGGGGTATCCATGCTGTTTGCCCTTTATATAGAGCTTTTACTGTTATTGAATGCCACTAAGGATTAAAATTAACCCATTAGCCTAAGTCAGTATAACCAACTGTCTCGAATTTGACAGACTTGTTAAGAGTTTATGTATGAGTTTACTAAAAGTTTTACGCTTTCCCGATGAGCGCTTACGCACGATTGCGAAGCCCATTACAGAATTTAACGCTGAGCTTCAGACACAAATCGATAATATGTTCGAAACCATGTATGAAGAGAAGGGAATTGGTCTGGCGGCGACCCAGGTAGATTATCATCATCAGTTGATCGTTATGGACCTGCAAGATGACGTAGAACGCCCTAAGGTTTTCATTAATTTAGAGATAATTGAAAAAAGTGGCGATTTTTGCAACGAAGAGGGCTGCCTCTCAGTGCCCGGCATCTACGCCAAGGTCGATCGCGCCGAGTTTGTCACCATCAAGGCACTGGACAGAGATGGCAACGAGTTCACTTTAGAGGCTGATGGCCTGTTCGCCATCTGTCTGCAACATGAGCTTGATCACCTCAATGGCAAACTGTTTGTCGATTACCTCTCGCCCCTCAAGCGTCAGCGTATCAAACAGAAACTCGAAAAAGCCGCGCGCCTCGAAGCCAAACAAGGATAAGCCTCATTTGAAACCACTCAAGATACTCTTTGCGGGTACACCAGATTTTGCCGCCCGCCATCTACAAGCCTTAATCGATTCAGAGCACCAGGTTATCGGAGTTTACTCCCAACCGGACAGACCCGCGGGCCGTGGTAAGAAACTACAGGCAAGCCCGGTCAAAGCCTTGGCACTCGAGCATGATATCCCGGTCTACCAACCCGTGAGCCTGAGAAACGAAGATGCCCAGGCAGAGCTCGCCGCTCTCGGCGCCGACATCATGGTGGTGGTCGCCTATGGTCTGATCTTGCCTCAGGTAGTACTGGACACCCCAAGACTGGGTTGCATCAATGTGCATGGTTCCATCCTGCCTCGCTGGCGTGGCGCAGCGCCGATTCAGCGCGCCCTGTGGGCCGGCGACGCGGCAACCGGCGTCACCATAATGCAGATGGATATAGGTCTGGATACCGGCGACATGCTGCTCAAGACCCATCTGCCAATCGAAGATAGAGACACCTCCGCCAGCCTGTATGAGAAGCTGGCCGAGCAGGGACCAAGCGCCCTGATCCAGGCACTAAAAGGCCTCGCCGAAGGCAGCCTAACGCCTGAGCCACAGGATGAAGCCCTAGCCAACTACGCCGAGAAGCTCAGCAAAGAGGAGGCGCAGCTCGACTGGCGCAAACCGGCCGAGCAGCTGTGGCGTGAAGTTCGCGCCTTCAACCCTTGGCCCGCGAGCCACTTCCCCCATCAGGATGCGGCAATCAAGGTATGGCAGGCCAGCGTGTCAATTGAGGCGGCAAAGCAGGCCCCAGGCACCATCATCCGCGCCGACAAGCAGGGCATAGCGGTCGCCACCGGCGAAGGCGCGCTGGTGCTCGAAACCATTCAGCTGCCGGGCAAGAAGGCCATGGCGGTGGCCGACGTGCTTAACGCCCGCGGCGACTGGTTTACCCCGGGCACCCAATTACAAGGCGTCACCCCAGCAGATGAGGCGCAGGCATGAAGAACCTGCGAGCCCTCGCGGCCAGAGTCGTCTTCCAGGTATTAGAGAAAGGGGTCTCACTGTCCGTGGCCCTGCCCGAACAGCAGCAGCGACTCACCAGTGGGAAAGACAAGGCCCTGTTGGCCGAACTCTGCTATGGCGTGATGCGTCACCTGCCCCAACTCGATAAGCTAGTGAGCGACTGCATGAGCAAGCCACTCAAGGGCAAGCAGCGCATCGTACATCAGCTGCTACTCGTGGGATGTTATCAGCTCTATTTCACCCGTATCCCTGGCCATGCGGCAATCTCGGAAACCGCCGAGGCCTGTCGCCAGCTCAAGTTTGAGGGACTGGTCAAGGTGGTCAACGGCGTGCTGCGCAACTTGCAGCGCAACCAGAAGCCGCTGCCCGAAGACAACGAGACCCTGGCCTTCAACACCCCAGCCTGGTTGATCAAGCGCCTCAAGGCCGCCTATCCAGACAGCTGGCAAGAGATGATCGCCCAGAGCCATCAGCGTCCGCCCATGTGGCTGCGTAACAATCAGTTGTCCCAGACCCGAGAGCAATATCTGACGCTACTCGACGAGCAGGAGATAGCGGCCACACCGGGTGCGAGCAATGACGCCATACTACTGGAGAGCCCGAAAGATGTCGGCATGCTCCCAGGTTTTGCCGATGGTGTCGCCTCGGTACAAGATGGCGCCGCACAATGGGCCGCCAGCCTGTTGGCACCCGAAGCAAATGAACTGATTCTCGATGCCTGCGCCGCCCCCGGCGGCAAGAGCTGTCATCTGCTGGAGAGTCAGCCCAGCATAGATCTGGTGGCGGTCGACTTCGACGCCAAACGCCTGGAGCGGGTGCAGCAGAACCTCGACAGATTAAGCCTCAAGGCCAAGTTGGTGCACGGCGACGCCGCCAAGATAGACTCCTGGTGGCAGGGCGATAAGTTCGACCGCATCCTGCTGGACGCGCCTTGTTCGGCCACCGGCGTGATCCGCCGCCACCCGGACATCAAATGGCTACGAAAGCAGGCCGATATCGAAGAGCTAGCCACATTACAGTCACAAATTTTGGATCATTGCTGGCAGTGGCTTAAACCCGGTGGCACACTCCTGTATGCTACATGCTCAATTTTACCGCAAGAGAACGCCGAGCAGATCGCGGCTTTCTTAGCGAGAACCCAAGACGCAACCCTGATTCCAATCGCACAACAACAAAACAGCGATGACATTGGCTGGCAAATCACGCCGGGCCAAGACAATATGGATGGGTTTTACTACGCTCGCTTGGTTAAGGGATAACGTTAGGCTATGAAAATTATCATATTAGGTGCGGGTCAGGTCGGCGGCACATTAGCGGAAAACCTGGTTGGTGAAAACAACGACATCACCATAGTCGACAATGACCGCGACCGGCTGCGCTCGCTGCAAGACAAATATGACTTGCGGGTAGTGCTGGGCCATGGTGCCCACCCTGGCGTCCTCAAGGACGCGGGGGCCGAAGATGCCGATATGTTAATTGCCGTGACCAATAGCGACGAATGCAACATGGCGGCCTGCCAGATCGCCTTCTCCCTCTATGGTACCCCCACCAAGATCGCCCGTATCCGCTCGGAGCAGTATCTGGCGCTACGGGACAAGCTGTTTATCGACAGCGAGACCAAGCAGAGCGAGAACCGACCTCGTGGTGGCTTCATCATAGACGAGTTGATCGCCCCCGAGCAGCTGGTTACTTCCTACATACGTCGTCTGGTGGAATATCCAGGTGCCCTGCAGGTGCTGGAGTTTGCCGAGGGACGCCTAAGCCTAGTAGCCGTGCGCGCCTATTATGGTGGCCCGCTAGTGGGTAACGCCCTGGCAGCCCTGCGCGAGCACATGCCAAACATCGACACCCGTGTGGCAGCCATCTTCAGACAGGGCCGTCCCATCATGCCAAGGGGTACCACCATCATTGAGGCGGACGACGAGGTATTCTTCGTCGCCGACAGTCGCCATGTGCGCGCCGTGATGAGTGAGATGCAGAAGCTGGACAACTCCTACCGCAATATCATGATCGCCGGCGGCGGTAACATAGGCCTGGGACTGGCCAAGCAGCTACAGCGTAATCATGCGGTCAAGCTGATCGAGCACAGACCGGATCGCGCAGAGGCGCTGTCTGAGAAGCTGGAAAATACCACGGTATTCTGCGGTGACGCTTCAGATCAGGAGCTGCTGCTCGAAGAGCATATCGACCAGACCGACGTATTTATCGCGGTCACCAACGACGACGAGGCCAACATCATGGCCGCCCTGCTGGCCAAGCGTATGGGCGCCAAGAAGGTGATGGTGCTGATCCAGCGTGAAGCCTATGTTGATATCGTCCAAGAGGCAAATATCGATATCGCCATCTCACCGCAACAGGCGACCATCTCGGCACTACTGACCCATATCCGTCAGGGGGATATCTGTAACGTCTACTCGCTGAGACGCGGCGCCGCCGAGGCGATCGAAGCCATCGCACATGGCGATCCCAGCACCTCCAAGGTGGTGGGCAAACAGATCAGCGAGATCAAGCTGCCACCGGGCACTACCATAGGCGCCATCGTCCGCGACGACGAGGTGCTGATGGCCCACGATAAGACGGTCATCGAGCAGGGCGACCATGTGATCTTGTTCCTGGTGAACAAGAAATTTATCGGTGAAGTTGAAAAGCTGTTCCAGCCTAGTGCATTCTTCTTCTAAGCTACTCAAGAAGCCAAGACTTAAATCGCGATGCTAAATTTTCGGCCGCTACTCTTTATCTTAGGCGTGTTCCTGTCGACCCTGACCGCCTTTATGTTTTTTCCGCTGCTCTTCGCCCTACTCTATGGCGAGGAGACGGTGGGCGCCTTCATGATCGCCTCGCTGATCACAGGCACCTGCGCCAGCGCCTGTATGCATCAGGGGCAGAGTGAAAACATCCGCCTCAATATCCGCGATATGTTTCTGCTCACCAGCCTGACTTGGTTTATCGTCAGCCTGTTTGCGGCCATGCCCTTCACCCTCTATCACGGCATCAACTACACAGACGCCTTCTTCGAGACCATGTCGGGGATCACTACCACGGGATCTACCGTACTGTCCGGCCTGGATACCATGGATCACAGCATCCTAATCTGGCGCTCGCTGCTGCAATGGCTGGGGGGGATAGGCTTTATTGTGATGGCGGTTGCCATTCTGCCGTTTCTCAACGTGGGGGGTATGCGGCTGTTTCGTACCGAATCTTCGGACTGGAGCGATAAGGCAGTGCCTCGCACCCAGGATATGGCCAAGCACCTCTTCTATGTCTACATCATACTGACGGTCTGCTGCGGTGTGGCCTACCACCTGGCGGGGATGACCTGGTTTCAGGCTATAAACCATGCCATGACCACACTCTCCACCGGCGGCTACTCCACCTCAGACAGCTCCATGGCGGCCTTCTCCAAGCCCGCCCACTGGGTCGGCACCATCTTCATGGCAGCCGGCGGCTTACCCCTGCTGATGTTCGTCCACAGCCTGTCCCAGCGTTCGCTGCGGATCTGGAACGATGCCCAGGTGAAGGGCTACCTCATCTTCCTGGCATTCGTCTCCTGCAGCCTGGCCTTCTGGCTCTGGCATGGACACGAGATGACGGCAGCCGACGCTCTGCGCCTGGCCAGCTTTAACGTGGTCTCGGTGGTAACGACCACAGGCTATGGCCTCACCGACTACACCTCCTGGGGCGCGGTGGCCAACGTGGCCTTCCTCTTCCTGATGTTTGCCGGCAGCTGTTCGGGCTCTACCTCTGGGGGAATTAAGATCTTCCGTTTCCAGATCGCCATTGCCATCATGCGTGAGCAGCTGAAACAACAGTTCCACCCTAACGGTATCTTCAAGGAGCGCTACAACGGACGCCCCATCACAGAAGATATCGTGCGCTCCCTGGTGACCTTCATCCTACTGTTTATGCTGGTGATAGTGCTCTTGTCGGTGATCTTGGTGTCTACCGGACTCGACCCGACCACCAGCTTTACCGGCGCGGTGACGGCGGTGACCAATGTGGGCCCAGGGCTTGGGCCAGTGATCGGTCCGGCGGGGAACTTCTCCAGCCTGCCGGACATCGCCAAATGGTCACTGGCCATCGGCATGCTGCTGGGGCGTCTGGAGATCCTGACGGTGGCGGTGCTTTTCCACCCTAACTTCTGGAAGTACTAAGCAAACTAGCGCAGGGCCCGACTAAACCCGATACAGGCCCCAGAGACTATGCTGCTCTGGCGTCAGGAAGGTCCAGGCCAGCACTCGAGTCAGCTTATTACCCTGGGCCATCTCAAGGGTCTCTACCCGCTTGGCGCCCACCTGTTCCAGCAGACGATAGCAGGGCTTAAGATTCTCCTTCTTCGACACCAGAGAGGTAAACCAGAGGCACTGCGAGCCGAACTTCTGGCTCTCACGGATCATCTGGCCGAGGAAGGCCTGCTCGCCCCCTTCGCACCAGAGCTCAGCCTTCTGGCCGCCGAAGTTGAGCTTCTCCTTACTCTTCGCAACCTCATGTCCCTTGGCTCGCTTGTTGGCCGCAAGATTCTTCAGCTTGCGTTCGCTGCCCCTGCTCGCCTCCGCAAGAGAGGCATGAAATGGCGGGTTACACAGGGTCAGATCGAACCTGTCCTCGGCCCTGATAATACCGGTAAAGATCTGTTTCGAATCTGACTGCAGGCGTAGGCTCAGCTTACCCGCCAGCTGTGGGTTGTTTGCTATGATCCGCTCGACATTCTTAAGGGACACCGGGTCGATATCACTTGCCACGAAGCGCCAACCGTAGACCTGATGTCCCAGCAGTGGATAGATGCCATTGGCGCCTGTGCCGATATCTAGGGCGACCACTCGCTCCCCCTTGGGCGCTCTCGTCACATTAGGCAGCTTGCGCTTACCCCCCTTGCTCGCGGGAGTCGATTCGGCCAGCAGATCCGCCAGATAATGCAGGTAGTCCACACGACCCGGGATAGGCGGGCAGAGAAAACCCTCGGGAATATCCCAATAGCTCAATCCATAATGCAGCCTGAGCAGCGCCAGATTAAGCAGCTTCACCGCCCTGGGATCGGCAAAGTCGATAGACAAGTTGCCATAGGGATTGGGACGAACGAAGGGCTTAAGCTCTGGTGTGGTATCCATCAGCGCGTCGAAGTCATAACCCTGCCCATGCAGGTTGCGAGGGTGCAGCCCCTTGCTCGCCCCCTGGCTCTTGCCCTCTACTGGCTTAGACTTGGCTTGTGGTTTTGCTTGTGATTTTGCTTGTGGTTTCGATTCTGGCTTAGCTTTTGGCTGAGCTTTTGATTTAGATTGAGACGAAGGCTTTGGCCTTGAGGCCTTAGCAGACGGCTCTTGAGAAACAACTTTCTTGGCGCCGGGACGCGCAGGCTTTCGAGACGGGGTCATCAGGGGGATCCTGGCTGCACGCTCTGCATGCAGCCCATAACACATTAATCGTACAGGTATTTAGTAAACAGCAGGTTGACGATAAGCGGCTTGCCTATCTCCTGCTCCAGCAAACGATTCAGGGTATCGTAGCACTCGCGGCGGATCTCCTCCTTGCCGGTCAGAGACTTCACCTTATCTTCGGTCTGCGCCCCTAAGATCTCTATGATGGCGGCGCGCAGCAGCGGGTCGTGATGTTCCAATACGATCAGATCTTCCGGCACCTTCACCATGAGTTCGACACTGATCTTCACAAAGCCCAGCTTCTTACGATTGGAGATATAGTTAGTCACAATATCGGGCTCGAAACCGTAATAGGCGTAGGTATCGACCACCTCTTCCTCTTCGGCGTATGCCCCCAGGCTCAGTACACTGGTCACTAGCATGAGGCACAGCAGCGCAAACTTTTTCATATTAGACGAATACTCCGTTCATGATTTGATGGTCAACACTCGCTTTCTAGCCAGACGATACCTTATTTAACGGCACCAATACTTAGATGCTTTAGTACTCAAGGCTTTAATTACCGACATCAAAGCCTCGTCATGATAAACTGCTGACGTTTTTGAGTATTGTACCGAGAATTTAATGAGTGTGACCAGGTTAAGCTTCCCCTATGGTGAATCCATTCAATGGCATTCACCGGATCAAATTCCCCAGCTGCCACCGAGCCCTTTCAGGGAGTGGCTGTTAGCTTCCGGTAGTTTAACCCAAAAACTCAAGTCTCACTGCAATCAATTTGAGGTCAAGGTGTTAGGCGAGGCCATGTTGCCTCCCTTCCCGGGCGAATTGCCCCACCAAGGGCAAGCCTGGATTAGAGAAGTGCTGCTCTGTCTCGATGGCATACCTTGGGTATTTGCCCGCACACTCGTGCCCGGCGCCATGATGGACAGCGCCCAGGATAACTTCCTCTCGCTGGGCACCCGGCCCTTGGGCGAGCTGCTGTTCACCAGTGGCGATTTCACCCCGGGCAAGATAGAGGTCGGCGAGTTTACCGCCTGCGACTCCCTCGCCAAACTGATCGATTCGCTCGAGCAGGAGAGTCACCATCCCTTGTGGGGCCGCAGACGCTACTTCAGCCATGGAGACCAGCAGCTGATCGTCAGCGAGATCTTCCTGCCCAAGGCTCGCCAGCTCATCGACCGGCTGGCATAAAAAAACGCCTCTTAATGAGGCGTTTTTTGTTTAGCTTCTGCGGCGCAGTCCCAGGAGCATCAGCAATGACAGGCTGATCCAACCCAGACTACCACCACCCGAATCCTGCTTGGTCTCGACCACCAGCGGCTGCACCACGGGAGCGGTCACCGTCAGCGTCAGGCTCTTTTTCGCCTGATTATTGGCCTCATCGGTCACAGTCAAAGTCACTGTATAGCTACCCGCCGCACCATAGGTGTGTGTCGGCGAGGCGGCCGTGCTCGTCTGCCCATCGCCGAAGTTCCAGCCATAGCTCAGCGAGCCAACCCCTTGATTGGACAGGTTGCTAAAGGTCACCGTCAGATCGCTGGCCTTATAACTGAAATCCGCCACAGGCTGGATGACGACCGTCACCTGAGTGTTGGCCGTGACCGACTCACCGGCGCCATCTGTCACCGTCAGGGTGACTTGATAGCTTCCCGATGCCTGATACACATAGGTTGGCGCCGCCAGGGCGCTAGCAGCGCCGCTGACACCGAAGTTCCAGGCATACTGATAGTTGCCATCACCACCAGTCACGTTGGCGCTGAAGCTAACGCTCGCGCCCTCTTGTGTCTTAGCGATAGAGGCGCTCAATGCCCCAGGCGCTGGCGGAGGCGTCACAGTGCCCGAATACTCGAAGCGTACCTTGGCGCTGCTGGAATCCGTGCTCTGGGTAACCACCTCCATAGTCAGGCCCAGCTCAGGCAGTATGATGCCCGCCTGCGGCTTGAGTGGCGCACTATAGTCCTGGCTGTCATCAAACAGGCTGTTGCCCGCCAGATGGTCATCACCAAAATAGGTGGATTGGTTATACAGGCTAAAGGTGGCATCGCGGATCTGGGTCGCCGTGCCATTGGTGCCGATCAAGTCCTGGTCGGCATCGACCACACCAATAAGGCCACTGCCTGGATGCTTGCTGGAGTTGTTGTCAGACTCGTTGAAGTTCTCCAGCCAGAGCAAGACACCCGGCTCGTAGGCATGACTCTTCAATCCGGCATCGACGCCGTTGTAGCTGCGCAGCTGCACCAGGTAGCGGCGCGGCTTGCCTGGACGGGTGTTATCGATTCTGGCAAAGCCACCGTTGAGCGCCATGGTATTTGGTTCCTCGGCGCCGTCGCTGTAAATAACCGACTCACCGTCGAGCACCTTAAGCTCATCGAACACGAAACCATAGTCGCCCACCGCCTCATCGGTGAAGTAGACGATGCTGATCTGACGATCGCTGCTGCCCGCATAGGCACTGAGGTCGAAACTTAGCTCCACCCAGGAATCGGCGCCTTCGGCACCCGCCACATCAGAAGACTTACCTGTGATGATGTTCTTAGCGTTATTGATGATGTTGCTGGCCTTGGTGTGATTACCGGCTAAGGCCACATCGCCCACCTTCACCTGCACATAGTCATAGTCTGTCTCTATGTTCCAGTGCGCCTTCATCTTCAGGGTCAGGCTACTGCTCGCCGGGAAATCCAGGCTAAAGGAGGCCGCAGTGCTTAGCAGGTTACCCTGGCCCGAATAGTACTGATAGCTGCCGGCATAGGGCTGCTTGAAGGGAATATTGTCCGAAGGCAGAGGAATAGAGATCTGGTTCACCTGGTTGGCATTGACTGCCTCAGCCAGCTGTACCTCCTGACCACCCGTCGGGATAGAGGCCAGATCCACCTGAGTCTCGTTGATCCACTTGCCCTTATACTTGTTTTGCAGGTAAGAGCGGGCATAGGGGCTAAAGCCTGTTGGCTGGCTGCCAGGGATATCCCCGGTCCAGCTACCGCCAGACATGATAGACCAGGAGCCCACGGGCGAGCCGTCGCCGCTGTTGCTGGTGTCGTACTCGTCAGGCAGGCCTAGATCGTGGCCAAATTCATGGGCGACCACACCGGCGGCCGCATCTATGGGCTGAACCGTGTAACCAAACACCTTCTTGCCCGTGCCAGGGATCTCATAGCCAGGCGAATTGCCTTCGTAGACAAAGTAGCGGTGCGACCAGATGGCATCGTCACCCAAGACGCCACCACCGGCCTCTTCGCCTATGCTGGAGTGAAACAGCATCACGTGGTCTATATCGCCGTCGGCCTCATTGAGGTTGCCGTCGCCGTCGAGATCGTAAGGGTCTTCCACGTCGAACGAAGCTATTTCGCTGGGCGTCATGCTAGCCAGCGCCTGGGTCACCGCCTCTTTCACCAGCTCGGGGACCGCCTTGTCGTCATCGTCGTTGTTGGGGTCATTCTGCCCGTAATAGGCCGCATTTTGGTTGGCGGTATACCAGCCATAGACTTTACCGGTGAAATAGAAGCTTCCGCCGGACTCCGCCTGATAGTATTGATACCCGGTCAACAGGTTCTGCCCTTGAGGGCCGGCAAAGCCGGTCGTCGAGAACATGAGATCCTGATAGTGGGCGACAGGGTAGCTCGAGTAATACATGGGTGTATCAGAGGCTGTCAGGCGGTTGTTGTCGTGGGGTAGATCGGGAAAGTCGATCAGCACACCCAGTACCTTCACCGTCTTAGTCACATCGGCGTCGGCCTGGGGCGTCACGAAGGACATCACCCGCGCCTTCTGCTGGGCCTTCTGACGCATACTCTGCTGAGATTCCAGCTTGGCCTGAACCTGACCGCCTTTTTCCTGATAGCCCTTGGCTCTCTGAGTGTAGGCCTTAATTGCGGCGCGCTTCTCCGCCTCGCTGGCATCACTGGCCAACTCACCACGCTTCACCAGCCAATAAAGGATCTGCTGCTCGTTAATCACCCCGGCGTCGGCCACGCCAGTCACTTCCTTCATGGTGATCGGGGCGGCATTTGCCGACGCGCCAATCAGCAGGAGGGAGAGGCTCAATGCGGACACCGCACCGGCATAATACTGTCTCTTCATGCTAAAAATTCCTTGTGCCTGTATTTATCCCCAAACGGAACGCCTTCCCCGCTGGGTGACCCTAAGGCTGCCTAACTTAGATAATTTTAGTGGGGACTTGGGAAGGGGGCTAACTCATCGCTATAGGCATTTAGATTGCCAATAATAATCGACACAAAAACGCGCTGAGTTAAGCGGCCGGTGACTCGGCCAGACGGGTGTTAACGCCCACTTAGCGGCAAACGTAACAACAACACCCAAGGTCCACTACAAGACATTAACAGTATTTTTCCCTGTAGAGTAGAGTAAAAGTGCTATTTTTCACTAAAGAGGTATAGGTCAGCGGCTAAATAGCGAGAAGCGCGGCGAATCGCCACGCCACTCTTATCTCTTCTCTCTTATCTCTGCCTCAATCAGTGCTGAGCCAGCTGCGATAGATGAGCAGCAGCACAGAGGCTGACCAGCTAAAGTTGGTGCAGTGCAGCCCGTCTCCGGTAAGAGGATCATAGTTTTCCCGTATGGGCCCATCACCCAGTACACCGTCGGCCTCATTCACCAGTCGAGTGGCGAGGCGCCGCGCCAGCTCGTCGTGACCATAGCGGGAGACTCCCTGCAGGCCAAACAGCGCCTGATCCAGCCAGACGGGGCCACGCCAGTAACGCCTCGGGGCAAAGGCCGAATTGTCGGCGCTCACAGTAGGAAAGGGCAGTTTAGTCCCGAAGTTCGAAGCATTGAGCTGAGTGGCGATCATCTGCTCCGCCTGAGCCTGACTGGCGGCGCCGGCCCACAGCGGCAACCAGCCCTCGACCCCCTTACCCTCGGCGATCATCAAACGTGAGCGCTCACCCGCTAAGCGTCTGTCGTAGAAGAAGCCACTCTCCTCATCGAAAAACTCGCTGCGGATCAGCTGTCCAAGGCGAGCTGCCTGCTCACGCCAAACCGCCGCCTCGCTATCCAAGTCCAGTAACTCGGCCATCTGCGCCAGATAGCCCTTCTCCGCATACAGGTAGCTGTTGAGATCCACTGACTCCTGGGAGATGGAGTAACCCAGCAGTCGCCCCTTAGCATCATAATTTTCCAGCACCTGGAGCTCATCGCCCATGTCGAAGCGCGGCGCGTTGTCCATGCCCGACTCCCAGGCCGCCGCCTCGATCACCGCCTCCCTGTCCGGCTCACCCGGCTCACCCGGCTCACCCGGCTCACCATGGCGAGGATGTCGATTGGCGCCATATTCCGCCAGGCCGTTGTGGTTATGGTCTCGATTGCGATACCACCATTCATGGTAGGCGACCAGCTTAGGGTAGAGCCTGGTAATCAACGCCTTATCCTGGCTCTGCTGGTAGATCTGCCATACGGCCCAAGCCGCCAATGGTGGCTTGCCGTTACGCTCATTCCAGTTACCCCCCTTGCCGCCGCGGCTGGCATCGGGGTTATAGAAGATGGCGTCGGGCAGGTTACCCGCATCCTCGGGGCGCAGCGGGTCCTTGGCATCGAACTGATAATCAAACATCGCCAGCACGTTCAACTCGGCCAGCGCCACATCGAACTGCGCCAGCGCCACCGCCTGTTTCCAGCTGTCCCAGGCCCAGACACCGTTGAACCACTTATAGGTCACAGATGGCGTGACGGCATCATGCAACAAGGCGCCCGCCGGGCTACGCCAGTTGTGCAGCAGGGTCATCATGCTCTTAGCAGCCAGGCGCCTGGCCGGAAGCTCGCCGCCGCGTACTAGCTTATCCAGCCGCTGCTGCCAACGGGACCGATTAACCGCAAGCTTCGCTGTCACTGTGGGCCAGTCAAGCTTAGCCGCATGCCTGGCCTCAACTTGAGTATGAAAATACTGGTGGGCGGCGCGTAGTACTGTCGCCTCCCCCGGTGCCAGGGTCAACAGCCCACTGTCGGCGCGATAGCCCTGGGGCCCCTCGACCGATAGGGTTACTGCCTGCTCAAACGCCAGCCGATAACTGGCATCGTCCAGCTGCATCTGCCAGGTCTGATCTATGGGGGTAAACTGCCAGGTGACGGCGTCTTCGCTCAGCAGCCGTTTATCGACCAAGCGATACTGCTTCAGCTTAGGATGAGTGGCGAAGGGGCTGCCCGACCAACTCAGGCGCCAGGAACCCGGCTTGTCGCTCAGGTTAATCAGCCTAGTCGAGACGATGGCGGTGCGATTATCGCTATATTCCAAGGTGGTGGAGAGCTCAAGATCCTTGAAACGAAAGCGCTGCACCAGCCCCCAGGGCTCGCTGTAGATCTCAACCTGCTCCGCCTTGGCCAGATCCACACTCTGACCAGACTCACCGGAAAACAGCTGCAGTTTCTGCAGACTATCGCTCAGATGCAGGCTGTACTCCTGGGCGATAAACAGCGGCCCAGTGAAGCCTCCATAGTAGGCGGGCGAGTCCGGCAGATGAAAACCATGCCAAGCGCCCTGGTCCATGTAGACGGCGGGAATCGTCAGATTGCCCTGTGGATCCCGCTGCTCCATATTACTTGGGGTTCCCCGGTAGTTGAGCAGATCCCGATACTCGCTGGCCTGCGCTACAGAAACAGAGGGCAGAGAGCAGAGAAGAGACAGAGAAAGCAGCAGGAGGCGGCGAACAGATAGCGCAGGCAGACGCGTCATGGGATTACTCAAGGGTTAATTGAATACAATATTCAAATAATTCCAGAGTCGCTTGCCAGATGCAAGGAGATCTCTTCTTCTCAGGCTGAGTGTTGGCCCTTAGTCATTGAATTTCAGACAAGCGGTAAGGAGTCCGCAAGACGCGCCAGAAGGGTTAAGCGCAGGCCAGTTCGGCGAGTGCCTAACCCTTACCTTAGATTTTGTTAGCTGGCGTGAGCGATATATTGGGCCACGCCGTCGAGGAACATCTGCACCGAGATCATCACCAGCACCATGCCCATCAGGCGCTCCACCGCCGTCAGCCCCTTCTCACCAAGAAGTTTGGTAAACAGCTTATAGAAGAGCAGAATCACGGCGCTGGCCACCCAGGCAGCAAACAGGGCTATGGTCCAATCCATCATGCGCGAGCTGTCGGTATGGGCCAGCAGGATCAGTGCCGCCAACACAGATGGGCCGGCCATCAGGGGGATCGCCATAGGCACGATAAAGGGCTCTTCTCCGGCCGCCAGCCCCACCACACCACCTGGCTGAGGGAAGATCATCCGAATGGCGATAAGGAAGAGTATGATGCCACCGGCTATGCTGACCGACTCAGATCTCAGGTTTAAGAAGCTGAGAATCGCCTCGCCGGCAAACAGGAAGAGCAGCATGATGATCAGCGCGAAGATCAGCTCCCGCACTAGCACCTTGCGCCGCTTCTTAGGTTCGATATGACGAAGAATCGAGGCGAAAATGGGTAAGTTCCCCAGGGGGTCCATGATCAAAAACAACATTACCGCAGCAGAAAAGATGTCCATAGCTCAATATTCGTCAAAAGTTGAACCTATATTGTATAACTTAATGACAATATTAATCAGTAGCTAAGATAACAAAATCGACACTCTTCCAAGGTTTTTCCGCCGTCGTCGGCGGCGCCATCGGGCGCGCGCCATGTAAATTCTTTTTCCCCTCGGGTTAATTGTTCGATTGGCAGACATAAGACTGATATACTAGCTGGCTTTCTAGGCTCCCTTGTTAACACTTATATGTACTATCTCGTCGCCAGTTGTATTGCACTCCTGTTAGGCCCACTCTTCTATCGTTTCTTTACGACGGGGACAGGTCTGCAAAAAGGCTTGGATGGTTTCATCTTCGTGTCCCTTGGCGGCCTGGTGTTGATCCATATCCTGCCCGAGCTTCTGGAGCACGGCGGTTTCCTCTCCCTGCTGTTTGTTGTCGTCGGCCTCTGGGGCCCGACCCTGAGCGAGCGCTTGTTTCACCGCTATTCAGAGGTCACCCATAATCTGACCCTGACACTCGGCATAGGCGGCCTGCTGTTGCATACCCTCACAGATGGCGGCGCCATGGTGCTGGCCCAACAGGACGGTAACTCCAGCCTGCTGGCCCTGGGGGTGATTCTGCATCGTCTGCCTGTGGGGCTGGCGATCTGGTGGCTGCTCAAGCCTCAGGTAGGTAGTCGCTGGGCATCCATAGTGTTGGGCGGCATGATGCTGCTAACAGGCGTGGGCTATTTCGCCGGCGAGCAGCTGCTGGCGCAGCTAAGCCTGGACAACACCGTCTATCTGCAAGCCTTCGTCACCGGCTCGATTCTGCACGTGGTGCTGCATCAGCCCCATGGGCACACCATAGACGACAAGCAGGGTAAGTATGAATATCAGGCCGGCATAGGCAGCCTTTTGGGTATCGCCCTGCTGTTTGTGCTGCTGGCGTTCGACTCCGGCGGCCACGATCATCACGAACACAGCCACAGCAGCGAGCAACTGCTGGACTGGCTGCTGACCCTGGCGCCAGTGCTCCTGCTGAGCTATAGCCTGGCGGCGATGCGCTATCTGTTTGGCCTGTCGCCTCACCATGAGCGCCTGAGCCAGCGCTGGCTGCAACGCCTGGCGGGGCCAGAGGCTCTGGTGATCACCCTGCTGCTCCTGGGACCTAGCCTGGCATTTATCCAGTTGATCGGCCTGACATTGGTGGGGATCTTACTCACCATGACGCGGGTCGAACCCACAGATCCTCATCTGGGATTACCTAACTCCGCCTGGCGCTTCGGCTTCGCCCACCTGGTGGATCGCAGCGCCCCCTGGATCATCCTCAGCCTGGTGCTGGCCAACCTTATCGGACACCCGTCTGTGCCCCTCACCTCACCTCTGGTGCAGGTTGGCGTATTGCTCCTGCTGCTTCTGCCGATGCGTTTCTGTAATCTCGGCGGCGCGGTATTGGCACTGTCCCTGGCCTACAGCGGCTGGACCATGGAAGCCGTGATGCTGGTGTTGCTGGCGGCCCCCGTCTTTAACCTGGCACAGCTGAAATTGATGGATTGGACCCAGCGTCTGGCACTGGCCGGGGTGATCGGCCTCTGCCTGCTTGGCACCCACTGGTTGATCCCTGAATGGAGCCGGCTGCTCAGCCTGCCCGAGACGGTCAACCAGTTGAGCCTGGCACTGGCCGCCATGCTGTTTGCCGCCAGCCTGCTACGACTGGGGCCGCGCAAGTTTATGGCCCGCATCATGTTGTGGAAGCCTAAGGCTCATGATCACAGCCATTCGCGTACGAATAGTCATGACCACAGCCATGAACCTGCTAACGGTCATGAACACAAGCACAGCCATGAGCACAAACACACACATCATCATGAGCACGGCCAGCACTAGGGGATAGCTTTTCTCGCCACGGGGGGCTAAGTTAGAGACAAACGCCCCCTCTGGAGCCATCCATGTGCATTCTCTTCGTCGCCCTCGAGGTACATCCAAAGTATCCACTGATCCTCTGTGCCAATCGGGACGAGTTTCACCATAGACCCACAGAGCCGGCCCACTTTTGGCCGCCTGACAATCGGCTGCTGGCGGGCAAAGATCTCGAAGCCGGTGGCAGCTGGCTCGGAGTGAATCGCCAGGGCGAGATCGCCGCACTCACCAACATCCGCGCCCCAGAACTGCACGAGGCCAATCGTCACAGCCGGGGCGATCTGGTGATCAAGGCGCTGACCCAGTCCCAGACCATGACCACGGGATGGCTCAGGGAGCACAGCCAACACTACAACCCCTTTAACCTGCTGTTCGGGAAAGACTTGGAGCTCTACTGCTACCACAGCGTCAGTAAGACAGTGAAGCCGCTGTCACCTGGCTTTCATGCCATCAGCAACGGCGCCCTCGACGATATCTGGCCCAAGATGGCCAAGGGAACCCAGGCCCTGGAACGGGAGATCACTCAAAGTGACGAGATAGATATTCAGGCCCTGCTGACCATAATGACAGACGAGCGACAGGCACCCGATGCGGATCTGCCGCAAACCGGCGTCGCCTTGGAGTGGGAGCGGCTACTCTCCTCCATCTATATCAAGCATCCGGAATATGGCACCCGCTCGACCTCCATTCTGCTGCGAGACAGACAGGGCAGATGTGAGTTTGTCGAGGTCAGGTACGATGGTAAGGGGAGAAACCTGGGCAGGCAGGTGTTTAAGTTTGAGACCGGCCCCGAACAAGGGGCCGAAATGGACGGCGAGTCGCCTAAAACGGCCTAATCCGACGAGTGATCGTGCGTGATCACCCACTTGTCGTCTATCTTCTCCACCAAGAGGGTAAATACGCCGTTGGGCTTGTCTTTCACCCGGGTCAGCTGCCAGCGGCCCACGACGATGGCGGCATAATTGCTCAGCATCTTGGTCTCTTCTATGGTGAACTTGAGCTGCCCCAGGGTCGCCTTATCGGGATAGTTCTTCTTGTAGGCCGCCAGCGTCTCCGCCCAGCCATAGCGGAATTTGTTGCCCGAGACGAAACGCATCTTGTCACTCTGCCAGTAGCCTTGCATATAGGCATCCAGATCGCCGCGATTCCAAGCTGCCTCCTGATCCCGCAGGATATTGGCGATATCGTCCGTCGGTACCGCCTGCACCGGGAGTCCCAGCAGCAGGAGCAGTAAAATCCATCCTTTTTTATGCATCATCCTCTCCAGAGGGAAATATTAGTTGTATTATATAATAAATGTTCACTAAGGCATTATCTTCTCTATAAAAATGCCTCGTTAGACCGATTCAGTAGAGCCTAATTTATGTTTCAATCTTTGTGTAAAGCTATCCTCAAACTCAGCGGCTGGACCATAGACGGTCGACTCCCCGAGGCGCCTCAATATATCGCCATCGTCGGCCCCCATACCAGCAACTGGGACTTCATCGTCGGCGTGTTGGCCAGGGGCGCCCTGGGGCAGAAGATCCATTTCCTCGGCAAGCATCAGCTGTTTATTCCCCCCTGGGGCTGGCTGTTCCGCGCCATAGGCGGTACCCCGGTGGATCGCCGCAAGAGCAACAACCTGGTAGACGCCGCGGCGCAACTGTTTCAGCAAGACCCTAATTTCAAGCTGGCCCTGGCACCGGAAGGTACCCGCAGCCCGGTGAAACGCTGGAAGACAGGCTTCTACCACATCGCCACCAAGGCACAGGTGCCCATAGTCACGGTAGCGCTGGATTTTGCCGGTAAGCGAGTGGTGATCCCCGAGGCAATAAGCGTCACCGGCGATATCGACAAGGAGATGGCGCAGATCCTCGACTTCTACCGCACCATCAAGGGCCGCCACGCCAAGGCCATCCCCGACTACCACGCCTAAGACTGCCTAACAGATTGCCAAATCGGGTCGCACTGGTTATAGTGCGGCCATCGGCATTTTGTATACAATTTTCAGATGAACTTAGATACCTGGCTACTCTACCTGGCGGCGATCCTGCTTATCGCCATCTCCCCCGGCACCATGGCGGTGCTGTCCATGAGTCATGGGATCCATTTCGGCAAGGTGCGCAGCCTGGCCACCGCCCTGGGTAGCGTCAGCTCGGCCCTCTTGTTGATGTTTGCCTCAGCCGCCGGCCTGGGTGCGCTGCTGAGCGCCACAGAGTATGGCTTTACCCTACTTAAGTATTGCGGCGCGGCCTACCTTATCTATCTGGGGATCAAGCTGATACTGACCAAGGCCAGTGCCCAGGGGCTGGACCTGCAACACATCAAGGGCAAGGGCTCGCCTAAGCAGATGTTTAAAGAGGCCTTTCTGGTGGGGATAAGCAATCCTAAGGATCTGCTCTTCTTCGGCGCCCTGTTTCCGCAGTTTATCGATATCACGGCGCCCCAAGGGCCACAGCTCGCCATACTGGCGCTCACCTGGGCCCTGGTGGATTTCAGCTTCGTGATGATCTACGCCAGCATGGCAAACGTGTTGGCCCCAAAACTCAGGGCCAGCAACCGTCTGCATTGGTTCGACCGTACCAGTAGCGGCGTATTTCTCTCCCTGGCCGCCATACTGGTGACGAAAGACTAACCCTTAAGACTGCGCACATCGGCGCCGGTCGGTGCCTGGAAGGCCCGCAGGTTAAACTGCGGCAGAATCGCGTAGATATGGTCGAAGATATCCGCCTGAATATCCTCGTAAAACGCCCAGCGGGTATCATTGGTAAAGATATAGATCTCTATGGGTAACCCCTCTGTGGTCGGCGCCAGCTGACGCACCAGCAGGGTCATCTCCTGATGCACCTTAGGGTGCTTACGCATATATTCCAGCAGATAGGCCCTGAAGGTACCGACATTGGTGAGGTTGCGGCTATTCACCGGCATGTCACCATCCTGAATCTTGGCGTTGAACTCGGCAATCTCCACCTCTTTGCGGGCCAGGTACTCCTTGAGCAGGTTGATCTTACCCAGGCGCTTAAGCTGTTCATCACTGAGAAAGGCGATGGAATCGATGTCGATATTCACCGCCCGCTTGATGCGCCGGCCGCCAGACTCTGACATGCCGCGCCAGTTCTTGAAGGCGTCGGACACCAGGGCATAGGCGGGGATCATAGTGATTGTCTTGTCCCAATTCTGCACCTTGACCGTGGTCAGCGAGACCTCTTCCACCGCGCCATCGGCGCCGTACTTATCCATCTGGATCCAGTCACCCGGGCTGACCATGCGGTTGGCCGCCAGCTGAATGCCGGCCACGAACCCCAAGATAGTGTCTTTGAACACCAACATCACCAGGCCCGTGGCGACACCCAGGCCGCTGAGGAAGTAGACCGGCGACTGCTCGGCCAGTACGGAGATCGAGATGACGATGGCGACGAAGAACATAAACAGCTTGAGCAGCTGCACGAAACTCTTGATCGGCAACCGGCGGCTGATCTGGTTGACGTCGGCGATCTCGTTACCCGCGTCCAGCACGCTGTAGACGGCGCGCACGAAGAGGATCACTATCGCCACATCCAGCAATCTATCCGCCAGGCTGCTAAGCAGCGGATGCTCCACCAAGGCCAGCGGCAGCAAGATGTTGAGGATCAAGGCAGGTACCAACTTGGCCAGCTTCTCCAGCACCCTGTGCTGCATGAAGATGTCGTCCCAACGCACCTTAGAGCGCTGGATCACTATGTTCATTGTGCTCACCACGCCGCGTTTCACCACTACATAGCCGATGAAGGCGATCAACAGACAAGCAAAGACCATGACGCCGGTAGAGACCCCGTCCGAGGGGCTATCTATGCCGAAGTGGGTCAACCAGAGCGACACCTGTGCGCGTAATTCTTGATCCAAAATTCTCTCTCCTTGCAAATTCACCTGTTGTGGCTAATCCGATAATGAGCCTGCAACAAGGCCATTTCAGCACACCAACAAAAGCGATACAACTACCTATTTTAAAAGCTATTTTAGCCTATCTGATTGACTGTAATACAGAGATTCTCAACAATCCATTGTCCCGTGATGATGGAGAAAATTATGCTAAAGCCTCTACTCGGCGCCGTCTTACTCGTCGGCGCCAGCCCCCTGTTGGCGGCAGACCAAACCCAGGGGCCAAGCCCCAAGACGGCCATCACCCTGGATTATATTCCGGCCGAGTCGGCGCTCTATGGTATCACCCTGGCACCCAGCCATTATGACAGGAATTATGCCAACTGGGGCGACTATCTGGGCTATGCCCAAAGTCAGAAACGGGACATAGAAGTGGAGGCCCCCAGCGAGGCCTATGCCCAGGATAAACTGTGGCGGTTCGGCCTCAGCTATGGACTCACAGACCATCTCAGTCTCTACGGCGGCGCCAGCGCCTACACCCATGAATACTCCTACACCAACAATATCTCGCCGCGCATCGTCGACGGTAAGCCCACTTGGGAAACGGAGCGAGACACCCGCTGGGGCGGCGAGCTCGGCGTCCGCTATCGACTTGGCCGTCACCTGGTGCTCGGTCTGGGTTATGACTCGGCCAGCCAGTCGGCGCTCTTCAGCCTGGGCTACAGCAACTAAAATCCGCTAATCGCGATCCAGGCATATAGGAATTTAGCGCGAGTTTGACTATGCTAGAGGCCACAGACAAACCGCTAAAACTGGTTAAATTCAATGTATAAAGCACTACAAAGCTGCGCCATCATGGCCCTCTTCCTCCTGATGGCTCCCGCCTTTGCAGCCGATAAGGCTGACGATGCCGTCGCGCTGATCACCCTGGAAAATGGCGCCACCGTCAGACTCAACGCCGACTTCACCTGGGAATATGTGTTCCTAACGCCGCAGGCTAACACGGTAACGACAGAGCCCCAGGCAACTACAGAGACAATCCAGACTCAAACGAGTACAGAGGCTGGACAAGTTGTCGCTCAGGCTCCCAAGGTGCAGCCTGTGGTGATCGCCAGCGGCCCAGTCGTGGGCGGCGCCATGACGGCATCGGCCATGGATCATGCCAACCTGCTGCGTTCCACCGCCAAGGGTGGCGCCAAGGTGAGCTACCTCAAGAGCCAGTGGGACAGCAAGGGGCGCCTGGGACTCAACTTCGAGCTGAGCAGCAACAGCGAAGAGAACTATGTGATCATCGAGATGGAGATCGGCCTGTATGCCGACTCGGGCGAGCTGATCAAGACAGAGACGGTCAACGTCTGGCAGGCTATTTTCCGCGTGCCCGAGACCTATCTGCGTAAGGGACAGACCCGCGACAGCGAGACCTTCTGGATCGAAGGCATAGACAAGGCCAGGTGGAGCAAGGAGCTGATGACGCTGAAGATTATCGACATGAGCTCGCGCTAACCCTGACGGCTTAGCAAAGCAAATCGTTAGTCGAAAAGAAAAACAGGCCTTAATGGCCTGTTTTATTATGCGGACGTAGCGGCCATGGTCTCTGGCATCTTGACCGCCACCATATGGCCGCGGGCACACAGCTTACCGTCTGCCGACAGGGCAATCTCCACCACCACCTTGCGGGGCTTCACCTCTTTGATCTCACCGACAAGCTCCAGCTCCACGCCCATGGGGGTCGGCGCCAGGTAGTCTATGTTGAGGGCGGCGGTGACAAATCTTGGCGGCTCATCCAGCTGCTCCCCCGCCTGTTCGAGCGCTCGCTGGGCGGCGGCGCTTGCACTGCCCGTACCGTGACAATCGATAAGCGAAGCGATAAGGCCGCCATAGACGAAGCCTGGGATCGCCGTATGAAAGGGCTTGGGCATAAAGTGGGCTATGGTCTGCTCGCCGCGCCAATAACTCTTGAGTTGATGCCCCTGCTCGTTGTTGCGTCCACAGCCATAGCAGTGGCTCAGGTCATCCGGGTAGGCATCCTGAAAGGCGATTCCCTGCATAGTAAACTCCTCGACAAATTGGCCTTCTACGCTAACGGGATAGCGTCCCCATGGCAACACAGACTTATGGACTAATACCTATCCTAGTTGGCCCTATACGCCATCCAATAAAAAAGGGCCCTAAGGCCCTTTTCGCTCACAGCATTTCCACTAGAGGCTAGGTAGCACGCCCGCCGGTAGATACTGGTTGTAACTGGCGCTCAATAGCAGGTCGGTAGCCGCCTCGATATCCGGACCGAAGAATCTGTCCTTATCATAGTAGGCCACCACCTCACGTAGCTCGGCCTTAGCCTTAGCCACGGCCGTTGCAGGCTGCAGCGGTGCGCGGAAATCCAGGCCCTGAGCCGCCGCCAGTAGTTCAACTGCCAGCACGCCACGGGTGTTTTCCGACATGTCGCGCAGACGACGCGCCGCAAAGGTCGCCATAGAGACGTGATCTTCCTGGTTGGCCGAGGTCGGCAGGCTGTCGACCGAGGCTGGATGGGCGTAGGTCTTGTTCTCAGAGGCCAGGGCCGCCGCAGTCACCTGGGCGATCATGAAGCCTGAGTTCACCCCGCCGTTTTCCACTAGGAATGGTGGCAGCTTAGAGAGGTTAGAGTCGATCAGCAGGGCGATACGACGCTCGGCGATGGAGCCCAGCTCGGCCAAAGCGATCGCCAGATTGTCCGCCGCCATGGCCACAGGCTCGGCGTGGAAGTTACCGCCCGAGATGATGTCGCCGGTATCCTGGAACACCAGTGGGTTATCGGTTACGCCGTTGGCTTCGGTGGCCAGCACCTCGGCGGCGTGACGGATCTGAGTCAGACAGGCACCCAGCACCTGCGGCTGACAACGCAGCGAATAAGGATCTTGCACCTTCTCACAGTTGATGTGATCCAGGCTGATCTCAGACTCATCACCCAGCAGGTGACGGAACACGGCGGCCGAGTCGATCTGACCCTTCTGACCACGGGCCGCATGGATGCGTGGGTCGAATGGGCTACGACTGCCCATGGCGGCCTCGACGCTCATGGCGCCGATCACTGAGCTGGCCGCAAACAGATCTTCGGCGTTGAACAGACCTTCCAGCGCTAGGGCGGTAGAAGCCTGGGTGCCGTTGAGCAGCGCCAGACCTTCCTTCGCCGCCAGTTCAATCGGCTTAAGGCCGGCAATCTCCAAACCTTCGGCGGCCGAGATGATCTGTCCCTTGTAGCTCATCTCGCCTTCGCCCAGCAGCGGCAGACACATGTGTGACAGCGGTGCCAGGTCGCCCGAGGCGCCTACCGAGCCCTTCTCGGGCACACAGGGGTAAACTTCGGCGTTCACCAGGGCGATCAGGAAGTTGATCACCTCGAGACGAATACCTGAGAAGCCACGGCTCAAGGAGTTGATCTTCAACACCATCATCAGGCGCACGGTCGCGTCTTGCATATACTGGCCTGTACCGGCGGCGTGTGACAACACGATAGAGCGCTGCAGCAGCTGCAGATCCTGCTCACCAATCTTAGTGTTGGCCAGCAGACCGAAGCCTGTGTTGATGCCGTAGACGGTGCGGCCTTCGTCAAGCACCTTCTGTACCAGACCGGCACTGGTGTTGATGTCGGCCACGGCGCTGTCACACAGCTCCAGGCTCACCTTGCCACGGCTGATGGCTCTTAGCTGTGCCAGGCTCAGGGTGCCTGGCTTTAATACTAGATGACTCATTTTTACAACCTCTTGTTCTTATTGTTTTTATAGGTCGAGCATAGGCAAATCCAGGCCCTGCTCCTTGGCGCACTGCTTGGCGATCTCATAGCCAGCATCCGCATGACGCATCACGCCAGTGGCAGGGTCGTTCCACAGCACACGGCCCAGACGCGCCTCGGCCTCGTCGGTACCATCGGCAACGATCACCACACCCGAGTGTTGGCTGAAGCCCATGCCGACGCCGCCGCCATGGTGCAGAGACACCCAGGTCGCGCCGCTTGCCGTGTTAAGTAGGGCGTTCATCAGCGGCCAATCCGATACCGCATCGCTGCCGTCAAGCATAGATTCGGTCTCGCGGTTAGGGCTTGCCACAGAGCCAGAATCCAGATGGTCACGACCGATCACGATTGGCGCCGACAGCTCACCGTTTTTCACCATCTCGTTGAAGGCCTTAGCCAGACGCGCCCTGTCTTTCAGGCCGACCCAGCAGATACGTGCCGGCAGGCCCTGGAAAGCGATGCGCTCACGCGCCATGTCCAGCCAGTTATGCAGGTGTGGGTTGTCTGGGATCAGCTCCTTCACCTTGGCATCTGTCTTGTAGATATCTTCCGGATCGCCAGAGAGCGCCGCCCAGCGGAAGGGACCTATGCCTTCGCAGAAGAGTGGGCGCACATAGGCGGGCACGAAGCCTGGGAAGTCGAAGGCATTTTCCACGCCCTCTTCGAACGCCATCTGGCGAATGTTGTTACCATAGTCTGTGGTGGCCGCACCTGCCGCCTGCAGGGCCAGCATGGCTTTAACCTGTACCGCCATCGACTGCTTGGCCGCCTTAACCACGGCCGCCTCATCTTGCTTACGCATCTCGGCGGCGTATTCCAGGGTCCAACCCTGTGGCAGATAGCCGTTTAGTGGATCGTGGGCCGAGGTCTGGTCGGTCACTACATCCGGGGTGATGCCACGCTCTACCAGCTCGGCGAAGATGTCGGCGGCGTTGGCCAGCAGGCCGACAGACACTGGCTTGCCGCTCTTGTTGGCTTCGTCGATCATCGCCAGCGCCTCATCCAGGCTAGTGGCCTTCTTGTCCACATAACGGGTACGTAGACGGAAGTCGATGCGAGTCTCGTCCACCTCACAGGCCAGTACAGAGTAGCCCGCCATGGTGCCGGCCAGTGGCTGAGCGCCACCCATGCCACCCAGGCCGCCGGTGAGGATCCACTTGCCGCTGGCATCGCCACCAAAGTGTTGCTTGGCCATGGCCACGAAGGTCTCGTAGGTGCCCTGGACAATGCCCTGAGAGCCGATGTAGATCCAAGAACCTGCAGTCATCTGGCCATACATGGCCAGGCCCTTCTTATCCAGCTCGTTGAAGTGTTCCCAGTTGGCCCAGTGTGGCACCAGGTTAGAGTTGGCGATGATGACGCGCGGCGCGTTGCTGTGGGTCTTGAACACGCCCACAGGCTTGCCCGACTGTACCAGCAGGGTCTCATCTTCTTCTAGGCGCTGCAGCACCTCTACGATCTTGTCATAGCATTGCCAGTCACGGGCCGCACGGCCGATACCGCCGTAGACCACCAGGTCTTCCGGACGCTCGGCGACATCTGGGTGCAGGTTGTTCATCAGCATGCGCATCGGCGCCTCGGTGAGCCAGCTCTTACAGCTCAGCGTAGTGCCATGTGGCGCTATGATGCGACGGCTAGGGTCGTGTCTCTTATCCATTCTTGCTTACCTCAATTGTGCTGTCTTGATGACATTATTTTTATCTTTATTCAGTAACTTATTACCTGTTGCAGCCTAAGTGCTGCTAAGGGAAACAGGCCGTTCCCAAATGGGTTTATCGCCTTACCGGTTGAAGGTCAGGTGTCCGCCGAGGCGGAAACGGCTGCCCGGATGCAACAGGCGAGCGAAACTCACCACGCCCTGACGGGACCAGGTGCGACGCAGGATCTGCAGGCAAGGCTCGCTTTGGGTTATCTGTAATCGCTCACGCTGGATATCGTCGGCTACCACGGCCTCTATGGTGTGGCGGGCCTCGGTGAGCGGTGCCACGAAGGAGAGATATTCGTGGGGCGTCTGCAGGCTAAAATCCTGGGCCAGATAGTCGGGCACCAGCTGGGGATTAACGAAACGCTCCTCTAGCTGCAGCGGCGTCCCCTGCTCGCAGTGCACCAGTACGGAGTAGAACACCTCGCTGCCCTCCTCGAGTCCCAGGGCGATGGCGATCTGCGCCGTGGCCTGGGTCTGGGTCAGTGCCAGCTGCTTCACGCTGTAGCCATGACCCCTGTCCTTGATCTCGTCGGCGATGTTGCGGATCGCCATCATGGAGGACTGCGACTTAAGCCCGGCGACGAAGGTGCCCAGCCCCTGGGAGCGCTCGAGCACGCCGGACTCGGTCAGCTCGGTCAGGGCGCGCCGCGCAGTCATGCGGCTACAGTCAAACAGCTCGGCCAGCTGGTTCTCCGACGGCACGCGGCTATGCTGCTGCCACTCGCCGGACTCCACCTTGGTCAAGATAAACTGTTTGATCTCTGCAAACTTGGGCGTCGCCATCTCTGCTCCTTGTGGGCGGCCCGGGTAATGATTACTTCCCAGGCATCGCCGCAAACTCGATTACACTTTTCAAATGCTGAAAATTACCGCTATAATCCTAGCTTGTATATACAAGTAAATACAAGCTAGCTCACATAAATTTATTGCCGCCACCGTTAGGGCGTGCCAGTCGAGGGAAACATCATGTCTTGGGATCAGGTTTGGATTGACGTCAACATCGCCACTATGGACCCTGAAATTTCAGCGCCTTACGGTGCGATCACCGATGCCGCCATCGCCGTCAAGGAGGGCAAGATCGCCTGGATGGGTCCCCGTAGCGAGCTACCCGAGTTCGATGTCTTGTCAACGCCGGTTTACAGAGGCAAGGGCGGCTGGCTCACGCCGGGCCTTATCGATGCCCACACCCACCTGGTGTTCGCTGGCAACCGCGCCAACGAGTTTGAGCTTCGCCTCCAAGGTGCCAGCTATGAAGAGATCGCCCGCGCCGGCGGCGGCATCATCAGCACGGTCAAGGCCTGCCGCGAGGCCAGCGAGGCCGAGCTGTTCGAACTGGGACGCCAACGCCTCAACGCCCTCGCCAAAGAAGGGGTAACCACGGTCGAGATAAAATCTGGCTACGGTCTGGACACAGAAACCGAGCTCAAGCTCCTCAGGGTCGCCCGCGAGCTAGGCAAGCATCATCATGTGGATGTGAAGACCACCTTCCTCGGCGCCCATGCCATTCCGCCCGAGTATAAAGATAACAGCGACGCCTATGTGGACCTGGTGATCGACGAGATGCTGACCGCGGTGATTAACGAAAACCTGGCCGATGCCGTGGATGTCTTCTGTGAAAATATCGCCTTCAGCCTGGAGCAGACAGAGCGGGTGCTGAGCACCGCCAAAGCGGCCGGACTGGATATCAAGCTGCACGCCGAGCAGCTCTCTAACCTGGGCGGGTCGGCCATGGCCGCCAAATTGGGCGCCAAGTCGGTGGATCATATCGAATACCTGGACGAGGTAGGCGTGAAGGCCCTGAGCGAGAGCGGCACCTGTGCCACCCTGCTCCCCGGCGCCTTCTACTTTCTGCGGGAAACCCAGATGCCGCCTATCGACCTGCTGCGCCAATATGAGGTACCTATGGTGCTGGCCAGCGACTATAACCCAGGCTCATCGCCGCTATGCTCTAGCCTGCTGATGCTCAACATGGGCTGCACCCTGTTCCGCCTCACCCCAGAGGAAGCCCTGGCGGGCATGACACGTAACGCCGCCAAGGCGCTGGGAGTCGAGGACTCGGTCGGCGTACTCAAACCTGGCATGCAGGCCGACTTCTGTCTATGGGATATCACCACTCCAGCGGCACTGGCCTACAGCTATGGGGTGGATGTGTGTAAGGAAGTGGTAAAAAACGGAAAGTTGGTTCATCAATAAGATTGTTAGACGCCTGAGCGATGAGGTGTACTCATCGTTTAGGATGGCTCCTGAGCCAAATTTTTCATTTGATAGGTGTTTGAAAACCATAACGCTTTGGCAACCTATCACCTGCGGTGGGCTCATGTGCAAGCACACTTTTGGCACGCAGCAAGCCCATCCCTGGGTGCTCTGCGGTGGCATCCATGCCACCGAAGGCCAAAAGCGTGCTTACACCCGGTCATCTGTCTCTTCGATTTGGCATCATTGCAGAAGTGCCTAACTCTTTTAAGTGAACCCTCTACTCCCCCAAAGGCCAACTCCCACTACCAAGGCGTCCAATAGCTAAAAGGATTGCTGAAACAAATTCTTGTAATAAGGAATATGCAATTGAAATTCATAAATATAAAGACCAAGATGACCTATCAAATGTCACTCGAGATCCAGTAAATGGCGTCACAAATTATGATTGATTGGTCAAGCCCACTTCAAACAGAAGACGGCAGGGAGAACTTCCCTGCCGACCAGCTAGATCGCGCAAAATATGCGGAGTTTCTGACACATTTTTTGGCTTCTAAGGGAGCTGGTAGTTCAGACGAGAGACATAACTATGTATTAAATTTGAACGCCGAATGGGGAGCTGGTAAATCTTACTTCCTGCGTCGCTGGGCGGCAGAATTGAAAGAGAAATACCCCGTTGTTTATGTAGACGCTTGGAAGCAAGACTACTCAGACGATCCCTTAATGACTGTCATCTCATCGATGATAAAGCAGTTAAGAGAACAAGCAGGGAAAAGCGAAGAAGATCCTCTATTTAAAACACCACGTAAATTAATAGGCTTACTCAAAGCTGCCGCGCCAAGCATTGCAAGAGGAGTTGCAACCAAATACTTAGGTATAGATCCCGTAAAAATCATTCAACAAGCTGATGATGACGATATTGGTGAGACGGTTAAAGACCGAAATGGACAAGATATCGATATGGGGCTAGCAGCCTCTAAAATAGTCGAACACTTAATCAAGGATCACGATGCCAAATCTGATGCAATAGCCAGTTTAAAGCTAAGTGTTGAAGAGTGGGTCAGAGCCGTCGCCGGACTTCGAGAAAAGCAGCATCCCGCATTTATATTTATCGATGAACTCGATCGATGCAGGCCTAGTTATGCGGTTGAAATGCTGGAGACGATCAAGCACATTTTCGATATTCCCGGCGTGGTATTTGTCGTTGCCACTGATACAGAACAACTACAACACACAATAAAGGCGATCTACGGCGAAGGCTTCGATGCCCGCACCTACCTTGGCAGGTTCTTTAACAGTCGTTACACCCTAAAGGCACCCTCTTTTGAAAAGTTACTTTCAGTTCATTGTGATATGAAAAAATTATCTGAATCATACTTTAACGATAGAAATATCGAGAACTGGCCAGAACTTGATGTCCAGAGTGAAGGCTCTGATTTAATACCACTCAAAAATCTAACGACCATGTATAACGTCTTTTCGTTATCGGCAAGGCAAGTCATTCAAACAACAGAACGCCTCATTTCTGTTGTCGAAAATCTAAAGACCAATTCACACATAAACCTGCTCTATCTAGCATTCCTGCTCTGTCTGAGAGAGAAAAATCAGATGTTATATGACTTAGTTTTAACAAAGGATTTGATACATCAACTTGATAATAAAAAACAATTACATTACGAATTAATGGAAATAGTTTCGGCCAGTGACCCAGAAAAATTAAGTTTCAACCTAAAGCCGAGTAATTTATTTTCAGTCGGACATGCCAACTATTTAAACTCTATAGCAGACAACCTTATTTCAGATGGGCAATATGAATTAGGTGTTTACCAATTTATAGAGGTCTCACATACTCTCATAAAATCAGTTTCAAGAATCTCAAACCTTAGGAATGAGGCCATTCGTTCTTTGTCAAATAGGAATCAAACTCCAGATATAAAAAATTGGTTTGTTATTATCGCTGAAATTGAAAATAAAAAAAGTAACTATAACAATTCGGCATACAAGGATTTAGTCGAACTCGCTTCCGCACTAGATGTACCTGAATCAAAAATTGCATAAACCCCAAGTGAGAAACGACCATCACTTATATCATCTAAGGGCATCAGCTGAAGGTTAATCGAAGAGACGTTGGATAAGGTGTGTAGGTATGTCTGAGGGTATCGAAAACGGGGCCAAAAATGTTCCCGACATTTTTCGGCATTCCCGACATCCATGTCGGTCAGATGTTTTCGTTAAGCGGCCAGGGATGGCTTTACAGCGTCCCGAAGACGTACCTGCACATAAGCCCGCGGCAGGCGATTAACAGCAATTATGGTAATATTTACAATCACCTATACAAATGACAACTCAGCGCAAAGTTAATAATTTGCTCTTTACCTCACAGGTTCAGATCCAAACCGTTATTAAAGAGAGCCCGCGCTAATCCCCACCATTCTGGGTCTCAGGAAGACCTACCCTGACAACACCCGCCAAGTTGTATTGGCGGACACTTCACCGTACCGTAGGAGCAGAAGACGCAGCAGTCGCCGGGGAGGGGTTTGAGAATCCCGTGGCAGCCATGGCATTCGTAGAAGAATTGGCAGGCGTCCTGGGGCATGGTCTCCACACGCTTGTGACCGCAGTGGGGACAGGTGATCTCAGATTCGAGTCGGATTGAGTTCGCCATAAAAACCTCACACAAGGATCATCACCTCAAGTTACGCCCATCGGGCGCAAATAAACAGCGCCGGGCTCACATTGCAGTAAGCAAGAATATCGACTATTACCTAGCCAAAAACCGCGCGAAACACCAATGGTGGAACAAGATAGTTTCTCAAGCCGTGTAAAGCATTGTGACTCCTCACTGAGCCAAGTGTAACCCCCGATGTACTTGGCTTTGCACATATTTCGCAAGCGGCACAGCCTCTGGCCATAGAGATAGCCACTATACCTAAAAGATCTCCCCTCGCTTGATCAAGCCTGATCGATTAGGAGTCGCTATGAACAGCCACACATTCTCCCGCGCCTATCCCCTGCTAATTGCCAGCCTGCTCGCCGCCGGGCTCACCGTCAGCCCAAGCAGTCAGGCCGACTTGCTATCTGACATCTGGGATAAGCTCAAGACCACGGCAACGGACGCCGCCGACGCCGCAGAGGATGCAGGCAAGACAGTTACCAACACGGTAGATATTCAGGGTAAGGTGCTGATCCTGCAGCAGGCACAGCAGAGCTTTAACGGCTACACCCAACAGATGTTCGACATGATCGAGAATGCCGGCAGTGAAGGCCGCATGGTGATCCAGCAGGAATTTGAGGGGCTGGCCGCCTTCGGTGGCGCCAGCTGCGCCGGGGGTAGCGAGTGCTACCACTTTAAAAACGATCTTATCGCCTTCGTGAGCGACCTGGAATCCACGGGTAACCTGTTGTTTAACATGCAAGACAGCAGCCTGCTCGGCAACATCTATCACTTCGACCCCATGATCAGCCTGATCGATGCCATGCCGGGCTACTCCATCTATCCCCTCTATCGCGCCTTCACGATCGATGGCGGCGCCTTCCAGTCGGGATTCTTCGATGTGTTCCACGAGATGACGACTCATCTGGAAACCCTGAGGCGAGGACTCGGCCCCAATACCAATACAGCCTTCAACAGCAATATCAACAGCCTGGTGGGCGACAGCTGCCAGTTTATCAACAGCGACCCTGCCGAGTTTGAACAGGCCGCCTTCTTCGTCACTGCCGGGGCGGGCTCCATCAAGCTGTTTGGTCAGCTGCTCAAGGCGCTGGGCACCACCAAGATTGAGCCTGTCGCTCAGGTGCACGGCTATGTGGGCGGCACCATAAAGAATAACCCTTTGAAGAAGTTCGGTGAGCTACTCAACGGTATCTCTTCGGCGGCGCTGACGGCCGCCAATTATGGCCATAACAAGCTGAGATACTGCCAAACCCAGGCGATTCAGCAGGCGATCATCGCCAACCAGCAGGAGGTACTGAGCAATCAGGTACGGCTGCTCGAACGTCTGGAGCGCATGGAAAACAGCCTGCCGGCGGGTTGGGCCAGGAAGGGCGGCGAATAACGCTCGGCCGGAGGACGCTGACAAACAGAGGCTAGGCCGCCTCGTTGTTGGCTAGCTCCTGGTTATGATCTTGAATGAAGTCTTCCATAAACCAGGCGCAGAAGGTGTGGCGGCCATCCACCTCGGCCTTACCATAGATGGTGGAGGCCTGCTGGCGCACCGTCTTCTCCTTGGTCTGGCGCACCTCGGCGATCTCCTTAAAGCTGAGCCCCTTGAGGATCAAAAACGCCACCTGCTGCTCGCTCTTGGTGAAGCCCCAGGTATCGAACTGGCTGGCCACCGCCTGGCTATACTCCTGGCGGGCGGCGCGCATCTGAGTCGATAGGTTATCTATCTGCTTATCGGCTTGGGCGAGCCTGTGGGCCAGAGCCTTGACCTGACGGGAGCGACGCATTAGGTCGCGGCTCAGGTAGAGGGTGGCGATCACGGTCAGCAGCACCAAGACACTCTCCTGGGCGATATGCCAGGCGGGGATCTCCAGTTGCACGTCGGCGACAATATCCACCAGCTTAAACAACATGATAAGCACCAAGAGGGCGATGATAACCAGATCCTTTTTCATGGATATTCCTACTCCTATCACGGCCTGCCCACACTCAATTACGCGCCAGACAGCCAAAATCCACAGGCAAATCTACAGCCAAATTCCGATAATACAAAAAAGCGAAGCAACACAAAATCAATAAGTTAGCTTATGGTACATATGTACCATAGGCCGCTTTATGATACATCTCCCTCAAGACAGGGGCGACACAATCACTAGACTGACGGCACACTTTAATACCACAGAAATCGCTTATGTCCGTCGTTAAGTCTTGTATCAAGATATGTCTGTTGACCGCATTAAGTAGCAGTAGTTTCTTTGGCTATGCGGCCTCGACACATCAACTCCACCACCTGCTGAAGATCAGTAAGTCCAGGCTTCCCAATGCCAGCGCCGAGGCGCCCGTCGTCGCGGATGAACGCGCCCAGCAACTGAGCAGCTCAGGCTGGTTGATGGGGCTCCCCAGCATCAGCCTGAGCCATCTGGGCAGCCTGGACAATGGTAACAGCTACGAGCAGGAGGTGTCGCTCAATTTGCCATTAAAGCCCCCCGGCGCCTACGACAGCGACAGCCAGATCAAGCAGTTGTCCCAGGCCATCGGCAGCCAGCAGCAGGCGCTGCAGAATCTCTACCTCTCCGGCCTTATCCGTCAAAGCATCTGGGACTATCGTCTCGCCAGCGTCAAGCTGGCCCAGCTGGAGCGCAAACGTAAGCTGCTGGATAAGCTGCATCAACAGCAGAAGCGCCTCACCGACGTGGGCGAGCTGCCTGTGGCTAATCTGCTGCTACTCGAGCGCGAGCAGGTGGATATCGACCTGCAGCAGATCCAGCTCAAACAGCAACAGGCCGAGGCGGCCTCGCTGTTTTACCGTCTCACGGGCCAGCAGCTGCCACCTGAATCCATCGATGATGAGCCAAGCGCCAAGCTGTGGCAGGTGTCAGAGTTCGACAACCAGCTGGCCCAGCACCCCCTGTGGCAGCTGCAGCGACTACAGCAGCAACAGGCGCGTCTGATGATCGAACGTCAGCAGGCGGGCACACAAGATCCCTGGACCCTCTCACTCACCGCCAAGCGCACCGCCGACGACCAGCTGGACGACAATCAGCTGGGGTTGGGGATCACTGTCCCCCTCGGGGTGAGCTCCGCCCTGTCCCAGAGCGATCTCGCCAGCTGGCAACAGACCAACCAGGAACAACTACTGCAAAGCGATCGCACCTATCTACAACTCAAGACCCAGGCGGAGAAGCTGGCCAAGCAGCAAGAGACGCTCGGCCAGCAGCAGCGACTGCTCAAGCAGGGGCTCTCCCTGAGCCGCACCATCACCGAAGAGCTGGCCAAGGTGAAAGATCAGAACCAGGTGAGCTATGAGATCTGGCTGCGCCGCTATATGGATGCGCTGGATACCGAATCACGCCTGGCGCTGAACCGGGTCAGCCAACAACAACTCCATTCTCAGCAACTACAAGCCTTAGGAATCTCATTATGACGGCCAAGTATGGCGCCAGCCTCCTCTGTTTATCCGCGTTTCTCTCCGCCAGCCTTATGCATCCCGCTCAAGCCGAGCCATTAAGCTTAGAGACCCTAGGCAAGCTTGCCTTAAGCTATGTGCAGCCACAGAAGGTGGCCAGCTACGAGGGCAGCGCCCTGCCCGCCCAGGTCGCCCGCCTACCCGGCAACGATTACTGGGTCAGCACGCCAGAAAATATCCAGCAGGTCACCTTCCTGGTGGGCCAAGGCCAGCCCGTCAGCCAGGGACAGGCCATCGCCAGGCTGACCGGCCCAGAAGTGTTCCACTTCCTGGCCCAGGTCGAGGCCGCCAGCAGCCTGTATCAACTGGCGAAGCAGCGTTACGATCGCAACCGCCCGCTGCTGAAGAACGGTAGCATCAGCGCCGACAAGTGGCGCGAGATCAGCCAGGACTATTTTGCCAGCCACCTCGAATATGAGCATATGCAGCATTTCATGGCCATGGTGCTCGCCAAGGATGAGGCCAGCGAGTCGCTGACCATAGGCGCGCCCGTGGCCGGTATCGTCAAACTCAATCAGCTCGACACCCCCTACCACGCCGGCACACAGCTCTTCTCTCTGGTACCCAGCGATGCCATTCGCGTCCGGGTCAATGTGCCCATGAGCCAGTCAGCCTCGCTGTCTGCAATCAACATCAATGCCTGTCATCTCACCATAGATGCCCAGTCGGCCATCGCCGACGGCGCCTTTATCAACGCCTGGTCTGAGCCGGTTCCTCAAGGCTGTAACTTGTTGCTGGGACAGCAGATCACTGTGATACCCGAGTATCAAAAGGCCGTCTACCTGCTGCCCAAGCATAGCGTCTTCAGCTGGGAGCAGGAGAGTCAGGTATTTACCCAGCAGGCGAGCCAGCTTGAGGCGGTCACCATAGAAATACTGGGATCGACGCCTGAGCAATACATAGTCGCCAGCGATCTGGATCTGAGCCAGATGCAGGTGTTGTCGCAGTCGGTGGCGGCGGTGAAAGGGATCATGCTCGGCCTAGGGGGCGAATAAGATGCTGACCTCGGTAATACGCTTCTCCCTCACCCAGCGCCTGTTTGTGCTGATCGTCGCCGCCATCTTGATGGCCGCCGGCGGCAAGGCCTGGCTGGCGATCCCCTTAGATGCCTTTCCCGATATCTCGCCCACCCAGGTGAAGATCATCCTCAAGGCGCCGGGCATGACGCCCGAAGAGATAGAGGCGCAGATCACTGTGCCCATAGAGACAGAGCTGCTGGGGATCCCCAATCAGGCGATCCTACGCTCGACCACCAAGTACGCCATCAGTGACATCACCCTGGATTTCGCCGAAGGCACAGATATCTACTGGGCGAGGCAGCAGGTGAGCGAACGCCTGGCCGCCGTGTGGGACAGCTTCCCCGAAGGGGTCTCCGGCGGTGTTGCTCCCATGAGTACTCCCTTGAGCGAGATCTTCATGTTCTCCCTGGAAAACCCCAACCTGTCGCTGATGGAACGCAGGCAGCTACTAGAATGGGAGGTGCGTCCTTTGCTGCGCACAGTGCCCGGGGTGGCCGATGTCAACATTCTCGGTGGCTATGCCAAGAGCTTCAGCATCAGCCCCAACCCGGCGGCCATGGCGGCGGCCGGCATAGGCTTTGCGGATCTGCAGCAGGCGATCAAGGACAACAACCACAACGAGGGCGCAGGTAAACTCACCATAGGCACTGACACCATTATCGTGCGCGCCGAGGGCCGCATCGACGATATCGACGAGCTGGGACAACTCGTGGTGAAGGCCGACGATGCCAAGGTCTATCGCCTTAAGGATCTGGCCGAGATCCAGATAGGTCACCTGGCGCGCTACGGCGCGGTCACCAAGGATGGTGATGAGACCGCCGAGGCGTTGATCATCGCCCTGAAAGACACTAATACGGCGCAAGTTGTCGACGGCATTAAGCAGAAGCTAGCGCAGATCCAGACCAGCCTGCCGGAGGGCAGCGTGATCAACACCTTCTACGATCGCGCCAACCTGATCAACACCGCCATAGACACCATCTCCAGCGCCCTCTTCGAGGCGGTGCTCTTGGTGATCGTGCTGTTGGCGCTATTTCTGGGCAATGTGCGCGCCGCTTTGGTGGTGTCCCTGTCGCTGCCGCTGGCGGCTCTGATGACCTTCCTGCTGATGGATCTGTTCGACCTGTCGGCCAACCTGATGAGCCTGGGCGGCCTGGTGATCGCCATCGGCATGTTGGTGGACTCCTCTGTGGTGGTGGTCGAAAACATGGTCAATCAGATCGCCTCCAAACAGCGACTGCCGCGCCTGCACCTGATCTTCCGCGCCACCAAGGATGTCGCCATCCCTGTGGTCTCGGGCACCATCATCGTCATCATAGTCTTCTCGCCCCTGCTGAGCCTCACCGGCCTGGAGGGCAAACTATTTACCCCGGTGGCGGTCACAATAGTGTTCGCCATGCTCTCCTCCCTGGTGCTGGCGCTCACCGTCATCCCTGTGATCGCCTCCTATCTGGTGAACGAGAAGGCGGCCCAGGAGCCCAGGGCGATAGAGAAGCTCAAGGCCGCCTACCTTGGCAGCCTGAAACGCACCTTCGAGGCGAAGAAAGGCTTTATGCTCACCGCCTTCAGCCTGTTGATCGTCAGCCTTGGGCTGTTTAGCCTGGTGGGCAAGACCTTCATGCCCACCCTGGATGAGGGCGATATCATTTTGCAGCTGGAGAAGTCACCCTCTATCTCGCTGGAGGCCTCCATCGCCATCGACAAACAGATACAGCAGACCCTGCTGAGCAAGGTGCCTGAGATAAAACAGATGGTCGCCCGCACCGGCGCCGACGAGATAGGCCTGGATCCTATGGGGCTGAACGAGACGGACGTGTTTCTCGAGCTGGCGCCGCGCAGCGAGTGGCGCTTCGATACCAAGGCAGAGCTTATCGAGGCGATTCGCGGCGAGCTGCTGCAATACGCCGGGGTTAACTTTAACTTCACCCAGCCGATCCAGATGCGGGTCTCCGAGATGTTGACCGGCAGCATAGGCGATGTGGCCATCAAGGTGTTCGGCACAGATATCGACACCCTGGGCACTCTGACCGGCGAGATCCAGCAACTGGTGAGCGCCACAAACGGCAGCGTAGATGTGAAGATGTCGCTTATCGAGGGCAGCCCCTTCATCAACCTCACCCTGGATAACGAGCTGGCGAGAGGCTTCGGCATGAGCACCATGGAGTTTGCCCGCTACCTCAAGAGCCAACTCGAAGGGGTGGCGGTGACCGAGGTGCTGCAGGGCAAGAAGCGCACCCCAGTGCTGATCGCCAGCGGCGAGGGCAAGCTTGGCAGCATCAACGAGCTTAAGCAACAGCTGCTGGTGATGCCGGATCACTCCCTCAGGCGCCTGACCGATGTGGCCAAGCTCAGCTATAAGGAGGGCCCGATACTGATCGAGCGGGAACAGGGGGATCGCTTCTCGGTGATCACCACCAATGTCGAGGGACGGGATATCGTTGGCTTCGTCGAAGAGCTTAACGCCAAGATAGGCGAGCAGATCAAGCTGCCGGCCGGCTACAGCGTCAGCTTCGGCGGCGAGTTTGAGAATCAGCAGCGCGCCACCAACAACCTGCTGCTGGTGATCCCCATCGCCATGGCGCTGATCACCCTGATCCTCTTCACCACCTTCGGCTCCCTCTCCAAGGCTGGGCTGATCCTGGCCAACGTGCCCTTCGCCATGATGGGCGGCATCGTCAGCCTCTACCTGTCGGGGGAATACCTGTCGGTCCCCGCGTCGGTGGGCTTCATCGCCCTCCTGGGGGTGGCCGTGCTCAATGGCGTGGTGATGGTCAGCTACTATGAGCAGACCCGTCACCTGTTTAGCGACCTCTTGACCCGGGTGGAACAGGGCGCCATGCGCCGCCTGCGCCCCATCCTGATGACGGCCACCACCGCCATGTTTGGCCTGATGCCGCTGGTGTTTGCCACCGGCCCTGGTGCCGAGATCCAGAAACCCCTGGCCATAGTGGTGATAGGCGGCCTGCTGACCTCCACCATCACCACCCTCTACCTGTTGCCTATCCTCTACTACTGGCTGGAGAAACGCCGATGAGCAGTGAACAACTACTGGTGCTGATCGCCCAGAACGATATTAAAGACGACATAGTCGACACCCTGATCGAGCTGGATTTTCTTTCCGGCTTCAGCCTTGGCAATATCTGTGGCTTCAGCCGCGAGCACAGCCACTTCAACATCAAGGAGCAGGTGGAGGGCTATCGGGAGTTCTGCAAGTTCGAGATCATGCACCCCAGCAGCCAGCAGCAGGCCCTGCTCGCCGTGCTCGCCAGGGTGTGCCAGCACAACCCCTGTCGCTACTGGATCATGCCGATCCAGCAGACAGGTACCCTCTGTTAACTTTGGATAACGCCTTCGGCCTGTACTCTTTAGCCTATGACTGAAGAGCCAAGGGCCTAAGGCTTACCATTGCCCTGTTTGAGCAGCAGCTCGGCCTTGGCGCCGAGAAACACATAGATCCCCAGCCCCACCAGCAGGCCGACCACGGCGAACATCATGCCGATGGCGGGCTGCACATACTTCATCTCTCCCAGAGAGGCCTTAAACATGGTCAGCAGGGCCTCGATGGAGATGGCGATCAAGATAGTGGAGATAAAGCGGGTGATGGTGCGCCGGGTAGAGCTGTGGCGGAAGATATCCTTGTGCATCAACACCTCCTCTTCGAGGATCGTCTTGCCCAGATCGAACACCGCCAGGGCCAGGGTGATGAAGATGATGATGCTAAAGGGCTTGATTGAGCCACTGGGCACAACTCCCTCGGCGAGCAAGGCGGCGATATCCACGGTCGCCATGCTGATCAGCACCAGCACCATGATAAACAGCCCGACCACCAGCGCGGTATAGACCCCCTTGAACAGGGGCGTCGCCCGCCGTCTGGCCCGATCGCCCATCATAAACTCGATCAACTGAGTGAGATTGATATCCACCACGATAAAACCCCGCCCCGAGTCGTCTTCGATACGATAGGAGGCCGACAGGCAGAGCTGGCCGCTGGCGTTGGAGAGATAGGGAGTGGTGATCTTGAGCAACTGCGTCTCCTGCGCCTTGGAGAAGTAGGGCCTGTGGCTGCGGCTCAGGTTGCGCCCCACGGGGATCGCCTGCACCACACGATTGACTATGGCCACATTGTCGCTGATCTGCACTCCATCACCGTCGAGCACATAGAGCAGCTCGATAAAGGGATAGCTGTTGGCGATCTCGGCCATGGCCCGCACCCGAAAGCCTGGGTCGGACAGCATCAGGGGATCGCTTATCCCCACCAGAATCGACTCCAACAGCTCCTTCACCAGCTGCTCATGTTCATGGTACCGCTCGATCACACTCAAGTAACTCATTGCCGCCATAGACTGCTCCCCTTAGATAACGGCTCTAAGCTTTGCAACTATGGCGCCAATCCCACTCGCGGGCACAGAAACCCGGCGAAGACAGAGGAAAACGCCGCGCCACGGGGCGAAAACCCAGGCAGGAGAAGGCTGATAAGGTGATAAATCGCGCGAGCCTGGGCGTGAAATTCGCTCTGACTGCGCCGAAACGCATAGGCATCTGCACCAAAAGAGGGCAGATGCCGGCGTATTTCAATAAAGGTAAACGGCGGAGATAACCTTATGTAGAATCAATTAGTGCCGCTGCGCCTCTAGCGCCGCCAGGCTCTCGCTGTATTTACGGGTCCAGAAGGGATGGTCTGTCTTGGCCAGCGCCTGCTTCTGCTGGGCTATGGCTAAGTCAAACATCTTTAGCTCGCCATAGGCTCTTGCCAGGGCATCATGGGCGGTGTGGGAGTCAGGATTGGCCTCCACCGCCGCCAGATAAACAGCCAGCCCATTATCTTTATCCTTGGCAAACTCGGCGTCCGCCAGGGCGATCAGCGAATCGGTGGACGGCACGGGGAAGCCATACTTCTGCTGCGACAGGTAACTATAGTGGTCGAGAATCGCCTTCACGCCGCCCTTGGCAATGTCTGAGTCTGGCGAGAGCACCCTGTGGTAGTCGTCGAACAGCCACTCTATGCCGTAGGCGGTCGCCAGGATCGGCTGGGTCATATAGTAGGTGCCGTCGAAACGCTTCACCTTATAGTGCAGCGCCGGATGATTGGTCGTCTCGAGCAGCTCCTCTAAAGCCGCGAAATCCTCCAGCTGACGCTGCTCGAAATCGCTGTCGCTGGTAGTCAGCATCAGGTAGCGTGGCTTGCCCTTGAGCTTCTCCAGCTTATCGGCGGCCGACTTGATCACATAGGCAAAGTCGTCACTCAGTACAGGGCTCGCCGCCAGGTAGGCGTTGAACAACTCGGGGCGATTGAGCAAGGTGTAGAGCACCAGGCCGGCGTTGCCGGTAAAGCCGTTCATGATGCGAAAGCCATTGGTGCGATATTTGGCGTCGATGGCGGGCAGCAGCGACTGCCCCATGAAATCCAGCAGGGCGACGCTGCCTTCCTGCTCTATCGCCTGACTCTTCAACTTGCCCAGCGCCTGGTCACCGTCGGGCGCGGTGACGATTATGGTCTCCAGCCAGGGCCAGTCGCCGTTGTGGCTCATCCAGTCATGCATCCCCTCGAGATAGCCGCGGCTGCGGGGATGGAAGTCGAACAGCAGCACATAGCGCTTATCTAGGTTCTCGCCATAACTGGCGGGCAGAGTAACCTTGAAGGCCATGGGCTTGTCGACACCCGGCGCCTTAACCATCAGCGTTTCAAGGTTGGTCGGCGCCGCCTGAACCAGGTTCAAGCTACTGCCGAGCAGTAAGATAACACCAGCAATCCATTTATTTATCACGTGTATTCCTTGTTATTGTTAAGTGATAGGGCGACCTGAGCCGTTACCAGGTGGACATGAGAAAATCGCGAATACGCTCTCTGTCTTCCTGAGTATTACAGGAGATCATCTCGCCACAGGTACGACCCCGCAGCGAGGTCCCCGTACTACTGATGCCATCGGGCACACGAGCACGCAAAGTGGCGATATGGTAGGAAAAGACCTCTTCCAAACTAGGGGCACGAACCTCGATCACCTCCATCTCATCTGTCGGAGCGGCCTGACTCTTGGGCGTAACCGGCGCCACCTTAGCCTGGCGCTTGACCTCGAGGGCCACCTCGCTAACTTCGGCAAGCAGATTAAGTGTCGGCTCATGACCCGCCTCATAGGCCTTGGTCAGGTAGTCCTTGGCTTTCACCTTGTCCTTCTCCACCAGCTCGCCTTCTACGTAGAGCATTCCCAACAGGTGAGCCGCCTCGTTAAGATCGGCGCGGTTGGCGTCTCGCAGGTAGCGCATCGCCTTGTCGATATCCTGATTCTCACCCTCCTGTAGATAGAGGATGGCCGCCTTGTACTGAGCAAAAGGGTTGCCTAACTTGGCGGCGCGGCGATACCACTTAGTGGATAAGCGCATATCGCTCTCTGTGCCATAGCCCAGACGGTACATCTCGGCCAGCGTGTACATAGCATCGGAATGGCCATAACGGGCCAGCGTCTTGTATTCCTTGAAATGATCGACGCATTCGCCACGCTCACAGCTCTCCAGCTGAATCGGCAGCGGCTTTACTTTGATCTTGGCCGCAAGTGGCAGGCAGTAGCTACCAGCAATCAAGACTAAGCAGCTAATAAATTTGAGGTATTTAACAGTCATTCGCCCTTCCTTGTTTCCCTTTCCATGGTTTACGCCCCAAGCGAATGAGTATGATATTTAAGCAAAAGCAAGTCAAACCTCCCCCCGAAAACGCCAGACCTGTTTCCCCTTGTGACCCGCTGCGCCTTCACTCGTCTTTGGGCGATAATTCACTAGCCAAAGGGGCGTTTTCAGCTTAGGATCTGGCCTGTCATTTAAGCGAATCATTTCTATTAATGCATAGTGGAGTAAGCCAACGTTATGGGTATTCGAGCCATAGTTGTAGATACAGCGGGTACAACAACCGATCTGAACTTTATTCAGGACACCCTTTTTCCCTATTCGTCTAAGGCCCTCGCTGATTTTTTAGAAGAGAATCAAACTAATGTATTGGTCGACAACTGCATCAGCGATGTGAAAGATATCGCGCTGGAGCCGGACGCCTCACTGGAGCGCGTGGTAGAGATACTGCAACAGTGGATTGCCGAAGATCGCAAGGCCACTCCGCTTAAGACGCTGCAAGGCCTAATCTGGAAACAGGGCTACGCCCAAGGCGAATTTAAGGGTCACATCTACCCTGATTTCATCGACAGCGTGAAAGAGATTAAGGCGCAGAACGTGCGTCTCTACAGCTTCTCTTCTGGCTCTGTGGATGCCCAGAAGCTGCTGTTCAGCCACAGCGACGGCGGCGACCTGACCGAATACTTCGATGGCCACTTCGACACCCGTACCGGCAACAAGCTGTTTAAACAGGCCTACCTTAACATCATCAACACCATCAGCCTGGCGCCTAAGCAGGTACTGTTTATCTCGGATGTGCTCGAGGAGCTCAAAGCTGCCGAGCAGGCGGGCATGCGTGTGATGCAGATGGTGCGCGAGACCACCCAGCGTACCGGCGACTACCCGCAGATCACCAACTTTAAAGAGTTGAGCTTCTAATCTGTCGCTTTGGAAAATAAAGGCACCCTAGGGTGCCTTTTTTGTTGCCCGCTCGTCGAACAAATCGAAGAACGCGAGAAAGCCTCATCCTGACTCATTAGCCACTCGAACGCCCTCAGGGATTGGTATTGTGGCGAGATACTGATATCTTAACCCAAAACTAAACACTTGTTTGAAAATTGAAGGTTAAGATATGGAGCAGTTCGCTAGCCAGTTTCCCTTTCACACCCGCATCCCAGTCGCCTGGGGCGAGATGGATGCCCTGAAGCACGTCAACAATGCGGTCTATTTCCGTTACTTCGAGACGGCGCGGATAGACTTCTTTAACCAGCTGTTTCCGCTGGATAAGCTCTACCAATACGGCATGGGCCCAGTGATCAGCGACAACCATGCACGCTACAAGCGCCCGGTCACCTTCCCCGACACCCTATTGATCGGCGTCAGCATCAGCGACATCCACAAGGACCGCTTCACCATGCATTATCAGGTGTTCAGCGAGCAGCAACAGGCGATCACCACTAAGGGCTCCTCGGTCGCCGTCATGTTCGACTTCAACAAGCAAGCCAAGGCAAATCTGCCCGAGGAGTTACTGGCCGTGCTCAAGGATCACTGCATCGACTAACCTCGATTGTGCTTGGCTCACATCTCCTCGTTAAACAGCAACACTATGCCGCCGCCACTCAGGCCGCTGTTGATGTTGAGTGTGATGCCTATCCCTATGTTGCGCAGCCAGGCTGACAGCGAGGGGGTCTGCACCACCCAGCCGGCACCGAACTCATAGTAGTGGCGCGTACCCATGGGGTCGATAACATCGCCGCTAAGATCGATCCGCTTGGCCAGCAGGCGCATCTCGTTCTGACGGTCGAAGAAGTCGGGCAGCCCGTAATGAAACACCAGGGCGTTGCTCAGACGCCCGACCTGAGGCGTCACCGCCTGCATGCCATCGTCGGTCAGCAAGCTGCGTCCTATGCCGTATCTGAGGGTGCTGATAAATTCCCACTTGTTCCCCATGAGGTCACCGGTATAGGTCAGCTCGGCATTGGGGTCGAACATGATGGCGCCATAGCTGGTGTTCACCAGCTTGTCGTCGAGAATGCCACTGACGCTGCGCAGCACGGGGTCGTTATAGATTAGGCGGTTTTCCAGCCAGATAAACTGCGCCCCCAGGCCAAAGACCGCCCGCCACTGCTCATTTATCTGATATTTCCAGCGATACTCGCCCGCCAGCAGATAGCTGGTATCCTTGATCGGGCTGCTGATGGTCTCATCCTCCAGCCCCTGTATGCTGTCGCTGGCATGCACGTAAGAGAGGCGCACCTGGATGCTTTGGGACCACTCGGGCGAGAGCGGCACTGTGTCGCTCTCCCAGGGCAAGGTGTAGGAGGTCAGCTGACTGCGCCGCTTGAGCGACTCTTCATCACCGGCGTTGATATCGCCTATCTCACTCAGGTCCACTATGGTGTTGGGGTTGAAGTCAACTATGCCTAAGGTGATCAGGTTGGCGTCGGTCAGCACCATGGCGCTGGTGATATCCCCCTTCACCTTGGCCTCGACCGCCCCACGAATGTCGATCTCCTGGGCCAAGACAGTGGTGCCGCTCCCTAACAGGAGCGTGAGTCCCAATGCCGCAAGCCCCTGGGCCGCAACGTGCTTTAAACGACTGAAAGATAGGCTTATCAAGCCGCTCCCCCTAAGCTAAATGTTGACCGAATCATCTTGTGACTTATCTCCTCACCCTGTGCTAACGTTAAGAGTCATACAACAAAACGAGAAGCAGACTATGACCCAGGAGACGATATTACACCAGGCCGATCAGCAGCGATTTGTGTTGTCGATTGCAGGCCATGATGCGGTATTAGAATATCAGCGGCAAGGTGATAAGGTGGATTTTGTACGGACCTTCGTGCCGGATCCCCTCAGGGGTCAGGGCGTGGCCGGGCGCCTGGTACGCCATGGGTTGGAGTGGGCCAAGTCCCAGCAACTCGCCATCAGCGCCAGTTGCTGGTACGTGCAGAAGTTTTTGTAACCCGCTTATTCGCCGGTCAGGGTCAGCAGCGCCTGCTTCACCTCTTCCCCTATGGGTCGGCTCTTGTCGATACTGTAGTCGTAATGCACTAAGGTGGTCTTGGCCTCGGCGGTCATCTTGCCGCCCTGCCAGCTCTGCTGCGCCACCTCGAAGCTGGCGTTGCCCACACGGCTGATCCAGGTCTTGATCTCCACCGGCTGGCCATACTGGGTCGGCGAGGTATAGGCGATGGTGAAGCCCGCCACAATCAGGTTCCACTCGGCCAGATTGAGCGAGGGATTGAAGATGGCGAAGATAGGCTCACGCGCCGCCTCAAACCAGACGGGCATCACGGTATTGTTGATATGGCCCAGGCCATCGGTTTCATTGAATCTGGGTTGAATGGTTAAACTGAAAGAGCGTAACGGCACAGGAGCTCCTAAGACTAAGTCGTTATTTTTGTGCCAAAGACGTTAACCGAGATACCAGGGGGATGCAAGATGGACTTTTGGACTACCGATCTCATAGATACTGGCCCCATAGAATAAGGGCGCCTCTGATGAGGCGCCCTTAACATTTAAGCTATTTCGCTATTTCACATACATAGCGTTAATTTCGGTGGCGTACTTATGGTAGATCATCTTACGCCTTAGCTTCATGGTCGGCGTCAGTAGGCCAGCCTCCATGGAAAATGCCTCGGGCAGCAGGGTAAACTTCTTGATCTTCTCGAAGCCCGCCAGCTCCTGCTGCAGATGCTTGAGGCGCTGCTCGAAGTGCTCGATCACATGACTGTGGCGCAGTAGCTCCATGGGCGACTCGTAATGTAGTCCCTTCTCCTCGGCCCAAGCCTCTAACGACTCGAACGCCGGTACGATAAGCGCGGTCACATAGTTTTTCGCATCGGCGATCACCGCCACCTGCTCGATGAAGGGGCAGCAACCTACCTTACCCTCGACCCGCTGCGGCGCTATGTATTTGCCGTTGGAGGTCTTCATCAACTCTTTGATTCTGTCTGTGATAAACAGGTTGCCCTGCTCGTCTATCTGACCTGCATCGCCCGTCTTCAACCAGCCATCTTCGAAGCTGTCGGCGGTCTCCTGAGGGCGGTTGTAGTAGCCGCGCATCACGGTATCGCCGCGCACCAGGATCTCGTTGTCTTTACCCAGCTTGATCTCGACTTCCGGCAGCGTCTTACCGTTAGAGCCGGCGACGCGGTTATCCAGGGTATTACAGGTCACGGTCGCCGTGGTCTCCGTCATGCCGTAGCCACAGAGCACGGGAATATCGATGCCATGGAAGAAGCTGGCCACGTTCTGATCCAGCGCCGCGCCGCCGCAAGGCATAAACTTAAGCCTGCCACCCAGCACCTGCTGCAGCTTGCTGTACACCAGCTTATGGGCCAGTTTCCACTGGGTCTTGAGCCACCAGGAAGCCTTAGCACGCCCCTGGCTGACCTCGAACTGACGCTCACCCACAGACATGGCCCAGGCGAACAGCTTCTTGCGAGTGTCGGGCGCCTTATTCACCTTGTCCTGCACCGCGCTGTAGACCTTCTCCAGGAAACGCGGTACCACGCATAGGGTGTGGGGACGAATATCGACGATCGCCTCTTTCACCGTCATAGGATCTTTGAGGTAGACGTTATGGCCGCCGCGGCACAACACATAGAAGCTCCAGCCCCGTTCGAACACATGACTCAGCGGCAGGAAGGCCAGCGACACATCGCCAGGCGTGAAGGGCAAAATGGTATCGTGCTGGCGGATCACAGAGGCGATATTGCGGTAATCCAGCATCACCCCTTTAGGGTCCCCCGTGGTGCCCGAGGTGTAGATCAGGGTCAGCAGATCGTCCAGGGCCAAGTTAGCCAGACGGTGAGCCAGTTCGGCATCGACCTCGGGCGAATGGGTTTGCGTCAGCAGGCTATCGAAATGAACAGCCGTATCCTCTTGCTTAAGTGCCACCTCGGCATCGAAGACCACTATCTGGGTCAGGCTGGGGCAGATTGCAAGCAGTTCACGGGCCATGCGGTACTGCTCGGCGTCACCGACAAAGATCAGCTTGGCCTGGGCGTCGTCTATGATGTAGCGCGCCTGCTCCAGGGTACTGGTGGGATAGATAGGTACCACCACAGCCTTGGCCTTGAGGACACCGACATCGGCACAGGTCCACTGGGGGCAGTTTTGCGACAGGATCGCCACCTTGTCTTGGGCCGCGAAGCCAGAAGCGATCAGCGCCTTAGCGATCTGGTCACCAATCTCGTCGAATCGTCGCCAACTGATCTGCTGCCAAGGGGCCGATAAGCCGTAGCCTTCCAATGCGATGGCATCGCCACGTTGCTGGCTCTGGGCCTGCATCAGGCTGATGGGATGATACTGTTGGAGCGACATAATTTTCTGACCCTTTTAGCGTACACTTGTACCTGTTTTGGCGCATTTTACTGCAATGGCGGCCAAAAAATAAGAGTTTTTGCTCCAATAATGTTAATTGGAGCACAAAAGCCAGGCGCTAGCAGGATCAGGCCAGGGCCTCACGCCACAACTTTCGCTTGCCCCACCAAAGCGTTAGCAGAGAAAAGGCCACCAGGCCGATATCCAGAGTCACATAGGTGGTGAGGTCTCTGCCCTCGCGCAGTGCCACCAAGGCGGTGGACAACCAGATGGCGTGACAGATCACTACTAACATACTCAGTGAGATATGCATGGCGCTGCGGGCGGCGCAGCCCAGGCCCAGCAAGAAGGCGCAAACGCAGAAGGTGCTGAGTACCAGATGGCTCCAGATGAGCAGGGTAAAGTCGGGTTTGAGTATCAGGGTGCAGGTCGCCAGCAGCGCCATGGTGCCGGTGAAATACCCCAGCAGACGATACTGGGCGCTGGCGAAGGCATCGATCAGCCCCTGTTTACCGTCAAAGCCCGGCAAGATATAGAGGGTCTCAGTCGCCCGCCATCTCTGTACACGACTCCAGTGCACTAAGGTACAGGCAACGGCGCTGAACTGACCCATGATGAAGAGCACGGGCAGCTCGATACCGACAAAATAATTTACCAGCCCCAGCAGCAGCGCCAGTGCAGGCAGTAACACCAGCATCATGGAGAGCATGGGGCCGACGAAGAAGTTTACCGGATGCAGCCACCTGTCCAGACGGTTCATCAGGCTGTTTGAACCCAGATTAGGCAACCAGAACCAGCCCATCTCCAGGCCATTGAGGTAGACAGATCTCGCCTCCAGGTGCCAGACCTCGGCCCTGAGATCAGCACGGATCAGATAGATAAGCCCCACGACGGCCAGCGGCACCAGGTAGAAGCTGAGGCTAGGCAGAAACGCCGTCATCTCAGGTGTAAAGGGCAGCAGCAGAAACAGGGCGAAAGAAAAGTAGAACCCCTTGATGTGTCGGCGACAGAAATAGATGAAGGCGACCCCAGCCAGGCTCGCCAGCAGCACCTGCTGAACCGCCGCCTCGAGGGGCAATAGTATCGCCGCAGTCAGCGAGATCATTGTGGCGATAATGCCCACGATAAGCGCCTGCCATTGAATGCTCTCGGCGTAGCCGGGCACCAGGCTGGCCCACTCGGTGGCCGACAGGCGGTTGAGTTGCCAGGCGATCGCCGCGCAGGTAGAGACCTGCATCATCCCCAGCATGATAGGCATGGCGTCGTATTTGCCCGAGAACGCCAACACCAGCATCATCACCAGCGCCAGCAGTCCGGTGCCGAGAAAGCTGGCGCTGCCCACATCGAACAGCCAGAAGCGCAGCATGCCGCGCAGCGCTTTAGGCATCATCTGTGCAGCTCCATGAAGAGTTGTTCCAGGTTCATTGGCGTCACTGAGGTGAAGCTTGGTGCCATGGCGGCCTCATAGTGATCCACCAGCAGCTTATCCTGCTGTCGGTTGAGCACAACAAGCCCCTCGGGCAGAGACTCGCCCGGCTTGAGACTCACCAGCTGCACGCTCTCCCTGAGGGCATCTATCTCCTTGAAGAGTACCAGCTTGCCCTTGCGCATCAGGGCCACATGGCTGGCGACCCGCTCGAGATCTGAGGTGATGTGTGAAGAGAAGAGCACCGCCGAACCGGCATCCAGCGCCAGGTCGAACAGATCCGACATAAACTCGCGCCGGGCGATAGGGTCCAGGCTGGCAACCGGCTCATCGAGGATCAACAACTTAGGGCGATAGGCCATGGCCATGATCAGCGCCAGCGACTGGCGCTGCCCCACAGACAAGCGCTGTACCTGCTGCGCCCCATCGAGCTGGAAGCGGCTCAACCACTCCTGCTCCAGCGACCCGTCCCAGTTAGGATAGAAGCTGCGATGCAGGGCCAGGGCGCGCTCGACGGTGAAGCCCTCATAACCGAAGGGTTGCTGAGGCACATAGCCGATAAGCTCCTTCTGCGCCGAGCTGATATTGTCGCTGGTGCCGCCCAGTATCTCTATCTGCCCCTCGGTGACATCGAGGATCCCCAGGGCGCAGCGCATCAGGGTCGACTTGCCCGCACCATTTTGCCCCAGCAGGCCCACCACCATGCCGGGATAGAGGGTCATCGACAAGTCATCTATGGCTAGCTGGCCGTCAAAGGCCTTAGTGAGCCCATGAAAGGCTAATATGGCTTGATTGCTCTCTTGCATCTGCATCTGTTCCTTTATTGCGCCTGTTGCCATGCCTTGGCGATGATGGCATTGAGTTCCTCCAGACTAACGCCTAACTGTTTAGCCTGGTTGATGAGTGAATTGACTTGTGGCGCCATCAGATCGGCACTCGAAGTACCCTGGCTGTCGCCACGCTGTGCCACCCGGGTGGGTTGGCCGCGGCGACGCTCGAGCCAACCCTGTTCCACCAACTGCTGAATGGCGCGGGAGACCGTCATGGGGTTGACCGCCAGGTGCTCGGCGATCTGCCGCACCGACGGTAGCACCTCTTGAGGTTGCAGCTGGCCGCCGACGATCAGACGCACTATCTGATCGCTAAGCTGGCGGTAGATGGGATCGCCATTACTGGGGTTGACATTGAGTAAATCTAGCATTAGCCTTTATTCACTGTATTAATACATTGATACACCGATACAGTACTAAATTAACATAGATACGGTAAATTTCAACTAAGGAATCGGTATCATGCTTCAAGGAAAGGTTAAATTGATGGCCAATAGATTCACCCGGCAGCAGCGGCTGGCCGCGCTACTCCTGCCCGCCTGCTTGGCGCTACTGCTGTTATCTCAGCCCACCTGGGCAGACACTCAACCAGCAGATCAGCAAGACAGCAAATCTGAGTCTTGCTATGTAGACGACCTGTCTGATCGTCTGCGCTGCGGCGCCATCACGGTACCGGAAAACTACGCTAAGCCCCAGGGCAAACAGATACAGATCCACTATCTGGTTCTGCCCGCCATCAAGCCCAGTTTCGAGAAAGAAGCGCTATTAGCCATCGCCGGCGGCCCAGGCCAATCGGCCATAGATAACGCCGCCAGCTTCGACAAGATCTTTACCAAGGTGCGCCAGCAGCGAGATATACTGCTGATCGACCAGCGCGGCACAGGCCTCTCCAACCAACTCGTCTGTGAAGGCGCCGGCTTCGAGGGTGGCCTGGCCTTCAACGACGATGAGCTGAATATCGCCACCGAGACCAAGGCCTGCCTCGCCAAGATAGATGCCGATGTCAGCCAGTATGGCAGCGAAACTGCCCTCAAAGATTTCGAGGCGGTCAGGCAAGCCCTGGGATACCAGAAGCTGCACCTGTATGGCATCTCCTACGGTACCCGCATGGCCCAGCTCTATATGCGTCACTACCCAGAGGCCCTGGCTACCGTGACCTTGGACGGCGTGGTGCCCATGCAGCAGAGTGTGCTTAATATCGGCGACGCCATCACCCGCGCCATCGACCTGCTGCTTAAAGATTGCCAGGGCAACGCCCTGTGTCATCAAGAGTTCCCTAATCTCAAAGCTGAACTCGACCAGGTCGAGGCGCAGCTCAGCCAGGGGCCGCAGATCAGTCAGACCCGCGATCCCCTCACCAATGCGCCGACCCAGCTCACCATGACCCGCGCCAAGTTTATGGGCGCCATCCGTATGGCGCTTTATATGCCTAATGTCAGGGCGCTGCTGCCCCACGCCATCCACCAAGCGGCTGAGGGGAATTTTCAGGCCATCATGGGGCTGTACGCCCTCACGATGAACAGCACTGGCATCGCCGCCGGCATGCACTCGGCCGTGGTCTGTGGCGAAGACTGGCACCGCTTCAGCGAAGCCGAGCGTCAGCAGATAGGCCAGAGTTACTTCGGTCGTGAGATGCTTGAGGCCTTCGATCTGAGCTGCCCTATCTGGCATATTCCGGCGGTAGGTGAAGATTTCTCCGCCCCCATAGCCAGCGCCCTGCCGACACTCGTGCTATCGGGACAGATAGACCCGGCCACACCACCGAGTTGGGGCGAGCTGGCCATGGCCAAGCTGACCAATGCCAAGCATTTCGTCGCCCCCTATGCGACCCATGGGGTGGCCTATCAGTCTTGCGCCAACACACTGATCGCGGAGCTTATCAGCAGCGGCAGCGTCGACGGCCTGTCTCAGGAGTGCCTGAGCAAAGATATCAGTCGTAACTTCTACCTCAACGCCAACACGGTTGAGGCCATCCCACAGGACACACTAAGCCATTCCACTCTCGGTGGCGACCAGCAGCAAGGAGCACGCCATGATTAAGGTATCGAATTTATCTAAACGGATCGGCGAGGTGCAGGCACTGAACGACCTCAGTTTCGAGGCGCTGGACGGCCAGATCACCGGCCTGCTGGGCCCTAACGGCGCGGGCAAGACCACCTGTCTGCGCACCGTCTTCGGCCTGCTCAAGCCAGACCTGGGCATCGCCGAGATCGACGGCATAGATGTCGCCAAACAGCCGGTGGCCGCCAAGCAGCAACTGGGCCTGTTCCCAGACCCTTTCGGCCTGTATGAGCGCCTGACGCCGAGAGAATATATCCGCTACTTCGCCGAGCTTAACGGCCTCTCCCGCGAGCAGGCCAAGGCCGCCTCGGCCAAGGTGCTGAGCAAGCTGCACATGGACGATATTGCCGATCGCCGCTGCAAGGGATTCTCCCAAGGGCAGAGAATGAAGACGGCGCTGGCCCAGGCGATAGTGCATGAGCCCACCAATATCATACTCGACGAGCCCACCCGGGGCCTGGACGTGATGAGCACCCGGGTGCTTCGCGACCTGCTCAGGGATCTCAAGCAGGCGGGACACTGCGTACTCTTCTCCAGCCATGTGATGCAGGAGGTCGCTGCCCTGTGCGATCGCGTCATCGTCATGGCCGAGGGACGCGTGGTCGCCGTCGGTAGCCCACAGGAACTCTGCCAACAGACGGGCCAGGCCTCACTGGAAGACGCCTTCATTCAGCTAATCGGTACCGACGAGGGAATCGCAGCATGATAAGTTCAATCATTACTATGGTCAGAAAAGAGCTGACCGATGCCGCCAGGGACAAGCGCTCTGTGATGGCGGGCCTCTACTACGCCATCGGCGCGCCGCTGATGATGTGCGGCATGTTTATGATCCTCATCGGCCAAATCACCAGCCCAGAGGCGCTTAACATCACCATCACCCACGGCGAGCGCGCACCGGATCTAGTGAAGTACCTCGCCAGCAACGAGATAAGCCAGGGTGATGAGGCCGATCGCAAGGAGATAGAACTTGTCATCAGCCCAGACTACGCCGCTAACATGGCCAAGAGTCAGGCCGCCGAGATAGTGCTGATCGCCGACAACTCCAACGAGAAGCTACAGTCTTCTATCCGTCGGCTGGAGAAGGCGCTGCAGCAATACAGCGCCGAGATCGGCAGCCTGCGACTGATCGCCCGCGGCATAGACCCTAAGGTGATGCAGCCAATCAAGGTCAAGGTGGAAGATCAGGCCACCTCAGACTCCAAGGGCGGGATGATCTTAGGCGTCGCCATCTTCATGATGGTCTATGCGGTGTTTATCTCCGGCATGAACCTGGCCATAGACACCAGCGCCGGCGAGCGTGAACGCAACTCGCTGGCCCTGCTGCTCAGCCATCCGGTATCGACCCGGGATATCGTACTGGCCAAGGTGGCGGCGGTGACCATCTTCGCCATGCTGGGGCTGATCCTCACCCTGGTGATCTCTAAGGTCGCCTATGGCTTCGTGCCTTGGCAGGAGCTGGGCTTCTCGGTCAACATCAATGTCGACTTCATCCTCTTGATGTTGGCGATCGGCCTGCCCATCGCCCTGATGGCGGCGGCGCTGCAGCTGTTCGTCTCCTTCATGGCCAAGTCGTTCAAGGAGGCGCAGTCCTACCTGACCATAGTGCTGATCGTGCCCATGATGCTGTCGATGGCGGCGAGCTACAACATAGCGCCAGATACCCTGCAGTGGCTGCCTATCTCGGGACAGATGCAGGCGCTGATCGCCTTCATCAAGGGCAAGGAGATCCCCATGATGCAGCTGGCGCTCTCCAGCGCCATCACCTTCGTCATCGCCCTGGCACTGGCCCTGGGCATGGAGCGCTCACTCAAGAGCGAGAAAATCGTCTTCGGACTCTAACCCCAACTTGTCATCGACAAGGGCCGCCATCGGGTGGCCCTACAAGGAGCATGCTATGGATAAGCAACAAGTGGTTATGATCGTCATGTTGGTCTTGGTGGTCGCCACCAGCCTCAGCGAACTCTATAAATACCGCCTCAGGCAAGAGAGACGCCGCCCTACAGGGGGCGACACGGATGAGATGAGCCGTCTGAGACAGGAAAACCAGCGACTGGCCGAGCGCGTCAGCGTGCTGGAGCGTATTGTCACCGACAGTGACTACCAGCTGAAACAGGAGTTTGCCGAGCTCAATCGCGGTGCTTAAGCTTTTGTCTTAGCTTAGTTTAACTTGGCTTTAGGCTTGGCTTAGTCCCAGGATTAGGCGCTAGTTTAGGCCCTGGACTAGGCAAGGCGCCCAGCAATACCACAAGTTCTTTAGGGTTTTTCACTTGTGCCGCAGGTGGCAAATGGTTTTATAATGGCGGACTAAAACAAATTGCTGTAAAAATCTTATATTCGAGACGATATGACCATAATATCCGCCATCAAACACACTTTCGTTGGCCTATTTGCCCTAGCCAGCCTTTCGGGTTGTGCCAGCGCACTGTGCGACGCCCAGACCGACCATGCCACCAATCCGCTGCAGCGGGAGAATAACCGCCTGGAGTGCCAGCGTCAGGTGATGAACGCCATGGACGAGCATGAACGCAAGAAGAGGAAAGAGAGTGATGCCCAGTTAAAGGCCTATCTGGACAAACACCTCAAAGATACCCACTAACTTAAGACGGGCGCCCTAAGCGCCCGCCTCTAGCTTCCTGCCACCAGTCTCAATAAACAGTCTTAAACAAACAGTCTTAAACAAACAGCCTGATGCGACCGATCTCAACAGCAGCTGTGGGTATTAAATTTTTGCCGATAGGCTCTTGGCGACAGGCTGGTCAACTGAATGAACAGCTTACGAAAGGAGCTGACATCTTCATAGCCGACCCGCTCGACAATCTGCTCCAGCGCCAACTCAGTGGTCTCCAGCAGCCGCTTGGCCTCATCGACCCGCAGACGCTGCATGTAGCTGGCGGGCGTCTCGTTGAGGGCCTTCTTGAAGCGGCGGATCAGGGTGCGCTTACCCAAGGCAAATTTCTGCGCTATCTCATCGAGCAACCAGTTTTGATCTAGATTGGACTGCATCCACTGCTGAATCTTGCTCACCACCTCATCTTGATGCTGCTCAGGGGTGATCGCCATGGTCATGAAGGGCTGCTGGGAGATGCGGTTAGGATCTATAAGCAGAATCTTAGCCATCTGCTGCGCCAGCGCCTCACCCGCCAGCAAGCCCACCAAATGCAGGGCCAGACTCAGGTTAGAGGTGGTCGCCCCGGCGGTGTGAAACTGACCATCTGACACCACCAAAGAGTCCATACAGAGATTTACCCTAGCGAAGTTACGCTCAAACATCTGCGACAGCCACCAGACAGTGGTGGCCCGCCTGTTGTCCAGCAGCCCAGAGGCCGCCAGCATCAGGGTACCCGAGCAGTAGGCGGCGATGGGCTTGCCAGTCTCGGCATAAGCTTTTAACGGCCCAAGCAGGGGCGCAAAGCCCTGGGAGTATTCCTTAAACTCCGCCTTATTAGTCACGAAGGAAGAGGCCAGCACCACGGCATCGGCCGCCTCTAGCTGCGCCGCTTCGCTTAGCCCCGTGGCCGCGAGCTGAAAACCTTGATTGGTGGTGATCGCCTGGCCGTCGCCTGAGACGATATGGCAGTGAAACAGATCTTGGGTCGCCTCGGGATGCAGCCTGCGATAGAGGGCATTGGTAAAGCTGAACACATCGATCAGCCCTACTATGCCACCGGCCACCACATTGCCCGCCGCCAGTATCATGATTGTCTTCATCTCTGCCCCTCATCAACATGTCACTTATCACCCTTAATTTGTCAATAATGACACTTTTGAGCCGTTTGTCGAGTTTTTATACTGACCCCATTGCAGATTTAACGAGAAAGTGAAGGAGTAAGCAGATGAACACACGGACACTACACCTGATGTTGAGCCTGAGTTACCTGGGCGTGAGCTGGACCTTGCTGCTGTGGCTGCACTTTACCACCCAGCCCAATCTCTTCGCCCATTTCATCGCCATCCCCAGCCTACTGCTGTTCAGCGCCTACAGCGCCCACCAGATCATCCGCAAGGGCGTCTGATACTAAAGCCATGGGCATAAAAAGCCCGGCATGAGCCGGGCCTTTCCTTGAGTTGACGGGGCGAAACAGCTTATTTCGCCTTAGGTCTGAAGGGCTTGATCACCGCCTCGTCACACTCCAGATAAGGCCCTTCCATCAGATCGATGCAGTAAGGGATCGCCGGGAACACGGCATCCAGACACTCGCGGATCGACTTAGGCTTGCCGGGCAGGTTGACGATCAGGCTGTCGCCACGCAGGCCGGCGGTTTGACGAGACAGAATGGCGGTAGGCACAAACTTGAGCGACTCGGCGCGCATCAGCTCGCCGAAGCCCGGCATCATGCGATCGCACACCGCCTCGGTCGCCTCTGGGGTCACGTCGCGCTTGGCCGGCCCAGTGCCGCCCGTGGTGACGATGAGGCAACAATCTTGCTGATCGGCCATCTTAATCAGGGTCTGCTCGATAATGGGCTGCTCATCGGGAATGACTTCATAGACAGGTTCCCACTCCGAGGTGAGGTATTCGCCCAAGACCTCGATGATCGCCTTACCGGAAATATCTTCGTACACGCCGGCGCTGGCGCGATCACTGACTGTGACTATGCCTATCTTTGCTTTTGCCATTCCACTTTATCCTTTAGATGTTTGGGTCGTGCGCGGCGCCAAGCGCCCCGCCAGGGTTGCGCCCTAAAATAACATATTTTGCCGATCGCTAAAGTGGCCCAAAAGAGATAAAAGTGGGACAGAGGTCGAATATTAGCGACCTAAGGTGAGCCAAACGGGAAAACCGCGGCGCGGATCAGTGACAGCAGGCCAGGGTATCCTCGAGCAGCTCGAGAAAGGCCTCGCGACCGGCGAGCACCGCCTGCAGATCACCGCGGCGGGCATCGGCCTCCAGCTGGCGGGCAAGCTCCACCAGCGCCGTCATGCTGAGATTACTGGCGGCGCCCTTGATGGCGTGGACGCTGGAGCGAATAGCAGTGCAATCGGCGGCCGCTATCCCCTCGATAAAGGCCTTTCTGTGATCCTGCATCTCCTCGACAAACACCTGCAACACCTCATCCAGCAGCGCCTCATCCCCTGACATTAGCGCCAGGGCGCTGTCGCGATCGAACAGCTGACTCTCGGCTTCGATCGGCGTGGGCAATGTCTCAACATCCGGGTCATGGCCCAGGGCCGCCTCATAATTTTGCTGACTCAGAGAGAACCAGCGATAGAGGCACTCCTTCAGGACGCTAAGCACCAGCGGCTTGGTCAGGTAGTCGTCCATCCCCGCGCGTATGCAGTGCTCCCTGTCGCCCTTCATGGCATTGGCCGTCAGGGCGATGATGGGCAGGGCGCAGAACTGGCTGCCCCCCTGCCCCTCGCGAATCGCCGCCGTCGCCTGAAAGCCATCCATCTCGGGCATCAGGCAATCCATCAGGATCAGCTGATAGGGGTTCCCCTGCAGCGCCGACAGCAGCGCCAGCGCCTCACGGCCATTGCTGGCGACATCGGCCTGCACTCCCAGCTGGTGAAGCATGCCGAGGGCCACCATCTGGTTGACCTTGTTATCTTCCACCAGCAATACCTTGGGCTTGTCCGGCATGCTGGGTTCCACTATCGGCTCTATGACAGGCTCGATCATCTCCTCATCGGCGCGATCAGACAGGGCGCGGATCAGCTGGCGGATATTCAGGGGTCTGCCCAGGTGTGGCACCCTGGCATCCTGTTTCTCGAATTCTGTCTGCTGCCAATAGGAGAGCAGCGGCAGGACTCTGGTATTTGGGCGATCTGCATGCTGCCCCACCAGTTCACGCCAGGCATTTAACTCCTCGACAAAGGCCTCCCGTCGAGGGGCGAAGCTGTAGATGATCACATCCGTCTCGAGGATGGCATCCTCCTCTTCCAGGTAGCTCACCCTGGCACCCCAGCTAGTAAGCAGCTCGCCCAGCATGCGCTCGAAGGCGCCCAGCTGCCCCATGAGGGTCACCCGCTCGGGCGACAGACCAGCGCGCCAATCTATCATCTTGTCGCTGTCGGCCAGCTGCTGAGTCAGGGTAAAGCTGAAGATGCTGCCCACCTCCTGCTGACTCCTGACCTTGATCTCTCCCTGCATCAGCTCGCACAGGCGTTTGGCGATGGAGAGCCCCAGCCCGGTGCCGCCAAACATGCGGGTGGTGGAGCTATCGACCTGTATGAAGGGGTTAAACAACATGGCCAGTTTCTCTTTGGCTATGCCTATGCCGGTATCTTCCACCTCGCAGGAGAGCAGCACCTCGCCCGACTCGCTCAGGCGGTTCGAGAGTCGCAAGGCGATCCAGCCCTCCTCGGTAAACTTGATGGCATTGCCTACCAGATTCACCAGGATCTGACGCAGGCGACTGGGGTCGCCGACCACGTAGCGATACTGCAACTGGGTGATATCCACAAACAGCGGCAGGTGACGCTCCTCCAGCTTGAGGGACACGGACTGCACGAAGAGATCCAACAGCTCCACCAGGTCAAACTCGATCGCCTCAATCTCGAACTTGCCCGACTCTATCTTAGAGAAATCCAGAATATCGTTGAGCAGCGACAGCAGGGAATCGGCGCTGGCCGAGGCCACGTCTACATAACGCTTCTGCATCGGCGACAGCTGGGTCTCCCCCAGCAGCCCCAGAATGCCTATGACACCGTTCATCGGGGTGCGGATCTCATGACTCATGCAGGCGAGAAAATCCTCCTTGGTCTTGGCGGCGACCTCGGCCTTCTCTCGCGCCTCCGACAGCGCCCAGTTACTAAACTCCATCTCCTGGGCGTAGGTTTCTATCTTGCGCTCGTTGAGCTTCATCCGGGTCAGGTCTTCGACACAGATGAAATAGCCCTCCACCTGACCATCGTCACCCACGTCCGGCACATAGGTGATATGGAAGAATCTGGGAGCCTGATCCGCATCTATGGTCTCCGCCTCAAACACCTGCTTATTGCCCGCCAGCACACCTTGCTGATAGGGTTTTATCAGCTGGTAGACATCCGCGGGCTGGACCGCCTCCACCGTCTGATCCAGCACATCCTCTTCGGTCTTGCCGAGCCACTGCAGATAGTGTTGGTTGATGAAACGATAGCGGCTCTGGGCGTCCACATAGGCCAGCTGAATCGGGATCACGTTGGTGATGTTGTCGATATAGCGCCGCGATTTTTGCAGCTCGAGCTGCTTCTGATTACGGGCGCTGACCGCCTCGTTGTAGCTGTTAACCAGCACGCCGAACTCATCGTCGCTGTCCAGGCGTATGGTCTTCTGACCGCCGAAGGCCTCTATCTGACGCCGGATACGGCGAATGGGATCCAGCAGCACTCTGTGCTGCACATAGAGGTTGACCGTGAGCAGTATGGCAAAACCCAGCAGCAGGAAGCTCACATAGTGGATCAGCTCCTCGAGACTATAGGCCTCGATCTCCTTGGCATCGTACCTGACATAGAGCACATAGGCCCGAAGGCGCTGCAACTCGGGAGAGATCAGATACACCTGCTGCACCTGATGCACTATGCTGCCCTGGCGCCAGACCTCCTTGGAACTCTGTTTATCGCTGACCAGCCTGACCATCTCCGCCAGTTCCGGGGCCAGGCTGGTCGACAGCGGACTGCCGAGATACTGCCCCAGGTTATCGGCCACTATCTGTTGCTCGCGGGGATCGAACAGCACCAGACGCTTGATGCTCCCCTGAGCCGCCAGGCCGTTGACCACCCTGCGCATGTTGCTGAAGTCTGTGCTGGCCTCTAGGGCGAGTCGCAGCGACACAGACACTTGGGCGATCTCATAGTCGACCTGATACTGGGTGCGCTCGGTCATCTCTTCATAGTAATAGAGGGCGATAAAGCCTGAGATGATCAGGGCGCACACTAAGGTGGCCAGATTCAGCTTATAGACTATGCCCTGGGCAATCTTGTCCCGATAGTGACGCCACATAGGCTAAGGCGCCCGATAGAAGAGGTTGTCGACATGACGGCAATCGGACTCGATCGCCTCTATCTTGACCAGGGTCTCACAGACGCTGTAGCCCAGCTGAATCAGCTTGTCGTTCTGGGCAAACAGCTTGCGTTGATCCTCGCCACTCAGCAGCTTGAGATCCGCCAGCGCGCCCTTGAAGTCGGCTACCTGAAGCCCTTCACGCTTGGCCATGATGGCCATCGCCTCCTCGGGATCCTGCTGCATATAGTCCATCGCCAGCTGCCAGGCCCGGCGGATCTGCTCCACCAGTTGTGGATGCTCGGCCAGGACGCTGGAGGAGATAGACAGGGTATCTAACACCTCCTCTGGGATCTCCTTGGTGGAGAACAGCTGACGATAGGCGCCGCTGGATTGTATCTCCACCGAATAGGGCGGATAGGTCACCATGGCGGCAATCTTGCCTATGGCCAGAGCGCTCGCCGCCGCCCCCTGCTCCACATTGATCACCTTCACGTCGTCTATGTTCATCTTGTGCTGTCTGAGGGCCCGCTCCAGCACGAAGATCCCTAAGGAGCTGACCTCGCAGCCTATGGTCTCGCCCCTAAGCGCCTGCATATTCTCGAACGCGTCGGGCGCGATAATCACGTCGCCACCGTCAGAGTAGTCCGCCAGCAAGACGATCTTAATCGGCTTGCCCCCCAGAGGTGCCACCTGAATCGCCTCTATCATGGTACTGGCGAAGCCATCCACATAGCCGGTTAAGTAGGCGCGCTGGGCATCGGAGAGGGTCGACACCTGCACCAGCTCGATATTGGCGCCCACCTGCTGAAAGAACCCCTTCTGCTTGGCCAGATAGAGGAGTTCGTAGCCGGGCCAGGGGTTCATGGCGATGGTAATAGGTTCTTCGACCTTCTTCGGCCCGCAGCCGAGCAGAAATAGGGCGAGTAGCGACAGCAATAGTCCAGAAATGATTCCCTTAATCATTTATTATTCTTCCTTAATCATGTTCTACCGTCAGATAGGCGCCATCCTGATAACAGACCACACAGTTGCGCCCATCGGCCTTAGCCTTGTACACGGCCTCGTCTGCCAATACCAAGAGGTGAGAGAGCTCGGCGTTCTGGGGATTGGCAGTCACCACGCCGAAGCTGCCGGTCACCTCCAGCCCCATGGGGTTGAGGCGTGCCAGTTGCTGACGCACATCCTCTGTCTTCTCTCTGGCAATATCCAGGCCGCACTCCATCAGGATGACAAACTCCTCGCCCCCCATTCGCGCCACCACATCTTCCTTGCGAAAGCAGTCCTGCAACAGCTTGGCCACCGCCTGCAGCACGAGATCGCCGATATGGTGGCCATTGAAGTCGTTGATCTTCTTGAAGTGATCCAAATCCAGCATCACGATGGAGAGCTCCTGCTGGTGCCGCACCATGGCGGAGAGACTCTGGGCGGCGCGCTCGGCGAGGAAGTGACGGTTGTAGAGGCCGGTGAGCTGGTCGTGCAGCGCCATGAATTTAAGCTTGTCGCTATGCTGCTTGAGTTGGATATGGGTACTGACCCGGGCGCGCACAATCGCCGGACGGATCGGCTTGGTGATATAGTCCACCGCGCCTATCTCCAGCCCCTTCTGCTCGTCATCGTCCGAGTCTTTGGCGGTCACGAAGATGATGGGGATCTCGGCGGTCTCGGGGTCGGCCTTCAGCTGACGACACACCTGATAGCCGTCCATGCCGGGCATCAGCACATCCAGCAAGATGATGTCGGGTTTCTGCTTGGCGACCCTGAGGCACTCCTCGCCGCTATCGGCGGTCCAAACCTGAAACATCTCCTTCAGACACTGCCTCATGATCAGCACATTGGTCTTCACATCATCAACCACCAGCACTACAGATTGTTCTTCCATGCAATCCCCTAATCAGCCATGAGCAATTAGCCGCAATGTTTCAAATGGATAGAGATATTTTTAAGTGTAGCAGAAAGGATTTTTTCATCCGTAAATCCCATCATTAACATCACAGATGTCAGGACAGATGGCAAGCGGGTTTGCTCCAAGGCGATAGAGGCAAAGATGGTAAGAGCAAAGGCACAAAATGAAAAAGGGCCAACAGGCCCTTTTTTTAAATCATGAATGCTTAGAAGCGGTAGGTTAAGCCGATAACCGACTTGGTTTCCCACTTAGTCGTGTCATTGGCATAAGGCACGGCCAGCTCGCCTGAATCTTCACGGCCCACCTTGACATAGGCAGCCAGGTTGTCGATGAACTCATAGCCGGCAACGGCGAATACGTTGCGGGTATTTGAGTTAACACCTTCGAAACGATCACGTGTGTATGACGCCTCGACACCGGCGAATAAGCCGCTATCGAACTGGTAACCTGTACCCACCTCGGCGCGGTACTCTTTAACAGTCGAGTCAACTATCACTTCGGCACCATTGCCTGTGATATCCATAGGCGCTGCACCATAGACCTTGATGCGGTCTTTGCGCATCGCACGGCCTTCGGCATAGGCATAGAAGTTATCGAAATTAGTCTGTACACGCAGACCACCGCCAAAAGAACCTTCGTTGAAACGCTTGTCTTCATATTGGGTCTCAACTGACGCAAACGGGATCACAGACACGGCGCCGAAGTTGAAATCATAGCCAATTCTGGCTTCCAGGTTAGTCGACTTGTCTTGAGTGGTGTGCTCAGCCTCTACCTTACCGGTAAAGCCGTTTAGCACGTCGGCGTTAGCCGCACCGGCAGATAACGCAAGTAATGTAGCAACAACAATAGCTGACTTTTTCATGTATATTCCCCATATCTATATTTTGATGAATGTCTCTCACGAGCATCAAACCTTGGCTCGTCAGATGGGGGCCATTTTCCTTGCGACTTTTGCAAATATTGAATTAGAAACTATTCGATATTCAAATACATGAAAGACAGTCTTACGTGGCGCCACACAAGCGCCAATGATAATTACATAAATAATTTCAATATCTTATGGTAAATGAAAAATCTTCGATGCCATTTTAAGCAGAGTTCAAAAACGGACGAACAACACTTTCTTAAGGAGGGATCTGTCAGCTTAGGTTCAGGAAACTCATGCCATTTCAGCTAAAACTTATCCTTCTGCGCCTTAAAAATCCCCGCCGCCTCTCCCCATATTTTTATTAAACAGCGACTTAATGGCAGGCCAACTGCCCGTCATCTGACGCTCGGCCGAACTTTTATGGCAGTAAATGAAGCGCTTGGGGCGTTAAATTAATGAGCTTAATGAGACAAATGAGCAAGGCCCTAACGACAAACAGCCCTGGCTCCTATAAAGCTTTCGGCAGATATAAACCAAGGCAAAACGGCTAAGGGGAGTGATTAGCAAAGATAGTCGGCAAAGAAGGTTAGTCTGAGACTAAGTTAATCTGAGACTAGGTTAATCTGAGGCTGAGTTAGTCAGAGTCTGGGTAAGAAACCTGATGAACGGAGATAGTGGCGCGACGAGTACGCAGAAACACAGGGAGGCAGAGGAAATGGATGCAGCAGGGTTAAGCACCAAGAGACTCGAGGCGCTCACCCTGCCACCAGGGGTTATCTTTCACACTCGTCGACGCGAGAATGGTAAGGATCGTCATCGGCAAGACAGAGTCTGTCGGCCTGAAGTTGACGCTGCTTCTGCTCCGCCTGCTCGGCCTTCTTCTGCGCCTCGAACTTAGCCAGGCGCTCGTCCAGCGCACGCTCGATAACATCGTGATTGAGCTCGATGCAGTCATAGTCGCCGGCGGCACATTCCCACTCGGCGCGCACGGGTTGACTGGCAATAATCGACAGCATAAGCGCAATCATCAGGCTGCCCAGCACGCCCACCAGCTTAGAGCGACGCTGCTTGAGTAGCGGCAACTCGGGCAATAGGAATTGCTCTACGCCGCCGACGGGTTCACACACTTTATTTAAATTGGCCATAGGAATTACCTCTTGTGCTAATCAAAAATGACTTACCAGGCCCCACCGACCTGTAAATACAGGGTCCATTCCTCTGGCCCCTTGGCGATATCCATCCCGGTGCGCAGCCCGAGCTGGCGCGCCATCAGGTAACGAAAGCCCACCCCCTGGGTCTTGAGCCAGGGGCTATCGGCAAAACGCTCGTCTGCCATCATCGCCTTACCGGCGCCGGCAAAGCCCAGCAGGGTCCAGCGATCGTCGAGGTCATAACTCACCTCGACCTCTCCCAGGGCGGTATCATCCCCCTGATAACGCATCGCCGGCATGCCGCGCATGTCCAGGTAAGGCAAAGCGTAGAAGGGGGCATCGCCCGAGAGCGACTTGGCATCCAGACGCATGTTGACGCCCCACTTGGCACTTAGTCTGTGATAGGCATGCAGGAAGGCGCTGTCGGTGCGATAGTCGAAGTCGCCGCCGAGTCGTTTGTCGTGCTGGGTACTCTTCAGCCGCGCCTTGATACCGCTGCGGGGCGAGAAATGGTTGTCAGTGCTGTCGTAGGTGAGCTTGACCCCCAGGGCGCCATCGCTATCGACCATGGCACTCTCCTGATTGAGCGGATGCTCGCCGCCCAGGTCGAACTCGGCCTCGGAGCGGGTATAGCTGTATTCGCCGCCGAGGAAGAAATTGCTCTGTCCCAGGCGCACATCGATATCTTGAAACAGGTGCCAGCCTTGCAGCGAGAAACCCATGGCCGGGGCGTCGATACCCGTGTAGGCATTGAGCCTGAGATCGGCGGCAAAGATGCCGCCCAGATATCGCACCCTGTCTTCCAGCCAGTTACCCGAATGAAACAGGCCACCCAGCTTGGTTCCATTATTGGTGCCGGCGGCCACCACACCTGTGACGCTCGGCGGGATCTCGGCCACGGCCAAGGGGTCTTCGAGTCGCTTCTGCCGTTGCGACTCAGACTCATGGAAGAACAGCAGGGCGGCGCCGCCGCCCACCCCTACCGCAGGCTCGGTGATCAGGATCGGCACAGGCATGAAGCCGTGGGCGTTATTGAGGATCCACTGACTGGCATCGACACGGCCATCGGTGGGATCCTTAAACTGATCGGTGAAACCTGCCTGACTGGCACCAGCTAGTAGGCTCAGGCTGAGTGCTATAAGGCGGGGGTAGCTGGGGGTTGCCATAATCTTCTGCCTCGGGAGTTGGGATGACCTTAGCGAGAAACCCTTTCGTCGCTAAGGTCTATGCGGGAAGCGCATTCTGTTAATAACCGTTGATGATGGCGTCATCTATGATCGCATCTTCGATGTAAGCGTCTTCGATCTCTTGCTCTATGATGGCGTCTTCAATGTCTTCGATGTCACGCTTGCAGCGCTCGCGTTTCACCTCGCCTTCCACCAGGCCGTCGATCGCACCTATGGCACCACCGATGGCCGCACCACGCTTGGCGCCTTCACCACCGTCGGCGATGGCCCCGGCGGCGGTGCCGATGAGGCCACCTTCGATGGCACCGGCCACCACATCGCCCAGGGTGTCGTCACAGTAATCGGCCATGGCGAAACCAGAAGCCGCACTCAGGGATAAAGCGAGTAACAAGGGTTTGATTTTCATCTTATGCTCCGAATCATGCTGTTAATGTCGAGGTCATGATAAGAGCAAAAAGCGAATAGCTTTAGTTAGCTATCATTCGATTTGGTAATAGGTTAGTGGGGATGCGCAAAGCGCGAGGCCTTAGCCCCGCGACGCGTAGAAAAATTTCTCGTAGAGGTAGGTGTAGCAGTAGTTGAAAACCAGGTAGAAGACCACGAAGCCGATATCCAGCCAGAAGGCCTGCCATAGTGAGATGGACAGATAGGCCGCCATGATAGGCACAGAGATAAACAGCAGCCCCAACTCAAACAACAGGCTGTGCCAGACTCTGTCTGCCATGGATTTCACCATGGTCGACTTGAAGTAGAGCATGGCTCTGTCGAACAGCAGGTTATAGCCATAGTTCCAGGCCGCGGCAATCAGCGACATGCCTATGGCCAGGGCCAACAAGGCACGAGAATCGACCGAGGTCAGCCAGGCGCCCAGGGGCACGGCTAACACCATGGCCCCCAGCTCGAACCCAACTAGATACCTGATGCGATCGAATCTCGTCTTATGTTGCATGATAACCCCCTGCGCCAACTTGGCAGCAGAATAAAGTGTTCTCCAACCGGCAACGCCGTCAGCCAAAACATTGATACGCCGGCGGAGAACATAAACCTTAAACCGTCACTTCAGTCGCCTCGGGTGAGCGTCTTAGCTCACGCAGGCGTTGCAGTGCGATGAAACAGATTGGCACCAGGAGACAGCCGATCACTGTGGCAATCAACATGCCGCCGAAGCTGGCAATACCCAGGGCGTTACGGCTGGCTGAGCCCGCCCCCGAGGCGATAACCAGAGGCACTACCCCCAGGATGAAGGAGAAGGCCGTCATCAATACCGCTCGCAGACGCAGGGCAATCGCCTGCTTTGCCGCATCCATGATGGAGAGCCCCTTCTCTTCACGCAGCACCTTGGCAAACTCGACAATCAGAATCGCGTTGCGACTCGCCATACCGATAAGCAGTACCAGGCCCACCTGGGTGTAGAGGTTAATACTGCCACCCGCCAAGGCGGTGAAGCCCAGGGCACCAAACAGCGCCGTCGGTACACAGAGGATAATCGCCAGTGGGATCATCCAGCTCTCGTACTGCGCCACCAGGAAGAGGTAGGTGAACAGCAGCGCCAGGGCGAACAGGATAGGCGCCGAATCGCCCGCCTGTAGCTCCTGATAGGTCATGCCGGTCCACTCGTAGGCGTAGCCCTGTGGCAGGCTGGTGTCGGCAATCTGCTCCATGGCGGCGATGGCCTCACCCGAGCTGTAACCGTCGGCCGGAATGGCAATCACCTGCGCCGTGTTGTACAGGTTGTAGCGGGCGGTGTTGTCCGAGCCCACCAGCGGCTTGTAGGTGGCGAAGCTCGACAGCTTGACCATCTCGCCAGACAGGGCGCGTACATAGATCTGCTCCAGGTCTTTCTCTTGCGAGCGGTAAGATTGCTCCGCCTGCAGGTTTACCTGATAGTTCTTACCGAACTTAGTGAAATCATTGACATACATATTGCCCATCATGGCAGACAGCGTGCTGTTGACCTCGTTAAGATCGACGCCCAGCGCCATCGCCTTGGCTCTGTCCACATCCAGATAGAGCTGTGGCACGTTGGCACTATAGGTGGTGAAGGCCATGGCGATCTCGTCGGCATCGTTGAGCGCCGCCAGATAACCATCCAGCGCGGGCGCCATCTGCTCGACGCTGCGACCGCTGAGATCTTCAACCTGCAGGGTCAGACCGCCGGCATTACCCAGGCCGGGAATGGCGGGCATAGAAAACGCCATGCCGGTGACATCTTTGTTCTGATCGATAATCGCCTGTACCTGGGCCACCAGCGCAAACTCTGAGGTTTCTGCCGTCTGACGCTCGCTCCAGTCGTCCAGCACCACGATCATCATGCCAGAGTTAGACGATGAGGCGCCCTTGAGCAGGCTATAACCCTTGGCGGCCACCACATGCTTGACCCCTTCGAGGGCACTGACCTCGCTGATCATCTCATCGACCATCTTGTCGGTTCTGTCCAGCGCCGAGGCTTCCGGTAGATTCATATCCACCATGAATGAGCCCTGATCTTCCGCAGGGATAAAGCCCTTAGGCATGTTGTCGCCCAGCAGCATGATGGCGCCCATCAGCAGGGCCAGCAGCACACCCGAAAGCATCAGACGCTTACCGAAGAAGCCTACCGACGAGACATAACCATTGGTCAGTCTGTTGATGAATTGGTTGAACCAGGCCAATGGGCCACGTGTCTTAGGCGCCTCGTGGCGCATCAGTGCGGCGCACAGGGCTGGCGTCAGGGTGAGGGCGACCACGGTCGAGATCACTGTCGATACCGAGATGGTCACACCAAACTGTTGATACATCTGGCCTACTAGGCCAGGGGCGAAGGAGACTGGACCGAATACCGCCAGCAGCACCAATGCCGAGGCAATTAGGGGGGCTGTCACCTCTTTCATCGCCTTGGAGGTCGCCGCCTTGCTATCGAGATGCTCCTCGCTCATCAGGCGTTCGACGTTTTCGATTACCACGATGGCCGCATCCACCACCACACCGATAGCCAAGATCAGGCCGAACATGGAGATGGTGTTGATATCTATCCCCATGGCCGCCATCACCACGAAGGTGCCGATGAGCGACACGGGAATGGCGATCGAGGGGATCAGGGTCGCACGCCAGCTCTGCAGGAAGAGGAAGGTCACGACAACTACCAGGCCGATGGCGATATAGAGGGTCTCGAACACCTCATCCATAGACACCTCGATAAAGGTGGTGGAGTCGTAGCTGATCACATGCTCCATATCGGCAGGGAAACGCTGACTGAGACGCTCCATCTCGGCACGCACCCCTTCGGCAACCTCGAGGGCGTTGGCACCCGGCGCCTGGTAGATGGCCAGGATAGGGCTCTCATTCTTGCCGTAGGTAGCCATGGCAGAGTATTGCTCCGCCGCCAGCTCGACACGGGCCACGTCTTTCAGTGTGATGAAACCGGCCTGGTTGTCGGCACGCAGTATGATGTTTTCAAACTCCTCGACATCCACCAGGCGGCCCTTGGTCTGAATCGTGTATTGGAATACCTGATTACCGGATGAAGGACGCTCGCCCAGCTTACCGGCGGCAACCGTGGTGTTTTGTGCGCTGATGGCTGCGGCCACATCGTTGGCGGTGATCGCCTTGGCGGCCATCTTCTCTGGGTTGAGCCAGACGCGCATCGAGTAGTTCTGCTCACCGATCACCTGCACCTTGCCCACACCTTTCACCCTCAGCAGGGCGTCTTTGATGTTGAGCGAGGCATAGTTAGACAGGTAGAGGTTGTCATGGCTGCCGTTGGGCGAGTAGGTGTTGACCGTCATCAAGATGGAGTTTGCCACCTTCTCGACCGTCACCCCCTGACGCTTAACCTCTTCGGGCAACTTGGCCATCGCCTTGTTGACCCGGTTCTGCACCAGCACCTGGGCCTTGTCGGGATCTGTGCCAATGGCAAAGGTCACATAGGCCAGGTAGGTGTTATCGTTGTTCGACTTGGACTCGATATAGATCATGTCCTCGACGCCGTTGATCTCCTGTTCGATCACCGAGGCGACCGTGTTGCGTATGGTGTTATGGTCGGCACCAGGGAACACGGCAAACACCTCGATAGAGGGCGGCACTATGCTGGGAAATTGCGATACTGGCATTCTTGCCAGACTGAGTAAGCCGGCCAAGGTCAGCACAATCGAGAGTACGATGGCGAACTTGGGGCGATTAATGAAGAAATCGGCCATGAGTTGTTACCCCTTCTTAGCTAGGGCGACTGGCTGCTGCACGTCGACTTCGACGCCGGCACGCACCGACTGTAGACCACTGAGAATCACGCGCTCACCGGCTTGCAGGCCATCCTGCACTATCCAGGTATTGGCCTGACGCAGACCCAGTTTGACGTAACGAGCCTCGACCACATTGTCCTGGTTAACGGTCAACACGTAGCGACCGCCCTGATCTTCCTGCACCACGGCTTGAGGCACCACCAGCTGTTGCTGGGCCACCTGCTCGCGCGAGGACACGGAGACGAATTGACCAGGCACCAGCAGGCCTTCTGGGTTAGGGAAGGTCACGCGAAAACGGATAGAACCGCTGCGGCTGTCCACATGGTTGTCGATGAAGTCGACCTCACCCTTATGGTTGTACAGGGTGCCGTTGGCCAGTGTCAGCGCCATCTCGGGCGACGCTATCTCCTCGCCCGCCTGCACGCGCTTCTGCAGATCGTTGAGATACTGCTTCTCGTCCAGCTTGATGTCTACATGCATGGCGTCGCTGCTCACCAGAGTGGTGAGTGGCTCGGCATCTGGGCCAACCAGGGCGCCGACACTCACGCGGCTGTCGCTCATGATGCCGTTAAAAGGCGCGTAAATATGGGTGTTTTCCAGATCCAGCTGAGCATAGTTGAGCTCAGCCTTGGCGCTCTGCACCTCGGCCTTCATGCCGAGTAGCTCGGCCTCAATCTGCTCGACCTCCAGGCTGCTCAGGGCATCTTGCGTCAGCAGCGCCTGGGCCTTCTCATGTTTCTTCGCCTGTAGCATCATCTGCGCCGTCTTCTGCGCCAGGTTAGCCTCTAGGCGGGCGACCTCGGCCTGAAACGGCTTAGGGTCGATCTCGAACAGCAGATCACCCTTCTTAACGTGGGCGCCATCGGTATAGACCTGGCTGATCAGGTAACCGGAGATCTTTGGCAAGATCTCCACCTGATCGACCGCCTGGGTCTTACCCATGAACTGTTCGGTGAGTTGGATCAGCTGAGGTTGCATAACCTGAACTGTGACCTTAGGTTGTTCGGTGAACTCCCCGTCGACTTCGGCTTGCTGCGAACAGGCAGCGAGTAGAATTGGAAGGGAAATCGCGATAATTTTGGCTGACGTACCCATAATGACCTCTTCTCAAGCATCGACACTCATGTGCCACAAACGATTAAATTGCGACCACTATACAGAGGAGTTTTTAATACTTTTAACTAGGTATTATTAGGTTATCGAATGGATATTAGACGGGTGTTTGGTGGGGATGAAAAGCGCCAACCTATTCGAAATACAGATGGTTATTAATTAACCGCGGCAACATTGTTAATAGATAATGGCCTCACCAACAGCAACACGTTATATCGAGGTTATCATGTTTAGCAAAAATACCAGCCTGGGCAAGATGGATCAGTTCATGACAGTGATCACCGCCGGCGCCATCATCAGCTTATTTGTGGTTTATGAGTCGTTATTCGGCCAGGACCTGGCCATTCAGCAAGTGGTGATCGAGCTGCTGAGACACTAATCCCCTGTCTCAGCTGCCATGCCTCACCGCTCGCGTGGATGATTAGCGCTTGAGCAGATCGATGAAAAAGCTCTTCGCCGGGCCCAGCTGCGCGGTCGACTTCCACAGCAGATCCACGGTGATCAAGCCGGTCTCCTTCTCGATGACAGGCTTAAAGGTTGAGAGCGTGCCTATGGCCGCCTTCTCTTCATACATGCTCAAGGGGATGATCCCCCAGCCGATGCCCTGTTCCACCAGACGTATCATGTCATCCAGATCTGACGCCTCCCAGGTTTCCTGAGACACGCGCCCAAGCTTGGCCAGATACTCGTTTTGCAACATGCTGGAGCAGACGATCTGCCGCTCGTTGATCAACATCTCGCTGTCTACCGCCTCCAGATCCGCAAACTTATAGTCTGGGCTACAGATACACACCCACTCGATACGTGCAATTCCGATGAAATCCAGATTCTCAGGTACCGCCTCGGACATGATGTTAAAGCCGACATCGACTTCATCGGCTTCGATCGCCCGATTAAGGTGGTTGCCTGTGAGCTTCACCAATTTGACCCGGGTAAAGGGAAACTTCTCCGCCATCTTCTCCAGCGCCGAGTCGAACACTGACATGGGCACCAGAGGGTCGGCGCCGATAACCAGCTGATCTTCGACCGCCTCGATCACCCCCTTGGCATAACTCTCCATGCGAGTCGCCTGGCGCATAAGCGCCTTGGCCTGATGATAGAGTCGTTCCCCCTGCTCGGTGAGCTGAGGATACTTGGTGCTGCGGTCAAACAGCTCGACCCCAAGATCCAGCTCGAGGTTATTCACCCCTATGCTGACCGAGCTCTGGCTCTTGCCTATGTGTCGGGCGGCGGCCGAAAAGGATCCTTTCTCTACGGCGGCAATAAATGCGTTGAGTTGTTCTAGATTTAACATTTGCGACCTATTCGATTACAAGATACTTACTAACTCTAGTGATTAAAGCTCATCGGAGATACTAACGCCAGTACATTTTACAACCAAGACTAGAGATCAAGACTATGAGCAAATTAATCGCAAAAACCTCAATCATAGCAGTCGCTACCTGTGCCCTGCTGTCACTAAACGCTATGGCCGCCGAGGCGCCAGCCGAAGAGAAGGTCAACTATGGTGACCCAACCGCCAGTTTCACCACTGTGGGCGTGTCCACCAGCAAAGATGTTGACCAGATCTCCGGCATGATGGGCGTTGGCAGCAACATCTATCAGTTGGATCTTAACCGCGACAAGAATACCGGCGACTTCAGCGGCCGTGGCCGTTACTTCCACGTCACCGACGGCCTGGGCTACTCTGTGGATGTGATTGGCGATGCCAACACCCAGACCATCTTGGGCGGCATGATCTACAAGTTCCAGCTTAACGACAACGTCTCTATCTTCCCTATGCTGAGTGTGGGTGGCACCCAGACCAAGCGTCCGCTGGAAAATGACAAGTATGACCGTAGCAGCCTGGTACAGGCGGGCGTCTACGCCATGTATGGTTTCGACGCGGGTCACTGGGTCTATGCCAACCCTAAGAGCACCTACCATGTGAAGAACGAGTCCTTCATCAATCAGGTCGAAGTAGGTGGCGGCCTGATGGTAACCGACAACATCTCCATCGGCGCCAAGGTAGAGTACACCGCTCCCTTCGACACCCCACAGGGCCGCATGAAGGAAGACACAGTCACTTGGTTACAGGCCAACTACTACTTCTAAGTCGAAACGAGACAGCCACCTAATGAGGTGGCTGTTTCTTTATGCGTTGTAAATCTTGCCAACTATTGCTGCTTGAGCCGACTGTTGTTATAGATGGCGGGCATGATCAGCAGCAGGGTGATCAGCAGGAAGATCACCAGCTCGAACAACACCCACTCCTTGAGCAGCACAGCCGGAGCCAGCGCAGCGCCGATAGACTGAGCCGCCACCGCCAGACGAATGGCATGCCCCTCAGGATCCGCCTCGGAGATCACCCCCATGAAGAAGGGCAACAGGAAGTTCCACATAAACATGAAACAGCTCACCGCCACGAAGTAGACCAGAGGATCCCGGGTCGAGAATAAGAGCACGATGGCGATACTTTGCCCCAGCACCCCGAAGGTGATCACCCGCTGACGATTGCCATATTTGGCCAACAGCGAGGCGCTCACGGCGCCGAGCAGGCTAAACAGAGTTCCGGTCGCCAGTATCACCCCCTGATCGATCTCGCTGATACCGATACGGGTCGCCACCACGCTCAGCATGGACCATGCCCCCACGTTGGCCAACATGATCATCAAGATGGCAAACAGCGCGGTATAGAGAAACACCTTACCCGTCTTCACTCCTTTGATCTTCGGCATCTGCTGCGCCCGGGTATCCACCGGCAACAGCACCATCAGCAGACAGAAGCCCGCCACCAGCACCAGCAGGCCATCGAATCCCCCCTGTAGCCTCAGCTGAGGGTAGAGGAGGAACAGCAGACCACTGTAGAGCATCTGCATGGCGATCGCCCGGCCGAAGGCGGCATCGGGCAGCTTGTCGTGGGACAGGGTATCGAAGCAGCGCACGATCAAGATGCCGGCAAAGAAACCGGCGGCGAAACGTAAGACCACAAACCACTCCACCGCGCTGCAGAGTGCACTGCCAAGGTGTGCGAGTGCCAGGGCCAGGAAGACACCGCGCTCCGAAATGAAGTTCATTCGCTGCCAGAAGAAGCAGCAGATAGAGGCCAGCGAGAAGCCAACCAGTTCTATGGTCACCACATAGGTGAGCGCCAGCACTGGCTCGGCGAACTGGCGGGAGATCACATCGAAATAGATGGGCAATAACAGGAAGACGCTAGACGCCACCGACATCTTAACGCCGGCATACAGACTAAAGCCCCCTCTGGATGTAGACAATACCCACTCTCCTCACTCAAAACGACCATGACGCCTAGTTAAGTTTATTCATGATCTCGCGAAAAAACCTGTTAAACAGGTAAGTTACCGCCAGCGAGCCAAAAAGCCCAGCCATTATTCGCGTCAGAGGAGGGGAATGTGAGGCGCAGTTAGCGCCGACTTGTGTGGTGCCAATAAACTTTCCCAAAGCTAACTAGTGGTACTGTCGGCAAACAATAAAGATTGAAACTCACATAGAGCAATTTGAAATTAGGGAAGACATCATGGAACTGCTTACTGATATGCCTCTAACGTCCTACCGAACTAGTTTTAATAACCTCAATAGCCGTCTCCACTAACTCATCCCTACCTTCTCTCACCCCTACAATAGTTGGCCTCACCTCTATATCGGGAATGATACCCACTCTTTGAGTTTCTCCACCGTCAGGGTAATAAACGCCAAGACCGGAAAATGCCGTCCTCAGTCCACCCGGCAGATCCAAGCGAACCATATTGCCATCAGCGCCTGACGTTTTACTCCCTATTATCGTAGTGTCTCTACCCGCCCTGAACGCCATCGCTGTAAACTCAGCCTGGCTTTGCGTATTTTCATTCACTAAGACAACTAGCTTTCCTTTAAAAGTCACTTCCGATGGTTTAAGAACCGCTACATTACCAACGCCAAACTCGCCAGGGTTATTTATGTTTGGATAAGTGAATTTCGCAAATGCGCTTTTATCTTCTACGAAAAATGACCCCAAACTATACATTGATGGCGTATTAGGATAATTTCGAATATCAATTATGATGCCTGCCGCATCCTTGAATTGATTTTTTATAGAGTCCACATCCTCTTTTTCAATGGTGGCCAAAGTAACGTAACCAATATCCCCATCGATATTTTTATAGCTCTTTTCACCCTTAGGTTTGCGGTACAAATAGAAATAGTCCAACTCATCCTTTTTGAATAATTTTAGCGACGTATTACCCATTAACTTGTCGCGCCTAAAGCTTATATCTATTTCAGCCTTATTCGACCTCAACAAATCAGGAGCAATATCTCTGAGCCTTGAAGCCTCATTTGATGCCGGGTAATAACGCAGCTTATCCTTTACCAACTTTTCTACGGCGACACCATCGATCTCCGTAATAACATCGCCTATGGACAGGCCGCCCAGGCGAGACATATCGCTGATATTACTCTCGTTGTCGGTATAAAAATCCACCACAACAAGCTCACCCTCAACAAATCTTGTGAAAACTGGAGGGTAAAATTCGCCGCGCATTTTCTCAACCTCACCGCGACCAGCCCACAAATTTGCATGCGTATCCTTAAGCTCAGCGATTAAAGATAGCGTCACTTTTTCATAATCTAACCGATTTTTTGCCCCTAAAAACAATGGAAGATATTCAGCTAAAACACCACTCCACTCCTTATCAGTCAAATACTTATACGGAAAGAAATATTGAACGATGTTCCAGTATCGGTATAAAGCTAATAATCTAAACCCATCATCTGGATACGGCATATTAAAATAAGCTTTTTCATTTGAAAAAATGACCCTACGCCTGCTGTTTGTGGTTACATAAAAGCTCGCGCCTTGTCTCCGGTCCTCATAGACCGAGTTCAATTTTTTGATTAGTTCTTTTGATAGACCGAATTCATAGAACCATCTATGATCTGGCTTCAGAACAGACTCCTGATTTGTCACCTTACAATCAATACACGGAGTCACCTTACCTAAGCGATCGATCCAACCGACCAGACTCTTGTCTCTCTCCTGAACATCCACAGCTGAAAGATAATCGGGAAGAAACCTAAACAATTCATAATCCCAGTTATAATCTCCCCTTCCCACATTGGGATGATGGTATTTCAGAAACCCCCACACCCTCCCTAAAAGGTCTAAGTTTACTAGTGTTGCCTCATCCAACCCCGACAAAACCAACTTAGAACCAGCATCAAATTCATCATCCTTATATGCACGAGGAATCTCACGTAGTTGAGAACTTGTTAATGGCTTATCGTCTATCAATATCTGAAGATCATCGAACCAAACTTTCCCATTACCCGATAACACACCACCAACTGTAATGGCTGAGGCATTTTTGAGATCAACATCCAAACTAATCTCAAAATCCCTCCAATCATTGTCACCGAATAATTTCTGTTCTCGCATATTACTAAAGGCTTGATTAGGGTGAACGTTAAGCATCAACCCCGCCCATCCATCAGTAATACCTTCAGTTTTCACAGCCCCCCTCAGCTTAATGTTTTGCCCCTTTGCTTGGAGAGCCAACCCATAACCAAAGGAGCCAGCGTTAGGTTTATCCCTTTTAAACTCAACCGAAACTGATCGCTGCCCACGTTGAAAAACCTTATCGTCAACCGAAAAGCTATACCCGGCCTCCCCTCCAGATACCCTCCAACCATCAGCAGGAAACTTATCGTAGGTTTCGAAATCTAGATCAGGAATACTTGGCTTAGCCACACCTCCGAAGGCCGCTAACAAAGAAAGCAACAAAACCATGATACGTATACTTGTTTTCATTTATTATTAACTTCCTGAACTTCTTATACGTTTTGTCATAGTTCCACCCGTAGTGTATGAAGCGCGCCTTAACATCTCTAATTAGGTAGCCAAATTCACTATGCCACTTCAAAATGCTCATACGGGCAAACTTTATTGTCTCTGTACACCTACACAGCCTGACCGACGGCGACACCCGATGCCCAGGCCCACTGGAAGTTGAAGCCGCCGAGCCAGCCGCTGACATCCATCACCTCACCGGCAAAATAGAGTCCGGGCACCTTCTTGCTCTGCATATCCTTGGAAGAAAGTTCGTTGGTATCCACGCCACCTAAGGTCACCTCAGCAGTACGATAGCCTTCGGTGCCATTCATCAGCAGCTGCCAGTTGTGGAGATTGTCTACTATCTGATCGCGCTGAGCATGCACCAGCTGATTAAGGGCCATGTTGAGCAGCGCCTCGTCAAATAGCACCTCGACCAGACGTTTCGGCAGCCACTGCGACAGGGTATTGCGCAGGCTCTGCTTGGGATGCTGCTCCTGGGCCTCACTCAATGCCTGGGCGGCGTCGAGCTGGGGCAGCAAGTTGATGGAAATACTCTCACCCGGCTGCCAGTAATTGGAGATCTGCAAAATAGCCGGCCCCGACAGGCCTCTGTGGGTAAACAGCAGCGCCTCGCTAAACTGGGTACCATCTTTGGCGGTAATGGTACTGGGCACCGCAATACCAGAGAGCGGCTCAAATTTCTGCTTCTGCTCGCTGTGCCAGGTAAAGGGCACCAGGCCGGCGTGAGTCGGCAACACATTGAGACCAAACTGCTCGGCAATCTGATAGCCGAAAGGCGAGGCCCCGAGCTTGGGCATGGAGAGCCCGCCGGTTGCCACCACCAGCGACTCACAGCTGTATTCACCCTTGCAGGTCTCCAGCCTGAAAAGGCCGTCATCCTGCTTGATGATAGAAAGAATATCTGTTCTGAGCTGCACCTGAGCGCCCGCCCATTCGCACTCGGTCAGCAGCATGCTGACTATCTCTTTGGCCGAGTCGTTACAGAACAGCTGACCATGATCGCGCTGGTGATACTCGATGCCGTGGCGCTCCACCAGCTCGATAAAATCCTGAGACGAGTATCGTGCCAGGGCCGACTTGACAAAGTGGGGGTTGGCGCAGATAAAGTTAGCCGGCTCCACTTTCTGGTTGGTGAAGTTACAGCGGCCACCGCCACTGATTAAGATCTTGCGCCCCGCCTGTTTGCCGTTATCTAACACCAGAACGTCTCGGCCGCGATAGCCCGCCGTCGCCGCGCACATGAGGCCCGCCGCGCCCGCACCGATAATGATCACGTCATGATGTTTCACTTAAATACCGCCTCAAACAAATTAATAGCAACCAAACGCAGCCCCACTTTGTCCACCGACCTTCACGGATGAAGAAAATGCCATTTGATGTCGGGAACATCAAAGGCCTGGACACCGGGGATAAATACTCAAATTTACAAGTACAAATCCCCTCTTTCACCATCCCTGGTGAGCGGGGATAAGTATGTCCATATACAAAAAAGGGCGCTATTTTAGCACCCTTTGTTATTTTTAGCATGAGTCGCCGATGGCCACTATTCGCTGTCAGTCGTCTCCGACTTTTTCTCTCTCGCCAACAAAGCCTTAGCCGCCTCGTGTGGCGTACCGCCCTGGTAGAGCACCTTATACACCTGCTCGGTGATCGGCATCTCGACACCCAGACGCTTAGCCAGGGTATAGACCTCTTTAGTGTTACGGTAACCTTCGACCACCTGGCCAATCTCGGCCTGAGCGGTATCGACATCCTTACCCTGGCCCAGGGCCAAACCGAAACGACGGTTGCGGGACTGGTTATCGGTACAAGTCAACACCAGGTCGCCAAGACCCGCCATGCCCATAAAGGTAGAAGGTTGAGCGCCGATAGCCTCGCCAAGGCGAGACAGCTCCACCAAGCCACGGGTGATCAATGCTGTGCGGGCATTGGCACCAAAGCCTATGCCGTCTGACATGCCCGCGCTGATGGCGATAACGTTCTTCACCGCGCCGCCAAGTTGCAGACCGATAAAGTCGTCGTTGGCGTAGACACGCAGGCGTTTAGGGCTATGCAGCAACTCCACCAAGTCATTGGTGAAGGCCTCATCGGTACCGGCAACGGAGATTGCAGTGGGCAAGCCTGCCGCCAGCTCTTTGGCGAAGGTCGGACCCGACAATACCGCCAGCGGATACTCGTCACCTAAAATCTCGCGCGCCACTTCCTGCAACAGACGACCGGTTTCCGGCTCCAGCCCCTTGGTCGCCCAGACGATGCGGGCATCTTTGCGCAGCAGCGGCTTAGCCTGCTTGAGCACAAGACCAAACACATGGCTAGGCACGACCACCAACACATTGTTGGAGGCGGCTAATGCGGTTGCAAGGTCGGCTTCGGGAATTAAGAGATCCGGCAGCGGGATACCGGGCAGAAACGCCTCATTGGATCGATCCCTTTTCAGATTCTCGATATGCTCAGGCTCGTGGCCCCAAATAAGGGTTTTGTGTCCGTTACTGGCTAAAGAAATAGCAAGGGCGGTGCCATAAGAGCCCGCCCCCAGTACCGTTATATCGGCAGTGTTGTTCATGCGTAATTAAGCGTTCGCTTCTGCTGCTTCACCGGCAGCTTCTGCCTGCGCCTGACGCTGTTGCACGTATTGCGCGAACAGGGCGTCGAAGTTAACTGGCGCTAGGTTCAGTTGTGGGAAAGTACCACGAGCAACTAGGCTACCAACCGCTTCACGAGCGTATGGGAAAAGTACGTTCGGGCAGTATGCACCCAGTGAGTGAGCCAGCTGCTGATCAGTCAGACCAGAGATAGCGAAGATACCCGCTTGTTGAACTTCACATAGGAAAGCTGTTTCTTCACCGTTTTTAGCCGTAACAGTCAGTGACAGAACAACTTCATATACGTCGTCGGCCAGCTTAGCGCTGCGAGTGTCTAGGTCTAGCTTAACTTCTGGGTTCCACTCTTTCTGGAAAACAGCTGGGCTGTTTGGCGTTTCGAAAGAGATATCTTTAGTGTAAACACGTTGAATGTTGAACTGTGGACCCTGTTGTTCGTTATTTACTGCTTCAGCCATAATTTCCTACCTAATCAATTTTGTTCGATTCGTTCCGTATGGAGAATCATCTTCAGGGCCTTTGTTACTCGAGTCCTAATCTAGACCTCAGCCACCATCCCGATTTTAGTATTTCCTTAAATCCCACCAGATGGGCGATTTAAGCCATTTTTTATAAGAGATGACACTCTAATCAAAGATGCTTAATAAAAGCAAACTTTGTGTGGGTTATCTTTTGGTTTTGGCAACGGGTAAGTTATTTTGTTGCCATTCGCTCATCCCACCCTTGAGGTTATAGACAGTTTCGAAACCTGCTTTAACCATCAATTGAGCCGCTTGCGACGAGGTCATCCCTGCATTGCATACCATTATAATGGGACTGGCTTTAAACTTTTCAAGGGCAGATGTCTTATTATTTTTAATTTCTGCTAAAGGCATGTTAATCGCGTCGACGATATGGCCTTTCTTAAACTCTTCCTTAGAGCGCACATCGACCACCTTGGCGTCTTGCTTGTTAATTAACAAGGTCGCCTGCTGATGATCTACAGTTTTCACTTTCGAGATACTAGACTTAAAAACGCTCACAATAAGCGCAGCAAACAAGCCCACCCAGGCGAGACTCAACATAGGGTTGGCTTTAAAAAATTCGATATATTCTTGCATAGTTTTCGGCCTACTTCTGTGGCTTGAGAGACTGTTCGGGCTGAGAGTATAACCGATTGTCCCGGCAGATTGCAGCATGTAGTTCACCTCTGGCAGAGCGCCGAGATTGAGAGATCCCTAAAATTGTGACGGGCTCGATGAGGGCTATCGGTGTAAATCACTTTTTGATCGCCCCTGTACGTAGTAATATTTATCCAATTTCAGAATTCTAGTTTTCTTTTTAACGTTAATAGGTACCACCATGACGACACGCAAACGCCCATTGGCACTGCTGATCCTCGATGGCTGGGGTTACCGTGAAAATACCCACATGAACGCGGTATATCACGCCAACACACCAGTACTCGATCGCCTCAACAAAGAATACCCCAACAGCCTGATCTCAGGCTCTGGCCTGGATGTCGGCCTGCCCGACGGTCAGATGGGTAACTCAGAAGTTGGCCACATCAACATAGGCTCTGGCCGCGTGGTCTACCAGGAGCTGACCCGCATCGGTAAGTCGATTGAAGATGGCGAGTTTGACTCTAACCCGGCCTTTGTCGACGCCGTAGATAAGGCGATCGCCGCAGACGGCGCCGTACACATCATGGGACTACTGTCACCCGGTGGCGTACACAGCCATGAAAGCCACATCCAGGCCATGTGTAAGATGGCGGTTGCGCGCGGCGCCAAGCAGGTTTACCTGCACGCCTTCCTTGACGGTCGTGACACGCCGCCAAGAAGCGCCAAGGGCAGCCTGCAGGCCTTCAACGAGCTGTTCGCCGAGCTAGGCACAGGCCGCATCGCCTCCTTAATTGGTCGCTACTACGCCATGGACAGAGACAACCGTTGGGATCGCGTCTCGCAAGCCTATGAGCTGATCACTCAGGGCAAGGCGCTGCACCTGTATCAAGACGCCGTGGAGGCGCTCGACGCCGCCTATGGCCGCGATGAAAACGACGAGTTCGTTGCCAGCTCGGCCATCACAGACGCCGACGGCCAGGTTGCGACCCTCAATGACAACGACGCGCTGATCTTCATGAACTTCCGCGCCGACCGTGCCCGTCAGATCACCCGCAGCTTCGTCGACCCAGGATTCGACGGCTTCGAGCGTGCGGTAACCCCTAAGATTAACTTCGTCATGCTGACCGAGTACGCCGCCGACATTAAGGCGCCTGTCGCCTACCCATCGGTGGATCTGGTCAACACCTTAGGCGAAGTGCTGCAAAACAACGGCAAGACGCAGCTGCGTATCTCGGAAACCGAGAAATACGCTCACGTCACCTTCTTCTTCAACGGCGGTAAAGAGGAGCCATTCGAGGGCGAAGACAGGATCCTTATCCAGTCGCCTAAGGTCGCCACCTACGACCTACAGCCAGAGATGAGCTCGACCGAGCTGACCGACAAACTGGTGGAAGCGATCGAGTCGACCCAATATGACGTGATCATCTGTAACTACCCTAACGGTGACATGGTGGGTCATACCGGCAACTTCGATGCCGCCGTCAAGGCCTGTGAGGCAGTCGATGCCTGTATCGGTCGAGTGGTTGAGGCGCTGGCCAAGGTAGATGGTGAGTGTTTGATCACCGCCGACCATGGTAACGCCGAGCAGATGACCGACGAGCAAACTGGCCAGGCGCACACCGCCCACACCAGCGAACTCGTGCCCCTCATCTATGTGGGACGCAAGGGTGAGATCGCACCGAACGGAAGATTAAGTGATTTAGCGCCAACCATGTTAACCTTGATGGGACAAACCGTGCCATCAGAGATGACAGGGCACTCAATCATTACCCTAAGCGAGTAACGACTCTTTGCTTAAACGTTCCGGTTTCTATAAAGCCAGCATACTTGCTGGCTTTATCATGCTCTCTTGTACTGCGCAGGCATCCGACCTGAAGCAGCGTCAATCCGAGCTTGAAGCCATTCAGAAACAGATAAGCAACCAGCAGTCGGCCCTCAAGGACACCAGTCGCCAACATGAGAAGCTGATCTCTCTGCTGAAAAAAGATGAACAGGCGATCGCCGCGGCGGCAAAAAAGGTGACCAATACCAGGGCATCACTGGCACAAACCGACAAGAAACTGGCCGAACTAGATGGCCGCAAGGCAGAGCTTGATACCCTCAAGCAGACGCAACAGAAGACACTGTCCAACCAGCTAGCCAGCGCCTATCTGGCGGGCAACCACGATTACACTAAGATGCTGCTCAATCAGCAGAGTCCAGCCACCATAGAACGCCTGCTCGCCTATTATCAGTTTCTCAACAAGGCGAGAATGGACGCCATCAAGCAGCTGCAACAGACGATGACCGAACTGACGGCCGTCGAGTCTGAGCAGAAGGCCCAGCAAACCAAGCTCAACGAGCTGATCCTCAATCAGGAGCAGCAGGCCAAGGCGCTCACCCAAGAACAACATCAGCGTCAGCAGACCCTGAAGCAGATAGAGCGCACCCTCAATTCACACGGCGCCAAGCTGGAACAACTGCAGATAGAGGAAGCCAGCTTGAAGCGGGTGGTCGAACAGGCGCTAAGGGCCATGAAAGATAACCCCAGCATGGAAGGCCTCTCCAGCCGCCAGAAACTTAGCTGGCCGACCAAGGGCCGCATCCGCGCCGGGTTCGGCAGCCTACGTTCGGGCGAAGTGAAGTGGAAGGGCGTGATGATGGCCGCCCCAGAGGGGCAATCGATCAACGCCATCGCCTCGGGCAAGGTGATCTATGCCGACTGGCTCAGGGGGTTCGGTATGGTGATGGTGGTCGACCACGGCAAGGGCTACATGAGCCTCTATGGCCACGCCCAGACCCTGCTCAAGGATGCCGGCGACAGCGTTAAGAAGGGTGAGACCATCGCCCTGGTCGGACGCTCGGGTGGACAGACAGAACCTGGCCTATACTTTGAAGTAAGGCATAAGGGGCAAGCGGTCGATCCTGCGAGATACTGTAGACGATAACGCGACAACGACCCCGAGTAATGGGGAGGTCGTCCATGTCTCAAATGATCCGCTATTTCACCTGTGTCGCCCTAGGGCTGACCCTAGGTCTCTCTATCACCTTGTTCGGCCACGAGAATGCCAAAGAGTATCAGCCCAAGGTCAATTACCCCCTCCTCATCGACATCATCAGCACGGTAGAGACCTACTACGTAGACAAGATCTCTCAGGAAGATCTGATCCAGGCCGCCATTGAGGGGGTATTCAGCAAGCTAGACCCCTATTCAAACTTCCTCGACAGCCAGGCCTTCTCCGACATCAAGGACGCCAACAAGGGCGAATACTTCGGTTTCGGCATAGAGATAGCAACAGAGCAGAACCAAGTCACCATCATCAGCCCCTTTCCCCATTCACCAGCCGCCAACGCAGGCATTCAGCCCGGAGACCGCATCGTCAAAGTCAATAATGAGGCAGTAACCGCCAAGCAACTCGAAAATGTGCTGGAGGAGATCAAGTTCCACAGTCAGCATAATCTGGCCATCAACCTGTCGTTAAGCCGCGCCAACTCGGAAGCCCTGTTCGACGTGACACTCACCCCTAGTCTTATCGATGTCAACTCGGTAGAGGGCGAGCTGCTCGACAACGGCATAGGCTACATCAAACTCTCCAGCTTTCAGGACGACTCTACCGAAGATCTCATTAAGCTGCTGACCCAATGGCAAAATGAGCCCATGACAGGCCTGATCCTGGATCTGCGTAACAACCCTGGCGGCTTGCTGGATCAGGCGATCAAGATTGCCGACATCTTCCTCGCCAAGGGGCGTATCATATCTACCCGGGGCCGCTTCTTCGACGCTAACTCCGACTACTTCGCCTCACCACAGACCATGTTCTCCAAGCTGCCACTTACCGTGCTAATCAACAAGGGGTCGGCCTCGGCCTCGGAGGTACTGGCGGCAGCGCTTCAGGAAAACAAGCGCGCCACACTGATCGGCGAAAAGAGCTTCGGTAAGGGTACGGTGCAGAGCCTGATCCCCACTCTTATCGAGGGCAATGCCATCAAGCTAACCATAGCCCACTACACCACACCCAAAGGCAGGGACATACACGCCATCGGCATAGAGCCAGATATAAATATCCCGGGCGAGACTATGACTGCCGGACAAAGTATGCCTATAATCGATAAGCAAACACCCCATGAGGGAGCCGCCCACGATAAGGTTATCGAATCGGCGATCTCATGGATAAAAACAAATAGTTAGTGAATAACCAAAACAGTGCGCTTATTACTCTTATTAGCTGTCTTATTTACCACACCACACTGCTTCGCCGCCCAGGTCTCCATCATCATTGACGACATAGGTTATCGTCAGACTGACGAGGCGGTGTTGGCATTGCCAAGCGACATCACCCTCTCCGTATTGCCCCATACCCCTCTGGGCGAAAGGCTTGCCGCCATCGCCCACGACAAGGGCCACGAGATCATGTTGCACCTGCCCATGCAGGCATTAAATGGCAAGGAGATGGGCCCTGGCGGACTGACCAATCAGATGAGCGAACAGGCTCTCAAGCGGGCGGTCGATGACGCCTTTAAGAGTGTCCCCTACGCCAAAGGTGTCAACAACCATATGGGGAGTCTGCTCACACAACTAGACGCGCCCATGACCTGGCTAATGGAGAGCCTGAAGCAGCAAGACAACTACTTTGTCGACAGCATGACCACCAGGTACAGCAAAGCCAGCGACGCAGCCAACAGGCTGGGGATTCCGCTATTGAGAAGACAACTCTTTCTGGATAACGATGTATCGCCGCAGGGGCTTGAGAGACAATTTAACCAGCTGATCCAGCTGGCAAACAAGGAGGGGCAACTTATAGTGATCGCCCACCCCTATCCCGAGACCATCAGCTTCTTAAAGGCGAATCTATCCAGACTCTCGGACGAAGGCATCGCCTTGGTAAATACATCCAGGCTCTTGCCCTATCGCCTCGCACAGAAGGAACCCGCGGCCAGCGACAAGGCGCATTTAAGATAGGCGAACTTAAGAAAGGCTAAGTTAAAGCTCTAAGACTGGGATGGTAAGATCCGGTAGCAAGGCTCTTAACTCGTCACGATTACTGACGACATCTGCCAATGAGTATTTGTCTAGCACGGCCAGATAAGCGTCTACCGCCTCGGCGAGCACGCCCTTGAGCTGACAGGCTGGCGAGAAACGGCAATAGGGCTTGCTGCAATCGATTGGCGACAGCGAATTTTCCAGCGTGCGCACCAGGACACCGATATTGATCTGATCCGCTGGCTTACCTAGCTTAAAACCACCTGCCTTACCGCGTACCGTCTGCAGATAACCTTCTTTACCAAGATGATGCACTATCTTAGACACATGGTTAGCCGATAGATCGAACACCTCGGTGATCTCGGCGATTCTAAACAGGGTTTCTCTCTCTGGCGATAAGGCCAGGTACATTAACGTACGAATACCAAAATCTGTATAACGAGTTAACTGCATAACCTACCTTCTAAGACTGGGTCGCCGCTTCTAAAGATGTAATCAACCAAAGTGCCTCTTCTGCCGTCGAACCACAGACTTCAGGTTCGGCGATGAAACGATCACACAACGCCGGGCGCTCAGGGTGACCGAATATCTTGCAAAGATTCCGCTCATCTAACTGGATGCAACGCACCCCGGCAGGCTTGCCATTGGGCATGCCAGGGATAGGGCTGGTGATAGACGGCGCTATACAACAAGCACCACATCCTAGACGACAATTCATACGGCATTATACCTATATTTGCGTAGCTTGTTAGTCATTAAGATCACAGCATTATTCTGAGATTTCATAAAGCTTAGCCCCACCTAATAGTAAAAGAGATAAAAACACTAAGGTTCTATAGAGAACGCCATACAGATAATGACGTTATCGCTAGAAAGAAGACAACAACTCAGTTGTTTCTATCTAGCGAACTCAAGTTTATTAACTCATTCACCTTATGCCACAGCCTTGTCTTAAGGGTTATCTAAACAGTGCAGTTTATCGGCCTTCACATGAGGTTTTGTAGCGTGAAGCACGAGCAGGGAGTCTTCTACACACAGAAGAAAGGCGCCTGTAAAGGCCAGCTCTGAGGCAGACATCAGATACTAACTCCGTCAATCTCACATGGGGGCGTAAGGCATCCGCTTATCAAGCGCAGCTTGATGGATGACTGGAGCGCGAAGCAGCAATGCTGCGAGCTGAGGGGCCTAATTAATAAAGAGAAAAGGCGCCTGTCATGGCCAGCTTCGAGCAGAGCTCTCCGCGTTCAGCCCTTGCATCAAACTTCGTTTGATAAACGCAAGCGATTCACCCTACTTCACATGGAAATGCACCTCACTACGTTCGGGCTCTTTATATTCCCCATGTTCGAGTAGATATTTCAAAAGCTGTTAAACGAAAAAATCCCCAGCACGTAGTGCTGGGGATTCTTCGTTTATTAGGCGCCTGGAAATGACCTACTCTCACATGGGGAGACCCCACACTACCATCGGCGCGATTGCGTTTCACTTCTGAGTTCGGGATGGGATCAGGTGGGACCACAATGCTATGGTTTCCAGACAAATTTGGAAATTTAGAAAGCTGCTTGAGTTCGCACTTCAATCAAGTACTTTTGTATTCTTTTGATCACGTAAAACCATCGTACGAAACCCTTTTGGGTTGTATGGTTAAGCCTCACGAGTCATTAGTACAGGTTAGCTCAACGCCTCACAACGCTTACACACCCTGCCTATCAACGTCCTAGTCTCGGACGGCTCTTTAGAGACCTTAAAGGTCTAGGGATGACTCATCTTAGGGCTCGCTTCCCGCTTAGATGCTTTCAGCGGTTATCGATTCCGAACGTAGCTACCGGGCAATGCCATTGGCATGACAACCCGAACACCAGCGGTTCGTCCACTCCGGTCCTCTCGTACTAGGAGCAGCTCCCTTCAATCATCCAACGCCCACGGCAGATAGGGACCGAACTGTCTCACGACGTTCTGAACCCAGCTCGCGTACCACTTTAAATGGCGAACAGCCATACCCTTGGGACCGACTTCAGCCCCAGGATGTGATGAGCCGACATCGAGGTGCCAAACACCGCCGTCGATATGAACTCTTGGGCGGTATCAGCCTGTTATCCCCGGAGTACCTTTTATCCGTTGAGCGATGGCCCTTCCATTCAGAACCACCGGATCACTATGACCTGCTTTCGCACCTGCTCGACGTGTATGTCTCGCAGTTAAGCTGGCTTATGCCATTGCACTAACCGTACGATGTCCGACCGTACTTAGCCAACCTTCGTGCTCCTCCGTTACTCTTTGGGAGGAGACCGCCCCAGTCAAACTACCCACCAGGCACTGTCCTCAACCCCGATTCAGGGGCCAGAGTTAGAACATCAACACTACAAGGGTGGTATTTCAAGGATGACTCCACGAGAACTGGCGTTCCCGCTTCAAAGTCTCCCACCTATCCTACACATGTAGGGTCAATGTTCAGTGCCAAGCTATAGTAAAGGTTCACGGGGTCTTTCCGTCTAGCCGCGGGTATACGGCATCTTCACCGCAATTTCAACTTCACTGAGTCTCGGCTGGAGACAGCGTGGCCATCATTACGCCATTCGTGCAGGTCGGAACTTACCCGACAAGGAATTTCGCTACCTTAGGACCGTTATAGTTACGGCCGCCGTTTACCGGGGCTTCGATCATGAGCTTCTCCGAAGATAACCCAATCAATTAACCTTCCGGCACCGGGCAGGCGTCACACCGTATACGTCATCTTGCGATTTTGCACAGTGCTGTGTTTTTGATAAACAGTTGCAGCCACCTGGTATCTGCGACTCCCGTCAGCTTAGAGAGCAAGTCTCATCACCAACAGGAGCGTACCTTCTCCCGAAGTTACGGTACCATTTTGCCTAGTTCCTTCAGCCGAGTTCTCTCAAGCGCCTTGGTATTCTCTACCCGACCACCTGTGTCGGTTTGGGGTACGATTCCTACTAACCTGAAGCTTAGAAGATTTTCCTGGAAGCATGGCATCAACTACTTCATCACCGTAGTGACTCGTCATCAACTCTCAGTATTAGGTGCCCGGATTTGCCTAAGCACCCTACCTACAGCCTTAAACGCGGACAACCAACGCCGCGCTAGCCTAGCCTTCTCCGTCTCTCCATCGCAGTTAGCAGAAGTACGGGAATATTAACCCGTTTCCCATCGACTACGCCTTTCGGCCTCGCCTTAGGGGTCGACTCACCCTGCCCCGATTAACGTTGGACAGGAACCCTTGGTCTTTCGGCGAGGAGGTTTTTCACCCCCTTTATCGTTACTCATGTCAGCATTCGCACTTCTGATACCTCCAGCGTGGGTTACCCCTTCACCTTCAACGGCTTACAGAACGCTCCTCTACCGCACCAGCGCAAGCGCTAGTACCCATAGCTTCGGTGTATTGCTTAGCCCCGTTATATCTTCCGCGCAGGCCGACTCGACTAGTGAGCTATTACGCTTTCTTTAAATGATGGCTGCTTCTAAGCCAACATCCTAGCTGTCTAAGCCTTCCCACATCGTTTCCCACTTAGCAATAACTTTGGGACCTTAGCTGATGGTCTGGGTTGTTTCCCTTTTCACGACGGACGTTAGCACCCGCCGTGTGTCTCCCGAGTAGTACTCATTGGTATTCGGAGTTTGCAAAGGGTTGGTAAGTCGGGATGACCCCCTAGCCTTAACAGTGCTCTACCCCCAATGGTATTCGCTCGAGGCGCTACCTAAATAGCTTTCGAGGAGAACCAGATATCTCCCGGTTTGATTGGCCTTTCACCCCCAGCCACAAGTCATCACCGCATTTTTCAACATACGTGTGTTCGGTCCTCCAGTTGATGTTACTCAACCTTCAACCTGCCCATGGCTAGATCACCGGGTTTCGGGTCTACACCTTGCAACTAAACGCGCAGTTAACACTCGGTTTCCCTACGGCTCCGCTATTCGCTTAACCTCGCTACAAAATGTAAGTCGCTGACCCATTATACAAAAGGTACGCAGTCACGGTCTCAAGAACCGCTCCCACTGCTTGTACGTATACGGTTTCAGGTTCTATTTCACTCCCCTCACAGGGGTTCTTTTCGCCTTTCCCTCACGGTACTGGTTCACTATCGGTCAGTCAGGAGTATTTAGCCTTGGAGGATGGTCCCCCCATATTCGAACAAGATATCACGTGTCCCGTCCTACTCGTTTTCACCTAAAGTTAGTTTTCATGTACGGGGCTATCACCCTGTATCGCTGTGCTTTCCAACACATTCCACTAACACCCTCTAGGCTTAAGGGCTAATCCCCGTTCGCTCGCCGCTACTAGGGGAATCTCGGTTGATTTCTTTTCCTAAGGGTACTTAGATGTTTCAGTTCCCCTCGTTCGCCTCACTAAGCTATGTATTCACTTAGTGATGACACCTTATGGTGCCGGGTTTCCCCATTCGGACATCGTTAGCTCAAATGCTTGTTACTAGCTCGCCAACGCTTTTCGCAAGTTACTACGTCCTTCATCGCCTCTGACTGCCAAGGCATCCACCGTATACGCTTAGTCACTTAACCATACAACCCAAATGAGTTTCATCTGAGTCGCATCGCAACTAACGGTTTCTACTTTCGCCAAAAGAATACTCAAGTCACTTGATTAAAGTGTGTTTTGAGAACTCAATTATTTTTCGCAATAATCTTTCGATTATTACTATCAGCTTTCCAAATTTTTAAAGAACAAGCATCGTCGCTCGGACGTGCCTCTCGCTCTAACAAGAACAAGTTATCTGTGTGAACACTCAACAAATATCAGTCAATCGTATAGGTAAGGAGGTGATCCAGCCCCAGGTTCCCCTAGGGCTACCTTGTTACGACTTCACCCCAGTCATGAACCACACCGTGGTAAACGCCCTCCCGAAGGTTAAGCTATCTACTTCTGGTGCAGCCCACTCCCATGGTGTGACGGGCGGTGTGTACAAGGCCCGGGAACGTATTCACCGTGGCATTCTGATCCACGATTACTAGCGATTCCGACTTCATGGAGTCGAGTTGCAGACTCCAATCCGGACTACGACCGGCTTTGTGAGATTAGCTCCACCTCGCGGCTTCGCAACCCTCTGTACCGACCATTGTAGCACGTGTGTAGCCCTACTCGTAAGGGCCATGATGACTTGACGTCGTCCCCACCTTCCTCCGGTTTATCACCGGCAGTCTCCCTAAAGTTCCCGGCATTACCCGCTGGCAAGTAAGGATAAGGGTTGCGCTCGTTGCGGGACTTAACCCAACATTTCACAACACGAGCTGACGACAGCCATGCAGCACCTGTCTCAGAGTTCCCGAAGGCACCAATTCATCTCTGAAAAGTTCTCTGGATGTCAAGAGTAGGTAAGGTTCTTCGCGTTGCATCGAATTAAACCACATGCTCCACCGCTTGTGCGGGCCCCCGTCAATTCATTTGAGTTTTAACCTTGCGGCCGTACTCCCCAGGCGGTCTACTTAATGCGTTAGCTTGAGAACCCAGTGTTCAAGACACCAAATTCCGAGTAGACATCGTTTACGGCGTGGACTACCAGGGTATCTAATCCTGTTTGCTCCCCACGCTTTCGTACCTGAGCGTCAGTCTTTGTCCAGGGGGCCGCCTTCGCCACCGGTATTCCTTCAGATCTCTACGCATTTCACCGCTACACCTGAAATTCTACCCCCCTCTACAAGACTCTAGTTGACCAGTTCGAAATGCAGTTCCCAGGTTAAGCCCGGGGCTTTCACATCTCGCTTAATCAACCGCCTGCGTACGCTTTACGCCCAGTAATTCCGATTAACGCTTGCACCCCTCGTATTACCGCGGCTGCTGGCACGAAGTTAGCCGGTGCTTCTTCTGCGAGTAACGTCACAGCTAACGGGTATTAACCGTTAACCTTTCCTCCTCGCTGAAAGTGCTTTACAACCCGAAGGCCTTCTTCACACACGCGGCATGGCTGCATCAGGCTTGCGCCCATTGTGCAATATTCCCCACTGCTGCCTCCCGTAGGAGTCTGGGCCGTGTCTCAGTCCCAGTGTGGCTGATCATCCTCTCAGAACAGCTAGGGATCGTCGCCTAGGTGAGCCATTACCTCACCTACTAGCTAATCCCACCTAGGTACATCCAATCGCAGAAGGTCCGAAGATCCCCTCTTTTCCCCCGTAGGGCGTATGCGGTATTAGCAGTCGTTTCCAACTGTTATCCCCCCTCGACTGGGCAGTTCCCTAGGCATTACTCACCCGTCCGCCGCTCGTCAGCAAAGTAGCAAGCTACTTTCTGTTACCGCTCGACTTGCATGTGTTAGGCCTGCCGCCAGCGTTCAATCTGAGCCATGATCAAACTCTTCAATTAAAAGTTTTTGTGGACCTAAGTCCGACTCAATGAATTCTGATTCACATAAATGACTCGGAAGAATCATCTACATGTTTGTACATATTGCTATGAACACTCATCGTTGCATTGAGATTTAAATCGTTTTCGATTAACTCAATACCTGTGAGTGTCCACACAGATTTCTTGTTTTATCTTGTTAAAGAGCATTGCATCGTATTTAATGCCGCCGCTGGCGCCGGGCCGTTGGCTTAGGGATGCGTATTCTACACTTCCCGATGTTGGCGTCAAGGGTTAATTTTAAGAAGTTTTTCAAGCGTCGATTCTTTAATCAGAAGGCGACATTTGAAAGCCTTAAACCACTTTCTGCCCGACTCAACTCATTGCGTTTAACTGCTACTGTAATCGAGTCCCTGACCAGGCTGAACCCCTCTGTTTATCTGGCTTTCACCAGTTGAAGAAGTTGCTGCGCCGTGTCAGTGGATGCGCATTATAGGGGGGCGATTCTTTTACGCAAGGGCTTTTTGAAAGAAAATGACACTTTGATGGCTAAGCGGGCAATTAGTAGGCATTACGTACAAAAAAGGGGCTAAAAAGCCCCTTTTCCTATCTTTCGCTACTTTTTACTATTTACTAGTAATAGTCGCAGCCAGGTTATTGGCTAAAGAAGCGTGACTCTTGGGTCGCCTCGACAGTCTCACCGTCTAATACCGTAGTGACCTTAAAGTCGACTCTGGTCATGGCACGTGACAGTCCAACAGGATCCACGGCGACACTCACCGGCAGGGTCAGCACCTCGCCTCCTTCGATGGTCACAGATTGCGGACCATACCACTGATAGTCAGGCAGACCTTCGACACTGAGTTGATACTCATGCTTGGCTTCCGTCTTATTGAGAATCTTCAGGGTAAAGGTGTTCTCGATTAGACCTTGATCATTTTCCCTAAAGAGCTGGTTACGGTCGCGAATGATATCGATCCGCACAGGCGCTATGGTCACCGTCGCATAGATAAAGACTAAGATCATGAGTGCCAACACGGCACCATAACCCAGGAGCTTAGGTCGTAGTACCTTCTCTTTCACGCCTTCGAGTTTGTTTTCCGTGGTGTAGGCGATTAAGCCTTTGTCGTAACCCATGCGCTCCATGGTGGTATCACAGGCATCGATACAAGAGCCACAGTTGATGCACTCATATTGCAGACCGTTACGAATATCGATACCGGTAGGACACACCTGCACGCAGAGATCGCAGTCGATACAATCGCCCAGGCCAAGGGCCTTAGGATCAGCCTTACGCGAACGGGGACCACGATCTTCACCGCGCTTGGTGTCATAACCCACGATAAAGGTGTTCTTGTCGAACATGGCCGATTGGAAGCGGGCGTATGGGCACATGTGGATACACATGATCTCGCGCATCCAGCCGGCATTACCATAGGTGGCCACAGTAAACAGGGTTACCCAGAAATAGATGGCGCCCGAGGCGCTGCCACTAAAGACGTCGGCATAGACTTCGGTGGTCGGTACGAAATAGGAGACGAAGGTCATGGCGGTGAGTAGCGACACCAACAACCAGGAGAGATGCTTGGCCGTCTTGCGCCAGACCTTATTAAAACTCCATGGCATCTGATCTAACTTCATCCGCTTATTACGGGCACCTTCAAATTTCTCTTCGAACCAGATGAAAATAAAGGTCCACACCGTCTGCGGGCAGGTATAACCACACCAGACACGGCCAAGATAAGTTGTCACAAAAAAGAGACCAAACGCGGCTATCATTAATAATGCAGCGAGTAAGGTAAGGTCTTGGGGCCAAATGGTTAGGCCGAAGATATGAAACTTCTGCTCACCCAGGTTAAACCAGACGGCTTGTCTGTCTCCCCAGGGGATCCAGGGCAAAATGAGGAAAAAGAGCATAGCAACCCAGCCCAAGCGGCGACGTAGCTGAGTCCAAAATCCTTCTATTGCTCTAACATAAATACGATTGCGGGGATTAAAACGATCGGATTTATTCTCGTCCGGCTGATGAATTTTGATCCGCTCAGCCTTGGAATAATCCTTTTTATTTGATTCTGCGTTCATATTTAACAGCCTTACAGCTTTAATATTCCATGAAAACTGGCTTATTATACATTTCTAATACTGATTGTTCACCATGGTTGGATAAATAATGAGAGGCTGGATTATTTTAGGTGCAGGGATAGGATTACTCTATTATCTAGCGACCGAGACAGACAAACTCGATGAGCCCATCGCGCAAACGGATGCCCTGATGAAGCGTATCGAACGTAAACTCGACTCGATGACGGGAACCAAGATCATCCGTGTCGACAAGAACATCGCGATGTTCAAGACGCAGATTGCCGAGCGACTGACTCGAAAAGAGTTAGCGGCACTGGACAATATTCTCGAATCGAAAGAGTCGGTACTCGAGTTTACCGAGAAATATTGCGGCAACAGCAGCAATCGCTTTGACGAACTGAGCAAAGATAACCAGCAATTTATCTGCGACAAGCTCAGATAATCCCTCATAGGCTACAGAAAGCTTTGCCCAGCGCACGGTTTTCTGCAGCCTAATTGATCTCTACTCATAATGAGCCTAGCCTTGGCTCATCTCTCGATGCGACACACATAGGGTTACGAACATGACAGACAAGGTTTCCGATATCTTTGATCCCTCCTTATGGGATCGAGTGTCAGGATTTGATTTCGAAGATATTACCTACCATAGGGCGAAGGATCAGGGCACGGTACGTATCGCCATCGATCGTCCAGATTGCCTCAACTCATTTCGCCCTAAGACGGTCGATGAACTCTATATCGCCCTGGATCATGCCCGTCAATGGTCTGATGTAGGTTGTGTACTCCTGACCGGCAATGGTCCATCGGCCAAGGGACAATGGTCTTTCAGTGCCGGTGGCGACCAGCGTATCCGCGGCAAGGATGGCTACAAGTATGAAGGCGAAGAGACAGATAAGCCCGACTTGGCGCGCATGGGCCGCCTGCATATCTTAGAGGTGCAGCGCCTGATCCGTTTCATGCCTAAGGTGGTAATAGCGGTCGTGCCGGGCTGGGCAGTAGGCGGCGGTCATAGCCTGCATGTGGTCTGCGATCTTACCCTGGCCTCTAAAGAGCATGCGGTATTTAAACAAACCGACCCGGATGTCGGCAGCTTCGACTCAGGGTACGGCAGCGCCTACCTCGCCAAGATGATTGGCCAGAAGCGCGCCCGGGAAATTTTCTTCCTCGGCTTTAATTACAGCGCCGATGAGGCCTTCGATATGGGCATGGTCAATCGCGCCATCCCCCATGCAGAATTGGAAACCGAGGCACTGAGATGGGCCAAAGAGATCAACTCTAAGTCACCTACGGCTATGCGTATGCTGAAGTATGGTTTCAACCTGCCAGACGATGGCTTAGTGGGTCAGCAGCTGTTTGCCGGTGAGGCGACACGCCTGGCCTATGGTACCGACGAGGCGGTAGAAGGACGAGATGCCTTCCTGGAAAAACGGGATCAGGATTTCTCTAAGTTCCCTTGGCATTACTAGTCTCTACGTACGACTCAATCTAAGCGCATTGCTAATCGGTGCGCATTAAGAATCAATAGCCAAATCATACCTATCGTCCCAGAGTGCCAGTTAAGGCATCTGTCACTCTGGGCATTTTTCTCGACTCGCTCATCTTTATTAATCGTCTTACTGCATTAAGCCAATCGCACTCTCCGACTTTACAACTCAAATGATAATAATTATCATTTAATTAAATCTAAGAGGAGACGCATCATGGCTAAGACACTCACCTTTGCAGTACTACACTTCGGTGTCGCATTCGGGATCACCTACCTGTTAACCGGTAGCATTGTGATAGGTGGCGCCGTGGCACTCATAGAACCGGCGATCAATACTGTCGTGTTCTACTTCCACGATAAGGTGTGGCAACACATAGAGAAGCGCTCCCAGCCGCTGTTAGCCTGAGTAGCAACTAGTCACCGCCAACAGTAGCTTTTAACGCTTAAAAGCGGACCATGTTTAGATTAATAATTGAAAAACAACTAATTTAACAGACGATAATTTTAAGCAAAAACAAATTATCTGTACCCTTTGTAGGCGACATCTGCTATAAGTCGGATTCGATATTTTGCCGTTATCAACTTACAAAGGATTGTTATGAAAGCTCTTCTTGCCGCAGCTTGCCTGCTCGTTACACCTCTCTCTTTCGCGTCGGATTACCATCACGCCCTGTCACTAGGGGCTGGCATGGGTGAATCAAGAGTCTCATCGGGCAAAGCCATCGATGGTGATGACATTCAGTCCCATTATGATCTCGCCTACCGTTACCAATTCAGTTCAGAATGGGGGGTAGAAGTGGGTTACATGCGACAGGATGTATTTATCACCAACCTCTTTAGCTTTTATGGCAATCAACTCGATGATGTCGGCAGCTTCCGAGCGGCAGCTCTGTATACACTCCCCCTGTCTCAGAGAAACCGATTGGTATTTAAACTCGGCGCGAACCAATATCGACTGGAGTTTACCGATACAGATGACAACGACCGTAAGTACACAGATGATGGTACCGGCCTACTGGCAGGACTAGGTTGGCGCATGGAATTCGCATCGGGTATGGATCTCGGTCTCACCTATCACTATCAGGCGATGGATTTACTCGATACCCATACCTTTACTTTCGCCCTCGGTTATCGATTCTAAATCACCCGATAAAAAATAGGGCAAACCTGACAATAGCGTTTGCCCTACTATTTATACTAAATCCCTCTATCAGACCTTAATCGACTCTTTCATTCACCCCATTCATTCGACGACTAGCACACCTTTGTACATCTGCATCTGGCAGTGAAATGCATATTCTCCTGGTGTCATGGCCGGAATATTAATAACCGTAGGCTTATCCAATGCCAGCTCCTCACTGATCTCCAGCGTCGGCAGCTGTAGGGTCGCCGAACAGGCTGACTTATCCTGCCTCAAAAAGGTGAGTGAAGTCGCCTGCCCCGAGGGGATCTTGATACGCGACGGCGTATAGACTCCATCCTTGACCACTATCTCTATGCCCTCCTGGCTCACGGGTGCCTCGGGCGAGTAGAGCCAAAACCACCAGACAATAAAACCTATCAGGGCGAGACAGAACAGATTGATAAATAACATACCAGCCTCCTAATGCGCTTTGGCTTTAAACAGACGCAGACGATTGGCGTTGCTCACCACGGTTAGCGATGAGAAGGCCATGGCCGCACCGGCAATCACAGGATTGAGCAGTAAGCCAAACATGGGGTAGAGGATCCCGGCGGCAATGGGAATACCGGCGGCGTTATAGACGAAGGCGCCAAACAGATTCTGTTTGATATTTCTCAGCGTCGCCTTGCTGACCGCAATCGCATCGGCCAAGCCGTGCAAGGAGCCTCGCATCAGGGTGATGTCGGCACTCTCAATGGCCACATCCGTACCCGTACCTATGGCAAAGCCCACATTAGCCAATGCCAGTGCCGGGGCATCGTTGATACCATCCCCCGTCATGCCCACTACCTCACCCTCTTGCTGCAGCTCGGCGACCTTACTGGCCTTATCCTGGGGCATCACCTCGGCAAAAAACGTCTCTATGCCAACCTTAGCCGCCACCGCCGCGGCCGTGGCCTGATTATCTCCGGTTAACATCACCACCTTGATGCCACTGTGCTTGAGCCGGGCGATCGCCTCGGCCGAGTCAGGCTTGATAGGGTCTGCCACCGCTATGATGGCAATAAGCTCATTTTCCTGCGCCAGATACATGGGCGTCTTGGCCTCCGCCGCCAGCTGCTGCGCCTTGGCCTGATAGGCCTGGGTATCCACGCCGAAGTCCTGCATGAGCGCCTGATTACCAAACAGCAGCGTCTGCCCATTCAATTTGGCCTCGACTCCGCGCCCGGAGATGGCATTAAAGTCCTCGACAGCCTCCATCTGTATGCCGCGGCTGTTAGCCGTCTCGACAATCGCCTCGGCCAGGGGATGCTCAGAGTGTCGCTCGATACCGGCCGCCAGGGCCAATACCTCGTCCTCGCCACAGGAAGACACCTGAGTCACCACCACATCTGTAACCTGAGGTGAGCCCTGAGTAATAGTGCCCGTCTTATCCAGTACCATGACACTGATCTTAGAGGCGGTTTGTAGTGCCTCGCCGTTACGGATCAGCACCCCAGATTCGGCCGCCTTGCCCACACCCACCATGACAGACATAGGCGTAGCCAACCCCAGGGCACAGGGACAGGCGATGATCAACACAGTCGTGGCCGAGACGATGGCAAACACCATGGAAGGCTCGGGGCCGAAGTTAAACCACACCATGGCGCTAACGATGGCGATGATCATGATGGCAGGAACGAAATAGCTGGCAATTACATCGGCAAGCCGACCGATTGGCGGCTTAGAGTTCTGCGCCCGCTTCACCATGGCGATGATTCTGGCCAGGGCAGTGTCTTTACCCACTCGGGTCGCGCTAAAGACGATGGAGCCAGACTTGTTTAGGGTCCCCGTGACAACTTCGCTGTCGATAGCCTTCTCAACCGGCATAGGTTCGCCGGTCAGCATAGACTCATCCACCATGGTGGCGCCCTCGATGACCACACCATCGACGGGGATCTTCTCGCCGGGGCGCACCCGTACCTTATCGCCTTGCAGCACCTGAGCGATGTCGATATCCAGCTCCTTGCCGTCGCGTATCACCCGCGCCGTCTTGGCCTGTAAACCGATCAAACGCTTGATTGCCTCCGAGGTCTTGCCCCTGGCCTTTACTTCCAGCGCTAAACCTAAGTTGATCAAACCTATGATCATCGCCGTGGCCTCAAAATAGACGTGACGTGCCATCTCGGGCAGCAGGGTTGGAAAGGCGACCACCAGCATAGAATAGAGCCAGGCTGTGCCTGTGCCTAAGGCGATTAGCGTGTCCATGTTGGCGTTGTGGTGCACAAAGGATTTCCACGCCCCCACATAGAAGTGTTTACCAGACAGGAGCATGATGCTCAGGGTCACCAAGCCCACCAGCCCCCAGGCTAATTGCTCGTTCGTGGTCGTTACCGTCATCTCGCCGATAAACAGACCATAGATCATCAAGGGAATACCCACAGACAAGGCAATAAAGGTATGGCGCAGCAGGCTACGGTAATAGTCGAGATCCGCCTGCTCCTTCTCATCCATGGCATCATTACCCGCCTCGGCCTGCAGCTGGGTCGCGTTATAACCCGCCGCCTCGACGGCCGCAATTAGCTGCTGCGGCGTTGCCGTTCCAGATACTTCGACGATGCGCTCGGCAAAGTTCATCTCGGCCGAGTCGACACCGGGGACAGAATTTAATGCCTTCTCTATCTTACCGACGCAGCTGGCACAGCCGGCGCCTATGATATTGAGTTGTACTCTGTTGGTGTCCATCTTCAATCCTCCAGGCTAGGCATCATGCTTGATTCACGATTGGCATCTAACTGACTGCTTTCTGTATAAGTGCCTTCGATTAGATGGCAGATCATATTGCCGGTCGGCGCCTTGTCCGGCTTGTGGGACCAATCTTCCACAGCATTCGACAGCTTACGTCTCAGCTTCACCATCTCTTCAAACTGCTTCTCTGTCTCCTCTAGCTTCTGCTGAATCATCTGCCGTACCAGGCCACAGGCGCTCTCGCCCTGATCCGTGCGCGAGAAGATCACCTTGATCTCATCGACGCTAAATCCCAGGTTTCTGGCGCTTAAGATGAACTGCATACGCGACTGATCCTTGTCGCTGTAGTCCTTGTAGCCGTTGACCGAAGACTTAGCCGGGCTCAGCAGGCCGATGCGGGTATAGAAGCGCACGGTATCACCCGTGATATTGAGATTCTTTGCTAGTTGATTGACGCGCATATCCACTCCAACAAGACATTTTTTAAGCTCATGCCTTGACTATAAACCTGTGTGTTAGACACAGGTCAAGGAACTCGAGAAGAAAAAATAGAAAGCGTAGTGAAAAAGCGGCAGGCATAAAAAAAAGCAGCCGTTAGAGAGGCTGCTTTTTCTGGTATGGTGTTGGATAGGAATAAAGTTTCATACTAGAAAGTGCTATACAGCCCATTTCTTGGGCGTAAAACTTTCCGCTATAAAAAATATAGTTTCATACTGAACCGTTTTATCGTGCTAAAAAGATCCAAATATGGAGTAATAAAATATCATCCTGAGTAATAAGACAACTAACAATCAACTCATAGTTGTGGCATCGATGAGTGCAGCATCACCCTTTCAGGAGGGACTCTCTCAATTCTTTTACAAGTCGTCTAGACTTGGCGTAAAGCATTTTGTAAGCCCCCGCCAGCTCTTCTTCACTTCTCTTTCCATCACTATGTTCTGGCACACTAGCCTCTTTGTACATGTTGGCTAGCCATGTGAAAAACTCTTCGAGTTCAAGAGCCAATGCGTCGTCATCGGTAAGAACAATTGCTTCGGCTGCGATAGCGTACCCATCGAACGCATTTTCCCTCAAATCACTTTTTCTGCCTAACGTTAGTAATTCAGCTGCTAAATCAGAATATGCCTTTAGGCGCTTTTCTCTCAACCACTTCCTCTTTTCAGCAGATTGTAAAACTTTCTGAAGCCAGAGAGTATCAAGTACCTTTGTCAAAAGGGCTCCGAGTACACCAGAGCCAAGAAGTACCGTCCAATCCATAAACTCTCCTCTGAGAAATACCCGATGACTCAATCCCTGTCGCTATCAGGGCAGCCCTACTCATTACAGCTATGCATTCTGGCTCTGTTTCGACGACACCGTCAATTCCAGCTCATTTTTCACTTCTTCATATATAGGTAGGTCGGTTCCAGGAGTGTCCAATGTAACAACAAGAGCATATGGAACTTCTAGTCCATCAAATCCAGCTCTAGCATTGCAGTGAAGCTGTATAGCCAACTTATCGCCTTTCGTAAAACTCGCGGCCTTAGCACCTAACCGAACCTCATGAAAAACGGTTCCATTTTTCAAGTGATGAAAGTAATAGTCAGGATCGTTTGCATTGATTAATTTAGATGCCGGCGTTGCCCACAGCTGTGCGCCTCTATAATCTTGATGACCATGATTAACTGGAGCCATCCATGCAACGGTTACAATTAAACGACGATTAGCAGTATTTGCAGCGAGACTTGGTGGAAGAGGCAACTCATACTCATGGGCTTCACCATCTCGTACAACTCCCGTGTATATCAATGTAGCTTGATTTGATTGGCACCCATGAATTCGGTTTTCATTAACAACACCAAATCCAAGATATTGATTCAACTCAGACTTAAAAATTCTACTATTACTTTTATTTTTTAGATGTTTTGTAATGACTTCCTTTGTCTGCTCAAGGTGTTCAGCGCCATGAACAAACAGAGCCTTAAGAATTACGGAGTCAGGAGCAAAGGATAATGCACTCGCGTCACCCAGTTCTTTTATTTCCTGCAATGTTTCATATAGAAACGCCAGCCGACGAGAAGCTAACGCGGCAGCATTGCTAGTACCAGATGTAAAGCCGTAACTACTAACATCCCCAGGCGACGACGACGGTAGTGCAGACTTAACGCCAGGGCCAAATCTATTGGTTTGTGAAACAGCTAAAACGACATCATCTTTAGCTAAAAGCGTTTTATTTATGTAGGTTTGTCTTCCACCAGGCATTAATACCTCTGGCTTAACAGAGTTCTTTTTACCAAGTGTAATAGGGTTGATTGGGCTAAACATGCCTTCAGAACAAAAAACATCTATTTGATTAGGTGGGAGATTTCCATCAAAACAATCAGCATGAGACGATTTCACCGTCAAAACGTTTATGGCCTCGGCGGGAGACATCATACGGCGTTCAAATTTTTGCTTAGCAATAGCATTTATAGCATGAGCCTCGATTTCGTCAGGAGAAAGAAGTCTGAAGTCATGTTCGGTCACGCCTTCTAAGAGAAGGCTTTGTGACATATTGCCTGCACTAACAACAAACAGAACGCCATATTTAAACGATAACCAATCGATCATTCTGGCCCAAGGACTCATCTGGGTATCAAATAAACGATATGGGTCACCCACCGATAAATTGATAATTACAATTTCAGGGGCAACGGGACCACTGCCGTTTTCACCTTCTTTAATCCGCTTTACCGCTCTGTGTACGAGATCTAAAGGTAAGTAAGTTGATGGTATTTGCTCAACTCGGGTTCCATTGAGTTGTTGATGTTCCGGCGCCAATATTGGCCTTACATATAACGGGCGATCTAAGGAAAGTTCCCCTCTCTGACTAAGATCACCATGGATAATGATCGATGCCATTGAAGTACCATGCATATGTTCAGATCGCGATTGGTATAAGGATTCAAAATCATCAGGATCATCAACCCAAATTCTTTCTCGCAATGCTTCATGATTTGCTTGAGGCAACCCATCCAACAAGGCAACAATTGGCTGCTGCTGCTCAAATACCAAAGGCTCAAACTTTACACTTTCTTCAAGAGAGTCATTATTTACAGGCATGGCACATTGACCTAATGGCCTGAAAAACATAACTTCATCACAACGCATCAGTTCAAGAGCCGCACCAGCAGTTTCAACGACCGCTTGAACTTGTTCTATAGGTAAACGACCGATTAATCCGTGGTAACTGATACCGTCATGAACAAAACCACCTAAAATTTCACCGCCACATGCACTTATGACACGCCGAATATATCCCTCCGCCTTTGCGCGCAAATCACCAGATGTTCTATACCAAAGCTCGATTTCAAAAGAAACATTCTGACCAAATCCTTGTGCTGCATCTTCTAAGCGATATTGCCAATCTTCAAGTAGGTATGTATTCGCTAATCGGTCCTTAGTTTCCCAAAAACGTATGTCATTAAGCTGAAGAAATGCCTCTCTTAAAGGCGTAAAACCAACCTCGATATAGCCTGATTCTTTAAACTTTCGCCACATCGCATGTAGCGATGCCAATCCAGCCTGATTACTCATTGTTAAATAAGCATTTTTACCAGATGGCTTTATTTTATCTTTATTTAATAAATAGTATTCTTCGTCTTGGAAATCGCTATCAATAATGTACTCAGAAAGAACCTCAAACCCAGGAACTTTTGATAGGGCATTTGCTAGATTTTGAATATTACCCGCGATTTCCAACACCAGAACTTTCTCTGGCAACATTCCATCTGGCGTATCAGATAAATGAATATTTTCCGAAAACTTTTTTGTAAGCTCCTCAATTTTAGGAAATATCTTGTTGGCTTGTGCTGCAATACCAGGCCCATGCAACTCACTACCAACAGGATTAGGTAACTTATTACGTTGTAAATCTTTCTTAGGCTCATAAAAAGTTAATATCGGCTTCCTTTCCATCATACTTCCTAACTTACTATTTTATTTATTTTTTACCCGCTTACTCCAAACATTGAGACAATTTGAAGTAATAGCCTTTATGTTCTTCTCACTTTCCGGCAAACCAAGTACATATTTTCTTTGGACATCCAAGGCAAACTCTTCCAACTCAGCAAAACTTAAGCCCATCAATCGACGAGCCATAGTACTGGGAGCAAGGCCTAAAGAATGTCCAATACGGCATTCAAATTCCTCAAACCATTTTGTAGCCATACGTTGTGTAGGACTAGGGACCTCAATTTGCACTTGGAATCTGCGCCAAATCGCCTTGTCGAGCATTGATTCATGGTTCGTAGCACCAATAACCACAACATGACTTGGTAATAGATCAATCTGTTTCAAAAGTGAGTTAACAACCCGTTTCATCTCACCATTGTCATTTACATCCTCTCTTTCCTTGCCGATAGCATCAAACTCATCAAAGAAAAGAACACATCGTTGGTTTTTTATATGCTCAAACAATTTGTCGATTTGCTGCGCGGTTTCGCCAAGAAATCGATTAATAATCCCTTCATATTTAACAGTAAAAAAGGGAACTGACAGATGATTAGCTAAAGCCTCTGCCAATGTCGTTTTTCCGTTCCCTGGTGGTCCGGACAACAAAATCTTATGTCGAGGCTCTAAATTGTATGAGCGTAGTAAATCTTTACGTGCATGCTCTTCAACAACTTCTTGAAAAGTAGAAACAACTTGTTCCGGAAGAGTAAGATCATCAAACGTTTTTTGCGTCCGAATCTCATAGAACGAATTTTGAAGGCTTGAATCAAATGTGAAGTGACGACCTTCAACCGTGGCTGTACTCGTAAGAATATTTTTTAGCTTGTCAGCCAAATGGTACTGACGACGAGCCGAGGCTTCAGCAGCAATAGCTTCTGCTGTTTTCTTAAAACGAGGCAAATCTCCCTTAATACCCGTTTCAACTAGATTAAGTACCAAATCAGCTCTTGCCATGATGCACCCCAAAAACTACTTCCCGTAGTTTATCAGTCATAAATACGAGTATGAAGTAAAGAAAAAATATATCAATTAATCTGTACATTATAATTCATATAATGAATAATTTCAATTTTTACACCACCACAGAACACACGTAATCATGATGGAATCAGAGATAATCAGAGAAGCATATAGAGCATCAGGCTTAAGCCAAATTGAGTTTGCGGGGCGAATAGGGAAAAGCCAAGCTCAGATTTCGAAATACTTATCAGGAACCAGCTCACCAAAGAAAGAAACAATAATTCACTGTATGAATATTTTAAAAAAGGAATCTTCTAACGAAAGTAATTTTTTCAATCTACTTTTTGAAGTGCTTGAACTTGATGAAGAAAAGCACAGGGAATTTAGATTTGCTTTAACAAAAATAATAAAGGCATATAAATCAAATGCATAACTAATGACATGGGGTTTTATTTACCTACAATTACTCTTCTAACCACACAATCAATCTCTCAGCCCACTTATCAATGTCAGCAGGGTCTATCGATCCCTTATGTTTGCAAGAAGGATGCGACACTCCGGTAAAGTTTCCCTCTCCACAAATTTGTTGCAGGTAGTCACGAGGCCAGCTTATCGACTTTTTGACCAGCAGCTGTTCTAGTTCATCTAGGTGCACGAGCAATTTCTCAGCGTTTTTAAGCCTTAAAATCATTGTAGACAGAGCAGCTTTTGCGTCGGATGTATCCACCTCTACGATATAACACCGCTTTTCCTGATAAGTAAGTTCAATCAGAGCTAAACACCTCGGGTTGGCATTGTCTGCTAACATGTGCTTCTTACAACCTGCAACCTTAGGAAGCTTTCTTAATGGGTATCGATGAACCTGACAGCCATGATTTTTTTCTAGGCGCTCAATCATCTTAAAGAAACAACTAAACTTGTTTGCGTATAGATGGGCATCATCGCTTTCATCATTAGACACATCGAAGTCAGCCCCAGGAATTGATCCAGTAGGAGCATCATCGTTCGGAGATACTTGCGGAGATAATTCACCAGGCTCACTGTCGTCAGGAACACCACGAGGCGTCCTTCTAGACTTGCTAGTCTTCCTATTGGTTTTGAAAGGTTTTTTAAATGTCAGGCTTACCGAGTCAGTATCTAGCACAATTCTATTTTTATTTGGATCTGCATCTTCGTCAGCATCAATTTCGTGAGTATCCAGCCGATCGGGCTTAGCCGCGTAGGCTCCACCGCCTTTCCCAGTAATCGAACGCTCGAAATCTGGATGGAAAAAATCAATGTCGTCGGGCATGTCCGCAGGCAAATCTTCAATACGACGGATTTCCCAGACAAAAAAACTGTCGGTATTCCAATCATGCCATCCTGCAACTTCCAGCTTAACGCCTTCCAAACTCGGCGGTAAAAAAGAAAAATCCCACATCTGATATTGCCCACGACTTTGGTGTTCTTTCATCATCACTTGATGCATGCTTTCAAAAGAAGCACGAGCCTGAGGGTCCATTAAGATCCAACTCAAAAATCGTCTGCATTTCTCATCATTGTACGACGCTAACGGGTAGCTGGAGGAAGGCATTGCCTCAATGAGCCAGCCGCCATCATCCGTATAACTGATATTAAAATCACTCGATAATTTATCGTGTTCTAAACAGATACGAGACATGTAGTTGTCATGAAGGAATAAAACGCGAGCCAACTCAAACTGCGGCAAGTAGATGACTTTTCCGTCTGAATTTGTGATTTCAAAGCACCACTGCTCTGTGTTTTGAACTCGACTGATTAAACTGAGAGCGGGATACTCCTTTAACCGCTTTTTGTTCCATTGTTGTGCATTGTCGACGACAAAAGTCAGCAATTTTCCCTTTGTGGAGTTGGATTGGTTAGCGCTTAAGGTTTTAAATCGCCTAATTAGTGGGGCACCGGCCAATGGGATTGATGGACGGTCGACCTTCTTTGATAAGCTGAGGTTAACCCCCCAATATTGGTTACTATTCTTCTTAAAAAGTGAGCCGATGCCCAAGACTAAGGCATCTTGGGGGATGTGCTTAAATCTGTAGTCGTCCATTTACCTTCCAATATTCCTGACAAAAAACTCTGCGTTAAAGGCTGTAAACGCTCTTCACTAAGTCCAGCACATCGAAGTAATTTCCATCTTTCAATTTTGATATGCCGCTGCAACAAATCTATATACTGGCGGGTCAATCTGCGAATTTGATACTGATAAATCGATTCTGAGTACTTTGATAAAAACGCAGCCGTTAAAGGCAATTTTCTGTATTGCTTCGCTGACAAAGTCCCAAGCCCTAATTGGGATAGTAGATAGGTACTCGATAGCCGAGGAGCATCAAGCACCTCATCGAACCCGTGGAGCAGTCGAAATAATCCTCTGACCAAGGCTCTATCCCTTTGCTGCCAATTTACACGCTTATCTTCATAAGTGATTGTTCTCTGGTAACGTTTATTGATCCTCATCAACCATTCATAATCGTGCCGGTATAACCACATGTATAAATCCTGAGAACCACATAACCGAGCCTGTTTACAACCCAGTTCTTTCAGGAGCCAAAACCACCTTTCTCTATTTGACTTATCTTTTTGATTTATATAATGAATAACTTGAGATATTCTTTTATATTTAGGGTAGGATCTTACTTTTTCCAACACTTCTGAGAGAGGGATGTCTTTACTCAGTAAACAACTCTGTATGATGAAATGCTGAATGAAACTAAAGGACTTACGATGTTTTCTTAAGATTGTTCTCGCCCAGCATGTGTCACTTTGCGTCAATGTCAGTTTGACGTAGGACAACCATTCTTCACGCCATAACGACCTGATGCGCTGCAACACCTCGTCATGCTTAACTTTCTTACCATACTTACAACCAGCATCAACAAGCAACTCATGGTAAAAACAGTCCCATTGAAAATACGTTGGAGATTCTTGAGGCTTAATTTGCATTAATTGAGTCGCAAATTGGCCAATCCGTAGGCTTTCAATTTCATACTCGCCTAAAAGCCTATCTTCAGTAGTCACATCTGCAGCATAAAACAAGTGACGGTGTTCATGATGAGGAACTATCGAAAACGCATACAATGGAGTACTGTGCTTGACACACCAATTAGCGTAGGGGAGCTGCCACATTCTCTCCCAAAACCGTTCTCCGTGCCGCTGTACCTGCTCATTAAAACACTGAGGGCAATAACGCAGAAATTGGCTTCTTTTAACAACTGATGCGTTTATTCCAAGCGCTAAATGAGCTCTGCCGTTGGACTGCAACGCCATCCAATTCATACAATTTTGGCGCCGTTGTTCATCAATGAAGGGCGCATACAGAGGGAACAGCGTATGGTTATACATCAATGAATGTGCAGTCAGGCTCAATGATTCGGGGTATTGATTCGATATAGCAGTTAAATGGCTTGGCAAATCAACGGTAGCAGTAACCTTTCGATTTTCGAAGATTTCATCAAGGAGTTGTTTGGGTGAAGTAATGCCACTATGAGTTCTCGCCCTTGCCACGACGCTATAAATCAGCTCTTCTGGATACGGAACGGGAAAACCAAGCACTCAATTAACCTTTTTTAGGTCTAAGACAAGCCCATTATCTTTAAGCGCTTCGTAAATACTTTCTGATTTTCCTACCTGAGAGTAGATAAACCTTAAGTCATCACTTTCCAACGTGTTCCAATCAGTGCGTTTAACTAAAGCAGCCTTGGCGGGTTTGGGCGCATTAGTAGGCTGTTCTTTTCCATTTTCATACCATTCCAACACTATCGGCATCATATTTCTGAGCGTCAATTTAGGTCGCTCAATAAAAATTTTTTCTACTAAAGGTATTAGCAAATCTGAACGACAATCCATTTGAACAAGCAAATTATAGAGGCGCATAGCTTGCTCATTATTGCTAAACGGTAATTCAGGTTCTTCGGGTAACGCTTGGATTTTTTGATGAAGAGTCAGAAGTCGCTTATCGATGTCCTCGATCCGCAAATCGGAGTACTTAGCAATAAGGTTAGGATTCCCTCGGCGAATCGCATGCAGCATTGGATGTACGGGCTTTAGCTCGGTCTCATAAACAGATCGCAAAACCTTCACCGTTATACGCTCCAATTTGGAAGCTATCGCCCTCAGTTGCGCCAGAACAAAGAGTTTAACGACAATATCTAGCACACCTTGCGATAGCTCATACCAACAATCTCTTATTTCATCGGTAAGGACTTCGTCACGCCGAGTCAACCATTGGTAACGCCATAACTTGTTAGTAAAAGCTTCCCACTCGCTTCTTTCCGCAGGGTTGTCTGGATATTGCGGCATGGGCTGCCAATACAATGAACCAATCCCAGTTGTTCTTCTTGCCGACTGTAACTCGATCTCAAATAAGGGGCGGGCTTTCGGTGTTCCAACAAGTATGACAGGGATCCCAACGGTATTGACTAATTCAACAAAGAATTCCAGCATCTGCTCTCGACCGACGGCCTTACGAATCTTTAACCGCTGGATTTCATCAATCACCAAAACACCAATCGCGCGCTGGTTAGCAACCTGACTCATCAGTGCTAGCAAAGTAGGGACGCCATGTCGTTTCCCGCCATAATCAGACTCATATTTTGTGCCTAGGCGCTTGTCGACTTCCCTAAAAAAGTTCAAACATAGACTTTGCTGTGACCCGTTATTTGGACACTCAATTTTCAGATAACTCAGTTGGAAAAAGTTATGTTTCTCGTGATAAATAACTTGCGGATAAGTGGCCAAAATACGATCGAGAGTCGAGCTTTTGCCACTACCTGAACAACCAATCAGTGATAAGCAGGTTGCAGTCGTTAGCACATTTCTGAACTTATAACTCTGTAATGAGCCAGACATCACACGCTCATAGCCATTTTGAAGATGTTGGTTGAGAGAACCATCCTGAAGGTTCCTGCTCACATATCCTCGGCGGATCATTATGGATATGCGCTCTTCCAATAGAACGTGCTGGGATAGTGGCTGAAAAAAATCATCCAGCAACGAAGCAACCATATGTGCACGCTGACGTGGTTTTTCCCGTAAATACTCCAATGAAAAATCAACTTTGCCTTCCAAGCCTTCTTTTAGCTGTTTGATCTCCATTATTGGAGGAAGAGCCTCAATAAATGGGTTGCCTTTATAGGAGCCGTTGCCAGTATCCTGATAGACTGCAGTAACGTACTCACTTGGCAGACTCATTCGTTACCATCCTCGTCATCAAATAACTCATCAACATAACTAGGGTAATCGTAGTTTTCCTGAACAACATTAGGCAAAGGGATGACCTCTGCCGTTCCTTCAGGATTCTCAGGGACACGAGGTTTTCGCGCTTCCCGCTCATCTTGAAGTTCTGCTTTGCGATTGGGCCTAATTGCAGCTATCCGTTCAGCCTTGGTCAGAGCCGATACATCAGGACTCAATTTTTCTGCCTGTTGAATTTTGTCTATGACTCGACGTTCATGCTCTCTTTTATGCTTGCTAGCTCTAATGCGACTGTTAGCCGCAGTAACCTTCAACTGCTCTTGGCGCTGCCACACTTCCCAAAAGGAACAATTTACAAACTCTCTAGAACGTTCTGAAAGTTTACAAATCCAATGTTCAGCACTATTGGTATAAGGAAATAAATAAATTTCGTACGCAGAATCAGGATCATAGGCAACAACCACTTTTTCAGGTCGAGAAACTTCCTTTGCTCTGTGCATCCAACCTTCTGCAATCATCTCCTGACAAGTGTAATAAACACCGAAAACACAAATTCCTAACGTTGAAACAGTAGCGTTTTCTCTCGGGAGTAAACTCAACCTGATTGACGCTTCTGAAGCGGCGCGCAAACGTCCAGTACGATTCTTCACTCCCCAGTTCCACAATTCTAATGGAACATTGGGAAGATCCACTGGCATATCGGCAGACCGATCATACTTTTTCAACACATGATATTTATTATGATAAATAATTGAAGAAATTATGATTTCTTTAAAATCAGATATAGACAGCTTGGCATCAAGACGATAGTCCTTACCCCCATGTTTTCTTACGGTGTTACCTGTCACAACGCCAGGGGCAAAGGGAGTATAATCAGCCTGCAAGACATTAAAGTTCTGCTCAACAATGCCTTTGGCATCACCACGAAATGGCGGCGTATTTTCAATTCGAATAGAGAAGCTTTTTTCAAGATTTTCTATCTGGTACCCGAGCAGTTCTCCCCGATCAGCTAGAATACAATCCGGTAAGCCAATTGCTGGCCAATCTTCCGCTTCAATATCCAATCCAAACTGATGACAAAGTTCTACTTTGTCAGTCATAGCCGACTTTATGGCCTGGATTGCAGCTACGTAAGATGGGTTTTCAAAGCCGATGTAGAACCCAACGACAAGTCGGCTGAAAACATCAATGACAATGTAGACAACTGGTCGTCCAACAATCCAGCTTCGATTTGCATCAGAGACCACATAAATATCAGCGATGGTCGCGTCAATTTCAAAACGAGAGCCAGGACCTAATGCATGCAAATTTGCAGTGCCTGTCAACGGACGAATGTCTTTGTTGTACTTGTTTCGATTGACTCGGCTTTTAATTTTTTCAACTTGAGAATATTCACGCTGATAGAAATGCTTCATCTGCCAGTTCGTCGGAATTTCCTCTTCTGGAATATCAGGAAAGTAAGCCTCATACATATCCTTAAAGCGCCTGTGGGCATAAGGAAATGAGTAGCCCTTGTCGGTAAGAAGATATTTTTGAATGGCTATCCTGAACAATTTTTCAATGAGTTCATCAACATTGACGCCAGTCCCAGGTTCATACTTCCGAGGACGACCGAGCTTTTTCTCTCCTGGAATTCGCTTTTTGCCCTTCGCGCCAGAGTTTTTATAGTCGGGGAGTAATGCGTTAGGGATCTGGCCTCTTTTCCAATACTGTCGAATAAGCCGATACAACGTTTGCTTAGTTGTCTTATTGTTAGACATCACATCTTCGATGGCTTTAGCTCTGACCTTAGGAAGGAAAAAATCATCGCTCTCAATGATTGGGCCAATCAGCTCGTAATTTTGATCCCTTTTCACTTGGGCTACGCTGCCGTCGGGTGGCGATGACAGTATTAAATCCGTATATGGATCATCAACCCTACGCAAAGCCCCATTATGAATGGCTTCAGTTAACGTATCTAAATCAATTAGCGCGGGGAAATGACTAGGACTGTCGATTGATATCCAAACAAACGCATCTCCCAATCGACGTAGAATTCGAAAACGTTCCTGATCAAACTCCAATACATCATTGATTCGAAACATGACGAGCTCCGATTAAGTTCCCCATATTTTCGGCCACAAGATCTTTACCTATGAGTTGGTGAAATGGCTGAGACATATCAAAATAAAAGCAACGATTTGCGAGTAACTGCCTAATTTCATAGATAGAAGAACCATCTGGTAGGTTATATGTACGGTCAATATCCTTACAAATATCGGTTACGAATTTCCTCTCATTACGGTAAAACACTTCACTGTAATAAGCTGTTTTATCAACTAAAAACTCATCTTCTATGTCATCCTTTTCTAAGGGATAGATCCAGCTAATATTCTGCACAAGGGTCGGAGAAACATCATGCTCAGTCACCAGAAACCAAGGTATTTGTTTCATTTTCCAGAATCGCCGTTCAATTTCTAACTTTTCGAAAATACGAGGATCTTTTAAAGCTTCCGATCGCTTAGCTTGAATGACATATCTAGGACATTGAGGGTCAAGAGAATCAACCAGAAAATCTGACGACATATATAGCTGTACGCCGCTATCTGATGGATGACGAATACCATTTTCAGAGGCAATTATCAGTGTATCCTCTCGTTCAAGCGGAAACTGCTCCCGAATATCGACAACATCCGCCTTCCACTCAAGAGACAAGAAAACAGCTAACTCAACATCAGAAAGTAACTGATGAGTACGTTGACATTTATGGCCAAAGACTCGATGAGAACGGCCATCAGAAGGCACATCTCTAACGGTAAGCCAAGGCAGGTAATTGGCTCCATCACCTTGACCTCGGCCCTCTTTAATCCAACGATTATACTTGGCTTCAGAGGGTGCATATTTGCTTTTTGCCATAATCAGTTTTCAAAATCTGGCGGTTAAAAAAGCATAATTGCAACAACAGCAGTATGCAACTTTATTACTTAGAGTTAGAAGTGTGTAGTGGCATAGTAAATTTGGCCACCTGAATAGAGGAAGTGATAGACTGACTTCCAGAAAAAAGGTGGTAGAAATGAAGAACACAAGACCGACATTCAGTGCAGAGTTCAAGTTAGAAGCTGCACAACTGGTAACGAAACAGGGCTACAGCGTTACTGAGGCAGCAAGCGCGATGGGCGTAAGTAATTCAGCCATGCGAAAGTGGGTTAACCAGCTTCGACAGGAGCAGCAAGGCGTATCACCCAAAGGCGCACCGCTCACCCCCGAACAACAGCGGATCCGCGAGCTGGAGAAGAAAATCCGCCGCATTGAAGAAGAGAACACCATTTTGAAAAAGGCTACGGCTCTCTTGATGTCAGACTCACTGAACAGTTCTCGTTAGTCGAGAAACTCAGGAAGAGCCATAGCGTAAAGCGGATTTGTTCAGTATTTGGTATTCACCGCAGCAGTTACAAGTATTGGCGAGGCAGACCTACCACCATTGACTCGAAACAGGTAAAACTGCACAGCTTGGTGCGGGAGGCTTATGAAGCCAGCAATGGGTCAGCGGGTGCCAGAACCCTGACTGATATGGTAACGACTGCTGGCGTGAGGTTGACGCGCTATCGTGCCACAGGGCTGATGAAGAAGCTGGGGCTAGTGAGCTGCCAGGTGCCGCAACATCGCTACAAAAAGGCAGACAAGGAGCATGTCGCCATCCCTAACCTCCTTGACCGCCAGTTTGCTGTGACGGCTCCCAATCAAGTGTGGTGTGGCGATGTGACCTATGTGTGGACAGGCAAACGATGGGCTTACCTTGCCGTTGTTCTGGACTTGTTTGCACGGAAACCGGTGGGGTGGGCGATGTCATTTTCGCCCGATAGTGCGCTAACAAGCAAGGCACTAGCCATGGCCTTTGAGGCGCGAGGAAGGCCGAAAGACCTAATGTTCCATAGTGACCAAGGAAGCCACTATACCAGCCGCCGCTTCCGCCAACAGCTCTGGCGTTATCAGATTAAGCAGAGCATGAGTCGACGAGGAAACTGCTGGGACAACAGCCCGATGGAGCGCTTCTTTAGAAGCTTAAAAACAGAATGGATACCGATGACCGGCTATCGGGATATCGGTGAGGCTAAGAGTGAAATTTCGCGATATGTGACGGGGTATTACAGTCAGCTAAGACCACATCAATATAACGGTGGGCTGACACCCAATGAGTCAGAGCGAAGATACTGGCTTGAATACAAAACCGTGGCCAATTTTAGTTGACCACTACACTATAAGCAACTCATCAACGGCAAACTGAGTCTTCGTGATTACAACGCTCAAGTCGGTGAAATCATGGCAGGAGTTGCAGCGTTGAACAAAATAAGCAGGCTAGGTATGCCTGTTCGTCAGGTAACTGGATAAATCACAGAAGAGCGTAGGGCTACTACGTTTCTAGTACTGAATTGATCAACAAGGCCTATTATCTTTATTTAAGTTAATGCTGGCTTTGCCATTTATTCGTCGTCATTGAATACATAACCTATACAAAAACAGATTGCCAGTGGCTATTTAATCAGTTGAAAAAAATGACGAGTAGATTGTTAGGTAGTTGTGATCTTGTTATCGTTATCTATTAAAATAAAGAGTGATTATTGGTGGAAACTATGTAGTGGAAATCACTTAGGTCCTGTTTAAAAAAGCGGGATGATGCTCCAAATGCCGGTTGGTCTCAGTAGAGACCAATTTGGAAGCTGAATTTTAATCTTTTAACTTTCTTAGGAAACATTTATATGAAAACGACTCGTATACTCGCGTATTCGGCGCTACTTTCCATGATGGCCGCATCGCAAGCCGTTATGGCTTATGATTTCAACACAAAAACCAAAGAAGCCACCTCGTTTACCAAACAGGCCAATGAAAAAGTTTATCAAGAATTGAATTTCGACGATAAAACCGCTTTTGCAGATGCTGACCGTGGTTTTATTGCCCCGCTGTTGAATGATGGCAATATCGACGGTGTATTTAACGCGACCGCAATGAACTACATGCAGGATAAGAAGTCACCAGATTCAGTTAACCCGAGCTTGTGGCGTCATGCTCAATTGGTTAACCGCGGCGGCCTGTATCAGGTCAGTGAGCATATCTATCAGGTTCGTGGTCAAGATTTGTCAAACCTGACTATCATAGAAACAGACAATGGTGTGGTTTTCTATGATGTAGAGTATTCGGGTAAAGCACTTAATGCGTCTATCGCGCTTTACGAAAAACACCGAGGCAAGCGTGCACTCAAAGGTGTGATCATGTCGCACAGCCATGCCGATCATTTTGGGGGGTTTGAAGGCATTTATGCTGCTGGTCTTGCTACGCCAGAAGATGTCCAGAGTGGTAAGTTACCAGTCATTGCGCCCGTGGGATTCGTTGAAGAAGCGGTGAGTGAGAACGTGATGGGTGGCAACATCATGGCTCGTCGCGCAGGTTATCAATATGGTAATGTGCTTAAAGTGAATGATAAAGGTATTGTGACTGGTGCACTCGGCCCCGCATTGGCCAATGATGAGTCATCTCTGCCCATACCCAATCACTTTATTGAAAAGGATGGTGAAATCGTCAAAATTGACGGTGTGGATTTTGAATTTTACCTAGTACCACATACCGAGGCTCCAGCAGAAATGGTCATGTTTATTCCGAAATGGAATGCAATGTCCTTGGCTGAAGACTTGAATCATTTGCAACACAATATCTATACGCTGCGTGGAGCTCAGATCCGCGATTCAGCAGCTTGGGCCAAATACTTGAATCAAGCGATTGGCCGTTGGGGTGATAAGGTGGAAGTGCAATTTGGGCCGCACACTTGGCCTGTATGGGGTAATGACAAAGTCGTTGAGTACATGAAAGACCAGCGCGACTTGTATCAGTCGCTTTACGACACCACAATGCGTTATGCCAACTACGGCTATGGTCCCGATGAAATTGCAGAAAATGCTAAGTTACCTGAATCTGTGTTCAATAAATGGGATAACCGTCCATACTACGGCAATCTAAAGAACAACTTGAAATCAACTTATATCCGCAACCTAGGTTGGTTTGATGGTAACGCCGCTAAATTGGCAACTTACCCAGATGCGGAGCGTGGCGAACGCTACGTCGAGGCATTTGGTGGAGAGCAGAAAGTCATTGATGCTGCTCTGAACAGTTTCAACAAAGGTGACTACCGTTTCGCCACCGAGTTGCTGAACAACGTCGTTGCGTCGAATCCAGAGAATAAGCAAGCGACATTCTTGATGGCCGACGCGCTTGAGCAATTGGGCTATCAGGATGAAACTACGCTGACTCGAAATCTCTACTTGTCAGGTGCACAGGAGCTACGTATGGGTGGTAACGTACCGAACAACCTATCGACGGCTTCACCAGAAGTTATTGCCGCTCTGTCAGGGGATATGCTGATGCCTTATTTGGGCATGATTATTGACCAAGTCAAAGCTGAGAAAGTGGGTAATTATGTCATTAACCTAAACTTGGCTGATGACAAACAATTTACTGTCGATCTGCACAACGGGGTATTCAATACTCTAGACGTCACAGCCAAGAACGCTGACGTCACACTGGATATCAGTAAGCCGGATCTGTTAACTTTCCTTGCAGGTAAAATATCAATGAACGACCTGATGAAATCAAATAAGGTCAAGGTTGATGGTGATGCCAAGGTATTAGATCATTTGCCCGGTTTGTTCGACTTAAACATTAAGAACGACATGAACCTCGTTCTTCCCCTACAAGCAGACCATCGGATCAAGTAAATTACGTGATGTAAGCTGTGAAGCTATAGGCTCAGCCCTCCGAAACGGAGGGCTTCAATAGCAACGCGTTGTCACTGGAGTAACGAATGTGTAGGACGTCTTGCACAGATCAGATGTATAATTTCTAAGTTGAGAGGAGGATGCAATTTGCGTCCTCTTTTCTATCGGTTAGTTAGGCATCATCCTTTTTAAGAAGCGTTATTTCCGCTTGTAAGCCTTTTCGCTCTTTAGGGGCGTCATATCGATCATTGACGCCCCCAACTACTTTGAACTCGCGGCTCACGTTCAAACACAATTGTTCACGTCATTTTTCAACACTAGCAGGATCTGTATATTTAAGTTCATGATGTCTTGCTGTTTGGACGAAAATCCAAGTTGTTGGAATATTCTCTGACATCAGGAATCCAGTCCAACGAGCTGGCAATGATGATGTAATTTGCATTTCTATCCATAAGGAATATACATCGCTGCTTGGATCGTTTCGGTGAATAGTGCGCTATGCTCATTGAAAGGGTATGTAGATAGTCAAGTGAATACACTCTTTTTGTGGTGCTAATTACGCATAGCATGAGCCTAGCACGCCATTATGATGGCGCTATATCGGTGGCAATATCGAAAAATGCCGCCATGCGGCGGCAAGAGCCGTGATAAGCATTGCCATAAGGGCATCTAGCGCGAGATAACTCGCCAAGAGCTTGATACAAATGTCAAAGACGCTTTTGACAACAGTAAAGTTCGAGATGGTTTGCGACGAATCCCAAAAGAACTGGCCGAGAACGATGATAGTCATAATGTTAAAACCATTGAAGTTAGCATGAAGCGTCAGGACTTAACGCCGAAAGCGGCACGCAAGTTTAAGTGTACAATGGACTGAAAGCATAAGATGCCTGTAGATCCAAACTTGCTAGCTCTAGACTTTAATACAATGGCTCCGAATCAGAAATGGGCGGGTGACCAGAGATGAGATACGCTAAGCGATCTTTGAGTACATTGAGGTTGATTATAATCGGAAGGGAAGGCTATGTGCTCTTGGGTATCTAAGCCCAGTTAACGTTGAACAGCAAAATGTCGCTTAATGCAGCGTCCAGTCTGGCTGGAGCAGATCATGCAGCTAAAGGTCAGAACCCAAGCCCCTAGTTCACTAGCAAGCCTGCTGGAATTGATTCATTCTTACAGGAACACGAAGCTACATTGTCCTAATTCCACACTTGGAAAGAAGGCCTGCCCCTGTAATTCAGGAGTAAAGTTACTAACTTTAATAGTTTGATTTTGCATGGCATTAAGTTAATGCTGCCTATAAAATTACCGTCTTAATTTTCATCAAGCTGGTAGATTTTGTAAAGATATAAGGCATTGTGAAGCCATAAGTTACCAATTATATTTCACTAACACAACTGGCGGTCAAGAGCGAGCTTAAACTGCTCAATTAAGGATTGGCGCTCTTGTTGCCATTGAGCCTCCTTTTCTTGCCAGCCTTTTTGTTCAGACATCAACGCTTTCACCATAGCTTGAAGCTCGGCGATGTCTTGACTCTCAGCGTTAATATTAGGCGTCTTTTTCATGGCATTTATTATACTAAAAAGACCACTCTAAGGCTTGGTACAACTGACTTTTATCGAGATTAACTCATTGTAAAATTGTCTATTTTTATCGGTTTGCGACCGATTATAGTGAAGCCAGATAACAGCCTGTCTAAGTCAAATTGAGTCAGGGTGTATACCTGTTTTTTCTCTTGAGTGGGCCATTTGAATTTGGCTTTTTCCAGCCGCTTATACCACAGAGCGAAGCCTGTTTTATCCCAATACAAGACTTTGATTTTGTCGCGTTGTTTATTGGTAAACAGGAACAGCGCACCGCTTCCGAGCGGTAAATCGGTTTCAGATTCAATAATCGCCGCCAGACCATTAATGGACTTTCTAAAATCCACGAACTCCCGATACAGGTAAACATTAGGGGCACTCAGCATTCTCTTCATGACAGTGCTCCGATTAACTCTGCCAGAAACGAGGCAGGTGTTCCCTGGGGGATGCTGAGTTCAACGTCATTAATCAATAGTGTCATGTTGGCAATCGGTGTTTGGGTCATCTGATAGCGTGTCGTTTTTTCAACGACTTCAGCTTTAACGAATCCACTACTCTTAGGTTGCTCTATGAACTTTAGTTGCTGTCGCTTGGCATGGAAGGTTGAAAGGCTCAGCCCATTTTGTTCACAGAACACGCGTTGAGACAGATGACTGGATTCGTATTGATCGAATAGGGTATGCCATTCTTGAAGAGTGAGTCTTTTTGCCATTTCAAATCTCCTTGTGGTTGGAGATTTGATCTTATGGCGTGCCGAGATTGATTAGAATGTGGGGTTTATGACGCGCTTACGCTCAATGTCTAAATTCGGCCAATTAATGGGCATTTCAGGCCGAATCTTGGTCCTATTCCGGGTTATTCCCGGATTTCAGACAGATCTTGGTTGTCGTCGCAACATTTGGTCTACTGTAAACAGGTTTGCCAAAGTGAATAACATGGCTAACTGTGAGTCATTTTTCATCAGCCCCTTGTAGCGTGCTTTGATGAAGCCGAACTGACATTTGATAATGCGAAACGGGTGTTCTACCTTTGCTCGGATGCTGGCTTTTAAGTATTCGATGTTGATTATTGTCTTGTTCTTGCGTGGGCGCTTTTTCAGTGCCCGGATTTTACCGGGGCGCTCGGCAATCAGCCATTCCACGTTCGTGTCTTTCAATTCTTCCCGTTTCTGTGCGCCTTGATAACCGGCATCGCCGGAAACGAATTCCTCTTCACCGTGAAGCAAATTATCTAATTGGTTCAGATCATGTTCGTTGGCAGCTGTGGTAACCAGCGTATGGGTGAGACCGCTCTTGGCATCCACACCAATGTAGGCTTTCATGCCGAAGTGCCATTGGTTGCCTTTCTTGGTCTGATGCATATCTGGGTCTCGCTCATTGTTTTTATTCTTAGTGGAGCTCGGTGCTTCAATAATCGTAGCATCCACCAACGTACCTTGTGTCATCATCACACCACTATCCGACAGCCATTGATTAACAGTTTTGAATAATTTTCGTGTGAGTTTATGCTTTTCCAGCAAGTGCCTAAAGTTCATGATGGTGGTACGGTCTGGGATCGCTTTATCGAGTGACAATAGTGCAAACTGACGCATTGAAGCAATTTCGTATAACGCATCTTCGGTCGCTTCGTCACTAAGACTGTACCATTGCTGCATACAATGAATGCGGAACATTGTCTCAAGTGGATAAGGACGGCGACCGTTGCCGACTTTGGGGTAAAAGGGTTCAATCACGTCCAGCAGTTGAGACCACGGCAACAGGTTCTCCATCCGGGATAAAAAAATCTCTTTGCGAGTCTGACGACGCTTGCTAGAAAACTCACTATCGGCAAAGGTTAGTTGTTGGCTCATGGGTGTTGGTCGTTGTGATGGACTGTGCCTCTATGATCTCATATTAGGGACTTATTCGCACCTTCCCTAGAGATTTACACCGTAATCCCGATGGTAATGCTAAGTTTTGTTCTTATTGTGGCCAAAAGCTGCCTCATTGTTCTGAATAGAATGGTCGTGCCATTATTTTAATTAAAATAGCCTTAGTCAACTTTATGTTGTGTTACTACAAAGTCACAATTTGATGAAATTCAACACTTTATTATTGTCATACAATACAAGCGGTTAGATTAAGTCTGGCGAAAATATCCATTATCCCGGCAGACCCTCTAATACACCATTCGGAAAAACGCGCATGCGCGTTTTCCAAACCTATTAACTAATTTTGGGAAATTTTATGCGCATGATTTTTAATGGTTTTATAAACTTTAGGCTGGATAAACGCGCAAACTAATGAGTGTAAAAACACTCAAAAGCATCTAAATTTAAATACGACTGTATACCCATACATTGTTAGCCGATTTCTGGTAAGGCCAAACATAGGCAAATAGATAAGAATATGTATCGCAGCAGGTGTGGGAATTTTCGGTTGAACTAATGAGCCGAAACACGGAATGGGGCATTAGCGTGTTACTCGTTCCCATCAGCCCGCACATGGACAGTTTCAGTTCTTTACGCAACTGGTGATTCGCGAGCTGCGTAATAACAGTGAAAGACGCATCTGCTAATCGGCAGTAAACATGTAGATAGAAATGAGCCTCGCATTCGCAAGGCTCAATAATATTTATTTGTAGTACTGGTGACGTCTTTTCGAATTATGCTTCCAGCACTTAGCAACGTCATATACGGATGCAGGATAATCATCCCAAGGATTAGCCAGTAATTTTCCTCTAGCCGCTCGCAGTTTGATTGGATAGTCACGATATTCAACTACATGAAGAAAAAAGTAACTCTTTTCCTGCTTAGTTGAAAAGTGCTTATGAGTCCCACTACGAGCAGAAGGATACACATCCCATAGAAAACACCTATCAGCTTTGATATGGCTTCGGTACTGTTGCTTTAGTTTTTTCATTTACCCTCCAGGTTTACATTACCTAGAAGGGGTCCTCTGCAAAGTAGTTCATTCGTCCACCTTTATGTCCTGCCTGCTTTACTTAGTCTAGCAAATTAGCGTTAGAGCCTGAAATTACAACCAAAGCTTATCAATCAAACCATACTTCTTAAAACACATCGGGGCATTTTCGATTTAGAAATGGCAGCGTATCGACTGCGATCGCTGCCACTTTAGTATGATACTTTAATACTCAGTATGAATCTTTATTACTTTGTATGAGACTTTATTACTCTCTCACATATGGGGCTTAGTTTAAGGGCGCAAATTACTCTACCGTCACCGACTTAGCCAGGTTACGCGGCTGATCCACGTCAGTCCCCTTGATCAGGGCGACATGATAAGAGAGCAGCTGTAACGGGATAGTGTAGATGAGCGGCGCCATGTAGTCATCACAGTGTGGCACTGGGATCACCTTCATGGTGTCATCTGACTCGAACTCGGCGTCCTTGTCGGCAAACACATACATGAGGCCACCACGGGCACGCACCTCTTCGACGTTCGACTTGAGCTTTTCAAGCAGTTCGTTGTTTGGCGCCACAACGATCACCGGCATATCAGCATCGATCAGTGCCAGCGGACCGTGCTTAAGCTCACCAGATGCATAAGCTTCGGCGTGGATGTAAGAGATCTCCTTAAGCTTGAGCGCACCTTCCATCGCGATAGGATATTGATCGCCGCGGCCCAGGAACAGAGCGTGATGCTTATCGGCAAAGTCTTCGGCCAACTCGGCGATAGCATCATCCAGACCCAATGCCTGTTCCACCTTAGCCGGCATAGACTGCAGACTCTGGGTGATCTCGGCCAACATCTCGGGGGACATGCCGTTGTGACGACCGACAGCGGCGGTCAACATCAAGAGACCTGCCAGCTGTACGGTAAAGGCCTTGGTTGAAGCTACGCCGATCTCGGCGCCCGCCTTCATCATGTACGCCATGTCCGACTCGCGCACCAGAGAAGAACCTGGCGCATTACAGATAGTCAGGGTCGCCTTGTAGCCCATCTCTTTGGCCAGACGCAGCGCGGCCAGGGTATCGGCGGTTTCGCCCGACTGAGAGATGGTCACCAACAGGCTATTGGGGAACAGGTGCGATTTTCGGTAACGGAACTCAGAGGCGATCTCGACGTTACAGGAAACCCCAGCCCAATCCTCAAGCCAGTAACGTGCCGCCATACCCGCGTGATAGCTGGTACCACAGGCGATGATCTGCACGTGTTTGATATCTTTTAGGAACTCTGCCGCGTTTTCACCGAAGGCAGAATCCAGCACATGGCCACCGGCAATGCGTCCCTCCAGAGTATGAGCGATAGCGCGAGGCTGCTCATAGATCTCCTTGAGCATATAGTGGCGGTACTCGCCCTTGTCACCCGCATCATGAGTCACTTCTGACTCTTTCACTTCACGCTCGACCGCGTTGCCATCGACATCGAAGATACTCACGGTGCGACGGGTTACCTCGGCCACATCTCCCTCTTCGAGGAAGGCAAAAGAGCGAGTCACGGGCAGCAGTGCCAGCTGATCCGAGGCGACGAAGTTTTCGCCCAGGCCGAAACCTATCACCAGTGGGCTACCTGAGCGGGCGACTATCATGCGCTCGCTGTCACGACGGTCGATAACAACCGTGCCGTAGGCGCCTTCGAGTTGTTTGACCGTGGCCTGCACAGCGCCAAGCAGAGTGCCATGAGACTTAAGCTCATGGTGTACCAGGTGGCAGATCACTTCGGTATCAGTATCTGAGTTAAAGGTGTAACCCAGGCCCTTCAGCATGTCGCGTAGCTTGTTGTGGTTTTCGATGATGCCGTTGTGCACCACGGCAATATCACCGCTAGACTGATGAGGGTGAGCGTTACGCTCACTCGGCTCGCCATGGGTCGCCCAGCGCGTATGTGCGATGCCCGTGCCACCGACAAGTGGTGCCTGCTCTAAGGCACTAGACAGCTCTTGCACCTTTCCTACACGGCGAGTGCTTGCCAGTTCATTGTTATGAATCACCGCCACACCGGCAGAGTCATAACCACGATATTCGAGGCGGCGTAGCCCCTCGAGTAGAATTTCCGCAACATCCCTTTGCGCCACTGCGCCAACGATTCCGCACATAGTTTTTTCCTACTTACTCTTACTAATTTAAAAATTTACTTTGAATAGGGCGCGAGGATCACCTCTACACCCTGCTCGATAATCTGTTCTACCGTCTGCTCATCGACTCTATCGTCGGTCACGAGCACGCTTATCTGCTGCCATGGCAGCTCTAGGTTAGGTATGCGCCTGCCTATCTTGTCTGAATCCACCATGACGATCACCTCACGGGAAACCTCGGCCATCACCTTGCTCAGGCCGGTCAACTCGTTGAAGGTGGTAGTGCCTCTGGCGAGATCTATCCCATCGGCGCCGATAAACAGCTGATCGAAGTTATAGGAGCGAAGCACCTGTTCGGCCACCTGTCCCTGGAAAGATTCTGAATGGGGATCCCAGGTGCCGCCCGTCATCAGTAGCGTCGGCTCGTTTTCCAGCTCGTGTATGGCGTTGGCTAGCTGCAACGAGTTGGTCATCACCACTAAGCCGCGCTTGGTATTGAGTTGCTGTACCAGTCCCGAGGTGGTGCTGCCGCTATCTATGATGATGCGGTTATGATCTTTTATCAGCCTGGCCGCGGCCTCGGCGATAGATAGCTTATTGGGGGCTATCTTAGCGCTGAACTGCTGAGTCACCTCATCGGGGATCGCCACGGCGCCACCGTAACGACGCAGCAGTAGACCGGTTTTTTCCAGCACTGCCAAGTCTTTACGTATGGTGACCTCTGAGGTCTCGAAACGATTAGCCAGCTCATCGACGCTCACCTCGCCAGTCTCATTCAAGACGGCAATAATGCTGTGGCGGCGCTGCTGAGTGTTTCGTTTATTCACAAAGAGTTTCACTTAAGTTTCGTTTCGAAAGATGAATTATAGTGATTCGAAACTTTTTTACCAGCAATAAAGATTGAAAACCGAGCTAAAAACGCAAAAAGCCGCTATCACAGATAGCGGCTTAATGAGTGAAATGAAATTGAGTTTAAAACTTGGCTTGCAGCGCTAAGCCGAAATGACGTCCCTCACCCACGGTAACATCCGTATTGGTACCACCGGCCAGGTAATCGGTATCGAACAGGTTCTTCACATTGAGGCGTACGCTGACATCGCTCCCCATCACATCCATGGTATAGGCGGCGCCGATATCGAAGCGCACATAGGCATCCTTGGTAATGGTGTTATCCGTATTGGCGAAGCGCTCGCCCACATAGATGGCACCAAAGTTAAGTGCTAAGGCCTCTGTCATCTCGTAGCGGGTCCAGATGTTGGCCGACCACTCGGGTGCGTCTACGGGCGTCTTGCCGTTAAGTCTGTCTTCTTGCGGGCGTTGATACTCGGCATCGAGATACATCATAGATCCAGTCATGAACCACTTGTCGCTCAGCTGTCCCTGTGCCCCCATCTCGAAGCCTTTATGACGCTGTTCACCGGATTGAGTGGTGATCGTCTTATCGCCACTGGTCGGGATCACCTCAAGATCTTGGGTCACGGTAACATTGGATACCGTAATATCGAAGACAGCGCCGGTTAGCAGCAGACTGCCATCGAACAGCTCCCACTTGGTACCGACCTCATACTGCTCGCCATACTCTGGGTCCAGATTCATCTGATCGTTCACATCATCCGGATCATTCACCATCCCCTGTGGCGTGAAGCTCTTAGAGTAATTGAAGTAGATACTGCCATTCTCTGCCGGCGAGTAGATCACCCCAAACTTAGGCGATACCGCATAGCTGTTGTTGCCCTTACCATCCTTCTTCTGCTCATCGTAACGTACGCCAGCCAACAACTGCCATTGCTGGTTGATGGTCATTAGATCCTGAATATAGAAGCCATAATGCTTATAGTCGGATTCAGACTTGGTGGTGTCGCGATGATAATCCAAGTCCGGACGAGGCACAGGCTGCCCCGGCATCACCAGCTGGTTCTTATCTCCCGCCTCCTTTAGCTGGCCATAGTAGTAGTCCAGCATATTGGCGCCGATCAACAGCTTGTGCTCGAAGTCACCGGTGCTAAAGTCGCCGGTAAAGTCGATGAAGCCCGTCTTGTGTTGCCAGTCGTCATAACGGTCGAACGGGCTAATGGTGTAACCATCGGTGAAAGGATCTTCCGAGCCTTTTACTAGGCTAGGTGAAGAATCTAAACGCTGACGATTAAACTGCTGGTCGTTATAACCCGCCTTGATCTGCCAATCGTCGCTGAGATGATAGGTTAGCTCGGCGCCCAGGTTTGAGATGGTGTTGTCGGTAAAGGCCCAGGGCTGATCCCAGATGATATCTCTGCCACCTATTAACTCACCATCGCTATTTAACCAGCCACCACGGTCTATGCCCGTCTTATCCTGAGTATGGTCATACTTGAGCGACAGCATAAGATCGTCGGTGATATCGAACTCCAGATTCAGATAGCCTAACCAGCGATCGCGCTCCTGATTGCTGCCGTCCTGATATTCGCGCCAATATTGAGTGTCTTGCTTAACCAGCACTGTGCGGTAGCGTATGGTCTGCGCTTCATTCAGGCTGCCACCGGCATCCAGCTGATAACGGGTCGATCCATGCTCGTCGGTGTCGAAGCCCAGCTCAAACAGGGTGTCATAGGTAGGCTTCTTGGTGACCATGTTGATCAGGCCGCCTGGGCCAGACTGGCCATAGAGCATGCTAGAGGGTCCTTTTAACACCTCTACCTGTTGCAGGGTCTCGATAGGCTGCACATAGTGAGACCACTGCTGCTGACCATTGATCAGATAACCCGAACCCGATGACAGCTCGAAACCGCGGATGTTAAACACCTGACGATTCCACTTCTCGCTGCCGCTGGTGACACTCGAGTCGTTCACCAGTACCTCTGACAGGTTGGTCGCCAACTGCTCGTCGGTCACAAAGTCGGGGATCACAGCCACAGATTGCGGAGTATCCATAAGATCGATATCGCCACGCATGGCGCCGGAGGCAACGCCCACCTTATAGTCATTAAAGGTTCGCCCCGTCACGGTAATACGTTCGATATTAGCCTCAACCAGGCTGTTTTCGGCATCATCGGCCACTGCTGGCGTTGCCGCCAGGGCGGCCAACACGGCAAAACCGACAGGAGAATAGTTAAACGAACCTAGCTTAAATGACATGCAAACCTCACCACTAAACAACAAGTAAACGAAAGTTGCGACAAATATAAATGAGAATTGTTTTTATTTAAGCTTATTTACATCCCTTTACACTGTAGGCCGATCCAGTTCACTAAATTAGCCTTATCAGCAAGAGAATTGGCAGTTATGCAATGAAAACTCGCATAAAAAAAGCGACCATAGAGGTCGCTTCTTCTTACTTTTGAAAGCTTATTTCTTTTGCTTCACAGGACGTGTCCAGCCAGTCAGATGACGCTGTTTCACTCGAGTGATCACCAGCTCATCGGCCGCCACATCACGGGTAATGGTTGAGCCCGCACCTAATGTGGCCCCCTTACCTATGGTCACAGGCGCCACCAGCTGAGTATCGCTGCCCACAAACACGTCGTCTTCGATCACCGTCAGGTGCTTGTTGGCACCATCATAGTTACAGGTAATGGTACCGGCACCTATGTTCACCCCAGCGCCCACCTGAGCATCGCCAATATAGGCCAGGTGACCCGCCTTAGAGCCTTCACCCAGTACAGCCTTCTTCATCTCGACGAAGTTGCCGATATGGGCATCGCGCTTGAGCTCGGCGCCTGGACGCAGGCGGGCGAATGGCCCTGCACTGGCCGCTTCTCCCACAATCGCATTTTCGATAATAGAATAAGGTTTAATCTCGGCGTTATCGCCAATCTCACAGTCGATGAGGATGGCGCCGGCGCCGATAGTCACGTTATTGCCTATGGTCACCTTACCCTGGAATACTACATTGACGTCGATCATCACGTCCATGCCGACCGTGACTTCGCCGCGCACATCGATGCGGGCGGGGTCACGCAGATTAGCACCTTCGAGCATGAGCTTCTCGGCGGCGCGCGCCTGATAGGCGCGCTCCAATTGAGCCAGTTGCACGCGATTGTTCGCCCCCTCCACCTCGATGGCAGATTCAGGCTGCGCCGTGGTGATGCTCACGCCATCACTATGGGCCATAGCCACGATATCGGTAAGATAATATTCGCCCTGGGCATTATCCGACGACAACTGACCCAACCAGGCCTTTAGCTGCTTGCCCGGCGCGGCCATGATGCCCGTGTTGATCTCATTGATCTTAAGCTGTTCCTCATTGGCATCCTTCTGCTCGACGATCCCCACTACCTTACCGGCCTCACGTACGATGCGACCGTAACCGGTTGGATCATGCAGGTTCACGGTAAGAATGGCTAGGCCGTTAGCATCACGTGCCGCCAAAAGGGCTTCCAGTGTCGAGACCTGGATCAGAGGCACGTCACCGTAGAGGATCAGGACAGTATCATCATCGCCAATATTGTCGTTGGCCTGAGCCACGGCATGACCCGTACCCAACTGCTCGGCTTGCAATACCCAATTCAGCGCTTGCTCACCCAGACGGGCCTGAAGCTTATCGGCGCCATAACCATAGACTAGCTGAATCGCCTCGCTCCCCAGTTGATGCGCGGTATCTATCACATGCTGCACCATGCTCTTATGGGCGATGGGATGAAGAACCTTGGGAAGGTCTGAGCGCATGCGAGTCCCTTTGCCTGCGGCCAAAATAACGACGTTCAGTGCCATGGAGATATCCTTGATATGATTACTGCTAATACAGAAAAAAATGCAAATTAAGTGGGCCGATTTTAATAGATTGCGCCGTCAAAAGCGACACGCGGCGCACCTTTAAAGGCGTTAGAAGTTGATCACCTTGTCCGACTGCAGCAGCCAGAGGGCGAGATCGTCCATGGTGGCCTTCACACATCCCTCGATAGCACTCAGATCATTAAGACCGCGAGCCTGCACGCAGGAGGTGCAATACTTCACCTCGGCGCCCTGGGCCAAGATAATCTCCAGCATCTGCTGCAAGTTATAGCCCTCACCCGGTTGCTGCCTGGGTAACACGCCTGTCACGGCATCGGACAAGAGAAACAGCTTAACCTTAGGTGTGGGAATCTGTTCGTTAAGCTGTATCGCCAGACGTAGGGCGTTAAAGAGTTTCTCTGACCCATAAGGCGCATCGTTGACGACGATTAAGACTTGTTGCATGGAATATCCCTTATTAAAAACAAGGGCATCAGCCTATCATTGCCATGAAATTGAAACGCCAGGCTCGATCACGTAAAGGGAGTAGAAAGATAATCGGGGATGGGAAACAGATACAAAAAAGGCGGTCACCCTAGGGCACCGCCTTTTATCATCAAACAATAACCTTATCTGGCAATGTTCTTCTTGATGGTCTCTACAACGCGCAATTGAGCGATAGCCTGAGCTAATTCAATCGCTGCAGCGGCATAGTTAAAGTCTGCGCCAGCGTTAGCCATATGGGCTTCTGCACGACGCTTGGCTTCTACGGCTGCCTGCTCATCAATCTCTTCGGCACGCAATACTACGTCAGCCAATACTGATACTGAGAAAGGTTGCACTTCCAGGATACCACCCGAAAGGTAAAACACTTCCTCTTTACCATCTTGTTTGACGATGCGCGCCATGCCAGGTTTGATATGCGTAAGCAGAGGGGCGTGACCCGGCATAACGCCTAAATCACCCTCAGCACCTGAGACTTGTAGGTGTGCTACCAGACCCGAAAAGATGCTGCTTTCTGCGCTTACAATATCAAGTTGTACTGTCATGGCTGCCATCCGTTCTCCTTAAAATATCAAGCTAACGCCTGATTATTTTTTGTTAGCTCGCTCGATAACTTCGTCGATTGAACCTGCCATGTAGAACGCTTGCTCTGGAATGTGGTCGAACTCACCTTCCAATAGGCCTTTAAAGCCACGGATAGTGTCTTTAAGGGCAACGTACTTACCTGGAGAACCGGTGAATACTTCTGCTACGAAGAATGGCTGAGACAGATATTTTTCAATCTTACGCGCACGGGCAACGGTAGTCTTATCTTCATCAGATAATTCGTCCATACCCAGAATCGCGATGATGTCTTTCAGCTCTTTATAGCGCTGTAGTACGTTCTGTACACCACTTGCTACGTCATAGTGCTCTTGGCCAACAACCTGTGGATCTAGCTGACGTGAAGTCGAATCCAGTGGGTCAACCGCTGGGTAGATACCCAGAGAAGCAATGTTACGTGACAATACAACGGTCGCATCCAAGTGAGCGAAGGTTGTTGCTGGTGACGGATCCGTCAAGTCATCCGCAGGTACGTATACCGCTTGAACAGAGGTAATAGACCCTGTCTTAGTAGAGGTAATACGCTCCTGAAGAACACCCATCTCTTCAGCCAGTGTTGGCTGGTAACCTACCGCTGAAGGCATACGGCCTAGCAGTGCAGATACTTCGGTACCCGCTAGGGTGTAACGATAGATGTTATCGACGAACAATAGTACGTCTTTACCTTCGTCACGGAACTTCTCAGCCATAGTCAGACCGGTCAGTGCCACACGTAGACGGTTTCCTGGAGGCTCGTTCATCTGACCATAAACCATGGCCACTTTGTCGAGTACGCCAGATTCTTCCATCTCGTAGTAGAAGTCGTTACCCTCACGAGTACGCTCACCTACACCGGCGAATACTGACAAACCAGAGTGTGCTTTAGCGATGTTGTTGATCAGTTCCATCATGTTAACTGTCTTACCAACACCCGCACCACCAAACAGACCTACTTTACCACCCTTAGCAAACGGACATACAAGGTCGATTACCTTGATACCAGTTTCTAAAAGCTCAGTAGTGTTTGATTGATCTTCATATGAAGGAGCTTCACGGTGAATAACATAACGCTCATCTTCACCGATAGGACCCGCTTCATCAACTGGCTGACCTAGTACGTTCATGATACGGCCAAGAGTTGCACTCCCAACCGGAACAGTAATAGGTGAACCTGTGTTTACTACCTCGATACCACGACGCAGACCATCTGAAGAACCCATAGCGATGGTACGAACTACACCACCACCAAGCTGCTGCTGAACTTCCAGCACCAAGCCTTCACTTTTGATCTCTAGAGCGTCATAGACCTGAGGTACGGCATCATGTGGAAACTCAACGTCCACAACCGCGCCAATTACTTGGACAACAGTACCTGTGCTCATGATTAATCCTCTAAAACTTGTATTCGTTACCCAGCCTAAACCGCAGCGGCACCAGAAACAATTTCCGACAGTTCTTGCGTAATCGCAGCCTGACGGGCCTTGTTGTAGACCAACTGCAAGTCATCGATAAGTTCACCAGCGTTGTCTGTCGCAGCCTTCATAGCAACCATACGGGCTGCCTGCTCTGATGCGATGTTTTCAACAACACCTTGATACACTTGAGACTCCACATAACGAACCAATAAGGTCTCCAAAAGTTCTTTTGGATCAGGCTCGTATAGGTAATCCCAGTGATGAGAAATCTCATCTTCTTCTGACTTAGGCAAAGGTAGCAGCTGTTCGATCACAGGCGTCTGGCTCATGGTATTCACAAACTTGTTGAATACTACGTACAGACGGTCTAGCGTGCCTTCGTTGTATGCTTTTAGCATTACGCGTACTGTTCCGATCAGGTCAGCGAGCTTAGGAGCATCGCCTAATCCTGACGCGTGAGCAGACACTTTTCCGCCAAAGCTGTTGAAGAATTGTACGCTGCGTGCACCGATTGGGCAGAATTCAACTTCCGCTCCGGCTTCACGCTGCTTCTTCACGTCCGCGACAACCTTCTTAAATAGGTTGACGTTAAGACCACCACAAAGACCACGGTCGGTTGACACAACAATGTAACCAACTCGCTTAGCTTCTCTCACTTCCAAATATGGATGCTTATATTCGAGAGAACCCTGCGCCACGTGACCGATCACCTTACGCATATTTTCCGCGTATGGACGGCTCGCTGCCATGCGATCCTGCGCCTTGCGCATTTTGCTGGCTGCAACCATCTCCATTGCGGATGTGATCTTCTGAGTGTTCTGAACACTCGCGATCTTGGTTTTAATCTCTTTAGCGCCGGCCATCTTTACTCTCCAATCTGGACCTGAGGTGCCTTAAGACACCTCCGTGTCTTTACCAGGTTTGGGTTTCTACGAACTTGTCGAGGCCAGCCTTCAAACCACCTTCGATATCGGCATTGTAGTCGCCAGTCTCGTTGATAGTCTTCATTAGGTCAGCATGCTCGCTGTTCATGTAAGAGAGCAAAGAAGCTTCGAAATCACCGATCTTGTTCAGCTCAACGCCTTTTAGGTAACCTTTTTCAGCTGCGAAAATAGACACAGACTGGTCGGCCACGCTCATTGGCGCGTATTGCTTCTGCTTCATGAGTTCGGTAACACGCTCACCATGCTCAAGCTGAGCACGAGTTGCATCGTCAAGGTCAGATGCAAACTGAGAGAACGCTGCAAGCTCTCGATACTGTGCAAGTGCAGTACGGATACCGCCAGACAGTTTCTTGATGATCTTAGTCTGAGCCGCACCACCAACGCGAGAAACCGAAATACCTGGGTTAACCGCAGGACGTAGGCCTGAGTTAAACAGGTCAGTTTCAAGGAAGATCTGACCATCGGTAATCGAAATTACGTTGGTCGGTACGAATGCAGATACGTCACCCGCTTGAGTTTCAATAATAGGCAGTGCAGTCAAAGAACCAGTTTGGCCCTTAACTTCGCCATTAGTGAACTTCTCAACGTACTCAGCGTTAACGCGTGAAGCACGTTCAAGTAGACGAGAGTGAAGATAGAAAACATCACCTGGGTATGCTTCACGTCCTGGTGGACGCTTCAGTAGCAATGAGATCTGACGGTAAGCAACAGCTTGCTTAGAAAGATCATCATATACGATCAGTGCATCTTCACCACGGTCACGGAAGTATTCACCCATTGAACAACCTGAGTACGGAGCCAGGTATTGTAGCGCCGCAGCTTCAGAAGCTGTTGCCACAACAACCACTGTGTTAGCCAGTGCGCCGTGTTCTTCAAGTTTGCGTACCACGTTAGCAATGGTAGAAGCCTTCTGGCCTACTGCTACGTATACACACTTAATGCCTGAATCTTTTTGGTTGATGATGGCATCGATCGCCAGTGCTGTCTTACCAGTCTGACGGTCACCGATGACCAGCTCACGCTGACCACGACCGATTGGGATCATAGAGTCAACGGCTTTATAACCAGTCTGTACTGGCTGATCAACCGACTTACGTTCAATAACGCCTGGTGCGATCACTTCAACAGGAGAGAAACCATCGTTGTCGATAGGTCCTTTACCGTCGATTGGTTGGCCCAGAGTGTTAACTACGCGGCCAAGTAGACCACGGCCAACAGGCACTTCCAAGATACGACCAGTTGTCTTAACTTTTTGGCCTTCTGCCAGATCGGCATAAGGACCCATAACTACGGCACCGACAGAATCACGTTCTAAGTTCAACGCGATCGCATAACGGTTACCAGGCAGTTCGATCATCTCACCTTGCATTACATCGGCAAGGCCGTGAACGCGAATAATGCCGTCGCTCACTGCAACGATAGTACCTTCGTTGCGAGCTTCACTAACGACTTCGAACTGCTCGATCCGCTGTTTAATCAGATCGCTGATTTCAGTGGAATTCAGTTGCATGCTCAAACTCCCAATTACGACTGCAGCTTTTCAGACAGGCGGTTTAGTTTACCGCTGACCGAGCCATCTATGACCAGGTCACCTGCCGTGATGATTACACCAGCCACCAGGCTGGCATCTACGCTGCAATTCAGCTTAACTTTGCGTGTGAGACGTTTTTCTAGAGAAGCACTAATTTGTTGCTGTTGCTCTGCGCTAAGCTCAGTGGCAGAAACAACAGATGCTTCAACCTCTTTCGCCCACTCGTTGCTGAACTCATGAAAGAGTTCATATACAGCAGGAAGTACTTCCAAACGACCGTTTTCAGCCATTACCTTTATCAGATTTTGACCTTGCTCATTGATCTGCTCACCACACACCTTAATGAAAAGGTCGGCAAGCTGGCTGCTCGAAAGCGCACCAGACAGCAGCGGCTTCATCGTCTCGTTTTCACTGACTTGAGCGGCAAAGCTAAGCATTTCAGCCCAGCTTTCTACTGCATTTTTCTCAATAGCAAAGTCAAATGCTGCCTTTGCGTAAGGACGAGCGATGGTGCTTAATTCAGCCATAACTCACTCCCTAATCAAATTTCAGCAACAAGTTTGTTAACTATGTCACTGTGGGCGGCTTCATCAATCGAACGCTCAAGGATCTTCTCTGCACCGGCGATAGCCAGAGCAGCAACTTGCTTACGCAGGTCTTCTTTCACGCGATTACGTTCAGCTTCAATTTCTGCTTTACCCTGAGCGATGATTTTCGCACGCTCAGCGTCTGCTTCGGCTTTGGCCTCATCGACAATCTGAGCTTTACGCTTGTTAGCTTGCTCAATGATTTCGTTAGCAGTTGCCTTAGCTTCTTTTAGTTGGTCGGTGGCTTTCGCCTGTGCCAACTCTAGGTCTTTTACAGCACGATCAGCATCAGCTAGACCGTCGGCGATCCTTTTTTGGCGCTCTTCGATGGCATTCATCAAAGGGGGCCAAACAAACTTCATGCAGAACCACACGAAGATAATAAAGGCAACCGTCTGACCGATTAGGGTGACGTTGATATTCACAACAGCCTCCTATTTAGATTAAAGACAGAAGCGTTGATTACAGCATTGCACCCAGTGGGTTAGTAAACAGCATAAATAGTGCAATACCTACACCGATCATGGTTACCGCATCCAATAGACCAGCAACAATGAACATCTTAACTTGTAGCATAGGAGCCATTTCTGGTTGACGCGCAGCGCCTTCCAAGAACTTGCCACCTAGTAGGCCGAAACCGATAGCGGTACCTAGAGCACCCATACCAATCAGTAGAGCAACAGCGATAGCTGTCATGCCTAATACAGTTTCCATCTCTATCTCCAATATTCTAAATCTTTAGTTAGTTTGTGATTTAGCTTAAAAAAAATTTCTTCAGCAACCCTTAATGATCTTCATGTGCCATGCTGAGATACACGATCGTCAGCATCATGAAGATAAACGCCTGCAGAGTGATAACCAAAATATGGAAGATTAACCAACCTAGTTGTAGAGTCACACCTAGGGCAGATAACGCCAAGTTAGCACCATACATCAGCGCAATAAGGATGAAGATCAACTCACCTGCGTACAAGTTACCGAACAGACGCAATGCCAATGAAATAGGCTTAGCGATCAGGGTAACCGACTCTAATAGGAGGTTGACGGGTATCATTGCCTTATGGTTAAAAGGCTGTAATGTCAGTTCTTTAACAAAGCCTGAAACGCCCTTGACCTTGATGCTGTAGTAGATAATCAGCACAAACACACCCAGAGCTAAGCTGAAGGTGATGTTTAGGTCGGTAGTTGGTACGACTTTCAGGTGAGTGATCCCGGCCAGGCCAGCAGCCCAAGGCAGCCAATCAACTGGAATCATATCCATGAAGTTCATCATGAATACCCACACAAAAATCGTTAATGCCAACGGAGCAATAACAGGATTGCGGCCATGGAAGGTTTCCTTCACGCTGCCATCGACGAATTCAACGATCATCTCGATAAAGCATTGAAGCTTACCGGGAACACCTGTCGTTGCCTTCTTGCCAACGCTACGGAATAGCCACAAGAATAGAACACCAAGCCCAACCGAAAAGAACAACGAATCAATGTGCCATGTCCAGAAGCCTTCACCAACGTGTAAGTTGGTAAGGTGGTGCTGGATATAGCCCTGCGGTGTTAACGCTTCACCAGTTGCAGCCATGATTCATCCCACTTAACTTTGCTTGAAGTATAAAGGAGCTGTCCAATGCACTATTAGCGCCGAGATATAACAAACAAAAAGCGGCATAAAGACCACTTTAAGATTGATAAATACCAGCGAGAACATTGCTATGGTTAACAGCAACTTTACCGCTTCCCCCCAGTAAAAGGTTTTCATTACCTTTCCTGCTGAACTTGCTCCCGTATGGGAAAAAGCGAGGGTCGCGAATACAAAATTAGGGAGTACAGCAATGGCACCACCTGCTAACGCAGACAGTCCGTACTGAGCTCCCCACACGGCGAAAAAGACAATCGAAACACCCCCAGCCACCGCCGCCTGCATCAACACCAATTTATAGGCAGACCACCGGCCACGACGTGCTAAAACCTTGCTCAATTCATCTTCTCCGCATTCTTACTTTTTGTTTCTATGACCGGACGACAAATTATCAGGCCATCTTAGAGGTACAAAAAGCTTGCGAAAGTATACCTTTTCGCACATTCAAAGCAAGTTTAAGGTAAGTAAAAATGGGGACTTTTAACGTGATCTACGCCAAAAGTCTAAAAGTGAAAGATTAACAGATGTCACAAAGTTACATAATATTACGTTAACTTGGGCTAATTAACGGATTTTCTCAATAATACCATCCAATTCAGCCAAATTTTGATAGTTAATTACCATTTTGCCCTTGCCTTTTTTGTTATGGCTAATGGAAACTTTTGCCCCTAATTTTTCAATTAATTGGCTCTCTAGACGGGCGACATCCTGATCTTTTGCGGGTTTATCGACAATTTCAGGTGGATTTAAGGTTTTATTCACTAATCGTTCAGTTTCACGAACAGTTAGTTCTTTGGCAATCACGGTTCTGGCCAGGTTAGTTTGCTCATCACCAGGCAATGCGAGCAGGGCACGGGCATGCCCCATATCGATATCGCCATATTCCAGCATGCGCTTAACAGGCTCTTCTAAGCCATTCAAACGTAATAGGTTTGATACAGTCGTGCGCGACTTACCCACGGCATCGGCCGTCTGTTGATGGGTCAGTTCGAACTCCTTGATCAGGCGCTCTAGCGCGATAGCCTCTTCCATCGCGTTAAGATCTTCACGCTGAATGTTCTCGATTAAGGCGATAACACCGGCAGCCTCGTCTGGCACCTGTTTGACGATACAGGGCACCTTGTCGAGTTTAGCCAGTTGCGATGCGCGCCAGCGACGCTCACCGGCGATGATCTCATAGCCTTTGTCCGACACCTTACGCACTACGATAGGCTGAATGATCCCCTGGGTCTTGATCGACTCAGCCAGCTCCTCCAGCGCCTCGGGCGACATATCCTTGCGGGGCTGATACTTGCCTGGCTGCAGCAGATCCAGGGCAATCATCTTGAGCTCTTCGTTATTATTCGGCTCGGCCTCTTGCATCGGGGCCTGTCTTGCCGCCGCATGGCTAGTGCTTAACAGTGCGTCTAATCCTTTGCCTAGACCACGTTTTTTGGGTGTCATCTGTTTTTCCTTAAGCTTGCTCTAACTGAGAATGCTGCTCAGCTCGTCGAATGATCTCGCCAGCCAAGGCCAGGTAAGCCTTGGCACCGGCACTAGACTTATCGTAATACATGGCAGGGGCACCAAAACTTGGCGCCTCGGCGAGTCTCACGTTACGCGGGATCACTGTGCGATAAACCTTATCGCCAAAATGCTGTTTTAATTGATCCGACACATCGTTAGCGAGTCGGTTGCGGGGATCGTACATGGTGCGCAGGATCCCTTCGATGGAAAGCCCAGGATTCACCATGGCCGCCAGCTTGCTGATGGTGTCCATCAGGGCGGTCAATCCCTCCAGCGCATAATATTCACACTGCATCGGCACCAAGACAGAATCGGCGGCCGACATGGCGTTAACCGTCAGCATGTTCAGCGATGGCGGGCAATCGATGAAGATAAAATCATAGTAATCTTTGACAGGAGCCAGGGCATTACGCAGGCGGATCTCCCGGGCGAAGAACTCCATCAGCTTGATCTCGGCCGCCGTCACGTCACCATTGCCGGCGATCAGATCGTATTTACCGGCGGTGTCGCGATAAACCACCTCTTCGACCGACTTTTCTTCGACCAAGAGTTCATAGGCGGTGTTTTCGACGCTGTACTTGTCGACACCACTCCCCATAGTCGCATTACCTTGAGGATCGAGATCGATAAGCAACACTTTTCGCTTGGTGGCCGCCAGAGAGGCCGCTAAGTTCACACAAGTTGTTGTTTTTCCGACGCCACCTTTCTGATTGGCCACGGCTATCACTTTACCCACAATATCATCCTGTCTATCACGTTGGTCGATTCGATAGTAAAACGCCCTATCAAATTGCTTGAACTGGTTAAATAATGCAACTCTTAACCCAGGGGACTAAGCCGCTTTGACCACCCGCAGCAGGTGGCGCTGTTCGTCGAGGCGAGGCACCTTGAGCTCGAAGACGTCGGTCAGGGTAAATCCTTCAGGCATGTTCGCCATCTCTTCATCGCTCAACTGTCCCTTCAAGGCATAAAAACAGCCAGTGGGCTTTGGCAGATGGTGGCACCATTGCAACATGTCCTGGATCGACGCGAAGGCGCGGCTGAGCACGCCATCAAACTTCTCTTCGGGTTGATAGGCTTCGACCCGGCTCTCGACCGAACTAATATTACCTATCGCCAGCTCAAATTGAACCTGTTTTTGAAAACGAATCCGCTTGCCCAAGCTATCGAGCAGCACAAACTCTTTATCTGGATTCATGATGGCCAGGGGGATCCCCGGAAGACCAGGTCCAGTGCCCACATCGATGAAACGCTCACCTACCAGGTGAGGACTAGCCGCCAGGCTGTCCATGATATGACGGATCAGCATCTGCTCGGGATCCCGTACGGACGTTAGGTTATAGGCCTTGTTCCATTTGGCAAGCATGGCAACAAAATCAAGCAGTTGCTGTTTCTGCTTCGGAGTAGCCGTCATCTGCATGTCGGCAAGATAGCTGTCTAATTGGGCTGCTAACACAGGAGTATCCTCGATAAACAATGGGATATTATGAAGCCGAGTCGCAGGGATGGGAAGTGCTTGACCTCCCATCCCGGTCATCAAAATAGATTTTTTGCTGGTTTAGGCGCTCTTTCTGAGCAAGCCACGCTTCTTCAGGTGAACGAGTAGAATAGAGATTGCCGCCGGCGTGATCCCCGAGATACGCGAGGCCTGGCCCACGGTATCCGGCTTGTGATCGTTAAGCTTGGCGATCACCTCGTTGGAGAGGCCTGGCACCTCTTGATAGTCGAGATCCTGTGGCAGGCCGGTTTTTTCATGGCGAATCGCCTTGTCTATCTCATCTTGCTGACGCTGGATGTAACCCGAGTATTTCACCTGGATCTGCACCTGCTCGGCGGCGCGTTGATCTTCGATGGCAGGACCAAATCCCTCTACGCTCATCAGCTTAGGGTAATCCAGCTCGGGTCTGCGCAGCAGCTCCTCGAAGGTGGCTTCACGGGTGATAGGCGTGTTGAGATGCGGGTTAAGCGCATCAACCAGCGGCGAGTTAGGGTGGATCCACTGACTACGCAGACGCTGTAACTCGAGCTCGATCGCCTCACGTTTGGCATTGAACTTAGCCCAGCGATCATCATCCACCAGACCTAACTCGCGGCCTTTCTCGGTGAGACGCAGATCGGCATTGTCTTCACGCAGCAGCAGACGGTATTCGGCGCGGCTGGTGAACATGCGGTAGGGTTCTTTGGTACCCAGGGTAGACAGATCGTCGACCAAGACGCCGAGATAAGCCTCGTCACGACGCGGACACCAGGCTTCTTTACCCTGTACCTGCAATGAGGCGTTCATGCCCGCCAACAGGCCTTGGGCACCGGCCTCTTCGTAGCCTGTGGTACCGTTGATTTGCCCTGCGAAGAACAAACCGGAAATTGCCTTGGTTTCTAAAGAGTTTTTCAGATCTCTCGGATCGAAATAGTCGTATTCGATGGCATAACCCGGACGGATGATCTCGGCGTTTTCCATGCCTTGAATCGAACGCACCAGGTTCAGCTGCACATCGAAAGGCAGGCTGGTGGAGATCCCGTTAGGGTAGATCTCGTTGGTGTTCAAGCCTTCGGGCTCGATAAAGATCTGATGCGAGCTCTTGTCGGCGAAGCGATTGATCTTATCTTCGATTGAAGGGCAGTAACGCGGACCTATGCCTTCGATCACCCCTGAATACATGGGGCTTCTGTCTAACCCGCCACGAATGATGTCGTGGGTGCGCTCATTGGTGTGGGTAATAAAACAGGAGATCTGCTTAGGATGATCTTTAACGTCACCGATAAAAGACATCACAGGTAAAGGATCGTCACCTTTCTGCTCAGTCATCAGATCGAAGTTAATGGTGTTGGCATCGATACGTGGTGGCGTACCGGTTTTCAGACGGCCAACACGAATCGGTAATTCACGTAAACGATCGGCAAGGGAGATCGATGGCGGATCGCCGGCACGGCCACCGCTGTAATTTTCCAGACCAATATGGATCTTGCCGCTTAAGAAGGTTCCCGCCGTCAGTACGATTGCAGGAGCCTCGAAGGCCAGTCCCATCTGGGTAACGACCCCGATAACACGATCATTCCCGACGATGAGATCGTCTACCGCTTGTTGGAACAGGCGTAAATTAGGTTGGTTTTGCAGGATCTGTTGGATCTTGGCGCGATAGAGGGCGCGATCCGCCTGTGCACGAGTAGCACGTACCGCTGGGCCTTTACTGGAATTTAAGGTGCGAAACTGAATACCGGCATGATCGGTTGCAACGGCCATGGCGCCACCCAGGGCATCGATCTCCTTAACAAGGTGACCCTTACCAATACCACCAATTGCCGGGTTACAGGACATCTGGCCTAAGGTATCGATATTATGGGTTAACAATAATGTCTTGGACCCCATCCTAGCAGATGCTAATGCTGCTTCGGTTCCTGCATGACCACCGCCAACAACAATTACATCAAACCGCTCATGAAAATGCATCAGATTACCTTAAAACCTATATCGAAAATAAAAATGATATTGCCCATAGATCGGACAGAGTTACTCGATGAGTAGCCGAGTATTTTAGCATCTGGAAAGCCATAGGTGAAAGATCAATTTAGGCCTTTCGATCGCCAAAGGATCTGGCTTATAGATCTTAAGATCTTTATATAGATCTTTATATAGATCTTTTGTTATGTTTACTATTAGGATCGCGATCTTCTGTGGGTAAGTCTATTTACCATTTAAAATCAATAGATAACGAGAGTTCGATCCTGTGATCTGATCGCGATCTAAATGAATTAAGCTTGTGGGTAGATCCCTTACTTATCCACAATGCAGATCTTAGCTGTCGAGGTGGGTTGAATAATGCAGAGTTAGATCAGATCAAAATAATACCTTATCCACATATTTATCATTTTGGATCGTAATTTGTGGATAAGGTAGATCTAATCTGTGGGTGAGATCAGTGTAAAGAGGGAGGAGGGGATCTAAAGCTTATCTTGCCAGCCGCTCAACCACGCCTGGGCGGGCTCTTCGGGGATGGGATCGTATTGCACATCGATCTGGATCTTATCCACATAGACTTGTGCACCGCAATTTTCCATCGCTTCTATCAGTTTTTCCGGCCCCTGACAAAAGGTGTCGTAACTCGAGTCGCCTATGGCGCATAAGGCGTATTTGGTCCGGCTCAGATCCGGCTTTTTGCTGTCGATCTCATCGAAAAATGGCTGCAGATTATCGGGCAGATCGCCTGCGCCATGTGTCGATGAGACGATCAACCACAGGCTCTTGGGATCCAGATCGCTCAGTTCGGCCTTAAGATGTACCTGGGTCTCGTGGCCCCGCTCCTCCAGTTGGGCGGCTAACTCATCGGCGACATACTCGGCGCTTCCTAAGGTGGTGCCGACAATTAGTTCAATTTTTGCCATTATATTTCCTAAATTCAAATAGTTAATCTAGCTAGACAAGCAATGCTGTCAGCAGGCTGATTGCTGCCATCATAAGCCAATTATTGGCGTTGGTCTTCTCTGCTTGCCTCATTTCGCGAGCAGAAGGGGATTAGGCCTCTAAAACCCCAGGTATAGGCTTACTGGCGTAGAGTAGATAGTTGACCGCCGAATTGCTGGTGATCTTCCAGCGGCGGGTGAAGGGATTAAAGGCCATGCCCTCGACCCCTTTGGTCGATAATCCGTGGGGAGTGAGCATCTCGTCCAGCTCTTGGGGGGTAACGAAGTGGTGCCAGTCGTGGGTGCCTGTGGGGAGGTAGCGCATGATGTACTCGGCGCCTATTATGCCGATGAGATAGGATCTCAGGGTGCGATTGAGGGTTGCCATCACCATGAGACCGCCTGGCTTTAACAGGTCACAACAGGAGGCCACCAGCGCCGCCTGATCCTCGACATGTTCGATCACCTCGGTATTTAAGATCACATCATATTGAGGCTGCTCCCTTGGAAGATCGCCTGCCAAGCAATGGCGATACTCTATGGGGATTGACCAGCTGTTAGCGTGGCGGTGTGCCAGGGTGATGTTATGTTCGCTGGCGTCTATGCCCGTTACCCGGGCACCCTGGCTGGCCAAGGGTTCGCACAGCAGGCCGACGCCGCAGCCTATGTCCAATAACGACAGCCCATCGAAGGGGATATCCTGGGTGAGATCGCGTCCAAAATGGCTGGCGATCTGATCTTCTATGGCCGTGAGCCGGGTCTGATTGAAACTGAGCACATGCTTAAACTTGCCGTGGGGATCGCGCCACTCCTTGGCCAGTGCGTCGAACTTGGCGATCTCTGTTTGGCTATCTATCTGGGTCTTGAAGCGGCTCAGTCGGCTTTTGTCTAACATGCTTTAGTTTCTTAATTTAGTTTCTTAATTTAGTTTTTAATCTGTGGCGATACTGGCGGCTACATCCTAAGGGGCTAGCCGCAATTTATCCCTGTATTATAGATGATGCCCCTGGCGATTTTGGTGAGCTAAAAGCTGGATCACGTTAGTTTGGCCGGGGGCAGGCTAAGCTTGTCTCACTTTATACGTCTGCTTAAGGAAGTGAAGTTCAATGGTGCAGAAAATTATTTTAGATACGGATCCAGGCATAGACGATGCGATGGCGATACTGTTCGCTGAGGCACATCCTGGTATCTCGCTCGAGGCGATCACCTGTGTTTATGGCAATGCCACGATAGATAATGCCACGGCCAACGCGCTATTTTTAAAGCAGAAATATGCGCTAAAGGCGGATGTGGTTAAGGGCGCCGACAGGCCTCTGGTGAGACCGCCGGTGGGTCCGACAACTATTGTCCATGGCGAGACAGGCTTTGGCGATTTTCATGCGCCCAGCGTCAAAGATCTTCAGGCGGATCCCAGACCCGCTTATCAATATATTATCGATAGCGTGCGGGCACAGCCCGGCGAGATCACCCTGGTGGCAGTCGGGCCGCTGACCAATTTAGCCCTCGCATTACAGGCGGCGCCGGATATTGTCGATCTGGTAAGAGAGGTGGTGGTGATGGGCGGCGCCTTCGGCGTCAATGGGCATAGGGGCAATGTAACCCCCTATGCCGAGGCCAATATTCATGACGATCCCCATGCGGCAGATCTGGTTTTTACCGCGCGTTGGCCTGTGACCATCATAGGCTTGGATGTAACGCAGCAGAGCTTCTTTACCCGTGAGTATCTCGATGAACTGCGGGATGCGGCAGGGGAGCCGGGGGAGTTTATCTGGACCATTAGCCGCTTCTATCTCAAGTTTTATTCTCAAAAGCTGGGGCTGGAAGGCTGCCATGTACACGACCCATCGGCTATTGCCTATGTGATCGATAAGAGCCTGTTTACCCTGCGAGACGGTCCGGTTCGGGTGGTCACCGATGGGCCGGCCGAAGGCCATACCATACAGAAATTTGATGGTCGTCAGTATCCCCACGACGAGTGGCACGATAAGCCGTCTCAGCGTATAGGGGTTGCGGTGGAAGACAAGCGATTGCTCGCCCTCTATCGGCAGACCTTAGTGGACTATGGCAAGCGTTGATTATGGTAAGAGTGGGCTAATGCCGGCGTGAAGCGCCTTAGCCCACGCTTTGGAGCTGGGAGGCTAGCAGCCAGATGGCCAACAGGAAGAAGATCAGGCCCATGAACTTGTTCTGATTGGTTCTGAACTTCTCGTTGTCGAGTAGATTCTTGCCCAGACTGCCAACCAGAGCCACCAGCAAGAGATTAAAACTTAGCCCCATGATGTTGAGCACTAGCCCCAGGGCCAGCATCTGCTCGGCCGAGCTGGCAGTCAGTTGACTGGAGACAAATTGGGGCAAGAAAAGCACGAAGAAGATCAGCGCCTTAGGGTTTAACAGGTTACTGATCACCGCGCGGCGATAGAGCTGCCTGGCTAATTTTTTCTGCCCGGCGATCTCCGGCGCCTGACTCGGTGTGGCGCGCATACAGTCCCAGCCCATCTTCAGCAGGTAGAGACCACCGGCGATCCTTAATACTTCAAGTGCAATTGGATTGAGGGCGATCAGCGCCGATACCCCCATCGCCGCCAGCAGGGTCAAGATCAAACCCGAGGTGGCATTACCGAAGCTGGCATAGACGCCTACCTTCTTGCCATAGCTAAGACTCGAACTGGCGATGAGTAACATATCGGGCCCGGGGATCAGGAGTAGGGCGATTACCGTGGTTAAATAGAGGGGAAGCAGTGCCAGATCTATCATGGTGTATCTACAAAAATGCCGTCTTAGGTCAAACAAGGCGCGGATTGTACAGGGTTGAAACGAATTTAACAGTGATCTCCTAGTGAAAGCGGCCTCTGTGCTGGCAGCTTGGCTTTACGCTTGTGAATAAACGGCCTAAGGCCCTAAAGTCTGTTTTCCTGCCAAGGTATTTTCACTATACTGCGCCTCCAATTGTACCGAGCCATATCTATGTCGTCTCATCAGCCCGCACCGCCTGCAAGACCCACAAATAAAGTCTTCATCATAGGATTGCCGCGAACCGGCACCACAAGTGTCAGTGTGGCCCTGCTGGAGATGGGACTCAGGGTGGCGCACCAGGCCTTTACCAAACAGGCCGTTATTCTCGCCGATGCCATTTCCGATGCGCCGTGTTTTAGTGATTATCGTCAGCTGCATAGCCTCTATCCGGACGCTAAATTTATCTATCTGGATAGGCCGTTAGATGCCTGGGTGCCTTCGATGCAGATGCTGCTGAGCCGAATGTTGGTGCATCTTGATAAAGAAAGAGGGCGTTTTCACCCTCTGCTTAAGCGCAGTTTCGGCCATACCTTTGGTATCTATCGCGTGGCCGACCCCATGGATGCTGAGCATCTGAAGACTTGTTATCAAGTGCATAAGCAGCAGGTGTTTGATTATTTTCATCAAGATCAGGGGCTCGCGCAGCAGTTCTTGAGTTTACAACTGGATGATCCCCAGAGTTTGCCGCGCTTAGCCAATTTCATTGGGTTGGATGCTCAAGTCGATAGTCCTCAACTTGCTTTTCCCCATCTCAATCGGGGGCGCAATGTCGCCAGCTGGGATGAATATAAGCATGAGCTAAAGATAAGCAGCAACCTGGCCGGGCCTGAAAATCGCAAATATTTCAATTATAAAATTTAGATCAGCGATTGCTTAACTAATAGTTTTCTCGTTTGGTGCTGCCGACGCTATTATCCCGGGTATAAGTCTACCTACAATCGTTGCTGTGACGATTACATTGCTATCTATGGCTCTGCTCTATCAATAGTTCTTCTCTATCTAGTTTCTTTCTACCTCTTCTCTACGAGAGGCTAAATCTGCCTAGTTTCACGTGGAACTCAGCTATCAAGGAGCGAGAGTCATCTCTGCCGGACATAGCTGGCCTGGCTTGGAACATCTGGTTCAAGTTTGGGGGAGACTGGTCGAGGCAAGATTAAGCTCAGGCCAACCCAAGGTAATTGGCACTTAAGGATCTTAAGCTGAGCGTCAGCTATCAGAGTGACAGTACGTGGCTAGTGTGAGTTGCTGAGTCGCCAGCGTAAATCTGGCCTAAAACGCGGGGAACGGCGCGCCTGGTTGGGGGCGCGCGTCAGGTATACGAAAGTCAGCCCAGTGGGAGAGGATACGATCCCAAAAGATCTTATCCAAAATTGACGACATGCTTTTGAGTATAACTTTTTGGTTTAGATCCCGTCGCGGGATCTAAATTTAGCAGCTCGTAAAACAAGCAAGACTAAAAAATTAATATAATCAAAAGATTACATAATAAATTAAGTTATGCACCATTTTTGATCGCAAGGTGAATTACTTGTTGATATCTCTGTTGATTAATTCGATCGCCATCTTGGATGTTTATGCACCAAAATGAGGAAAGATCCCGCTGGGATCTTTCGCTGTTTGTTTAAATAATCTTCTCTGGATACGGCAAAGGCCCTAGCCTTAGGCTATCTGTAGAGGGCAGCATAAATGGCTGTTTGAAAAACGCTCATCTATAGTGCAATAATTTGGCGGCTAAATCTTTAGAAACAGCGTATCTATCATCCGTTTGAAACCAAGCGGAGTTTAGAGCGATTGTTTTTATGGACGTTTGCATTTGCTAGCTCAAGCGTATTGCGTGCAACTTGAGTAATGATTTCGTCCATTCCCCCCATTGCTGCAATTCTAACATTTCGAGCTGCGCCGCCACTAACAATGTTACCGTTCTTTGACATTGTAGGGGTGCACCACGAGTCAGTTTTTTTCATAAAAAATCCCAAGGTTGTCAGATGAACTTAGTAGGGGAAGATTGCGCTTTCTCGATCCAAGAGTTTAGGGCTTTGGCTGACCAGCGTGGGCTGCGTCCAAGCGTTAACGTTGGTTCGGGAAAAGGTGGTAATCCCACGAAGTTGTCATCCTTCCGGACATATGCATTGATAAGAGTTTTCGGATCTTGCCGACGTAATCTCTCAAGTGAAGAACGTGAAATGCAAAGCTTCTTGCAAACGCTATCAATATCGAGAAGAACGTCATCAGAACTGAAATCAAAAACCGCCATACATTTTCCAAAATTTGATGCCAACAGAAGCAATCTGACGCATCCTGATGTATATGTCAATTGCTATCATTGACCATTAGCAAATTATTTTTTTGCTTAGTTACGAGTCTACCTTTTGTCCATAAAACCACCATTTTCTTGACAGTTCATAACTTAGCAAATTGGTTGGAATTTAATCTTATAAATGTGTTAAAATACTTGTATAAAATTCTATGTTAATAAAACGTGCATGAATCAAAAGATTGGCTATGCCAGAGTTTCAACCGACGATCAAAACCTGCATTTGCAGAGAGGTGCGTTGGCTGCTGCTGGTTGCGAGATCATTTACGAGGACAAGGCCAGTGGGAAGAATGCCGCTAGACCCGAACTTGATAACTGCTTAAAGGCTCTTAGACCAGGGGATACGTTGGTCGTTTGGAGGCTAGATAGGTTAGGTCGTAGTTTGGCAGACCTAGTGAACGTTGTTACCCATCTGGTTGATGAGCGACGGGTTGGATTTTTGAGCCTACAAGAACAGATTGAAACGAACAGTGCTTCTGGAAAGCTGGTTTTTCATGTGTTTGCTGCTTTGGCTGAATTTGAGCGAAATTTGATTAGCGAACGTACCAAGGCGGGATTGGAAGCCGCAAGAGCTCGCGGGCGCTTGGGTGGGCGGAAGCCAAAGTTACAGAAAAAAGATATCAGGGAGATTAGGGCATTACTCAAAGATGGTTCTATTCCTGTATCTGATGTTGCTAGGCGATATGGTGTATCTAGAACGACTATTTATAATCATGTAGGGGTGGTGAGTGTACAAAATTCTAGAGGGGATTAAGTGCTTAAACCCTGTCATACTACACAGACTTTATTGTATAAAGTTGGTAAAGTTGCCCCGTCTTATGGAGATTGAATAATGGCTACTGCGGAACAACTAAAAGCGCTTTTAAAGAGTCACGCTGCACGTGACGATCAGCGTTTTTACTCTGTTGCCCTTCAGGTTGCTGCCAAAGAAGCTCGACAGGGGCATAATAAGCTTGCGAGCGATATTAAAAATCTTGTTGAGAAATCTCAGCGTTCTACCAATAAGCTGGGTCTAGCATCGTCTAGAACTATACCTTTTGCGCAACAGAATCAAAGTGAGTTAAAAGGTCTATTAGAGCTCACGCCACACAGTGTTCGTCTTAATGAGCTTGTTCTTTCTGATGACATACAAGAACGTATGGAGAAGGTGATATTAGAACAACGTCAGAAGGACAAACTCAGTCAGTTTGGTTTGCAGCCGCGTAGAAAACTTCTTTTTACTGGTTCTCCTGGAACTGGTAAGACAATGTCTGCATCTATGTTGGCAACAGAGTTAAAATTACCTCTTTATACAATCGTCCTAGATAATCTTATTACACGTTTTATGGGAGAGACTGCTGCAAAGTTGCGTTTGATCTTTGATCATATAAGGCAAACAAGAGCAGTTTATCTTTTTGACGAATTTGATGCTATAGGAACTCAACGAGGTGCACCCAATGATGTTGGGGAAATTCGTAGGGTGTTAAACTCATTTTTGTTATTTGTAGAGCAAGATGCATCAGAGAGTATTATTGTTGCTGCTACAAACCATCCAGAGCTACTAGATCAAGCACTTTATAGAAGATTTGATGACATCATTAAGTTTGAAAAACCAAAATTTGATCAAATATGCCTTCTTATTCAAAATCGTCTATCACTTTTCGATACTGATGATTTTGATTGGGGGATGGTTGCTGAAGCTGCAAATGGTTTGAGCTCTGCTGAGATTACCCGATCTTGTGAAGACGCAGCTAAAGAAGCTGTTTTGAATTTTAATGCAAAAATAACAAGTGAAACACTGTTAAAGGCCTTTTCTAGAAGGCAGTCAGGTAATAACAAATAAAAAGTATATAAGGGAATTGTATGGTTTCTAAAAGGAAGCATTTAGATGTAGCTAGTTTTTTCATTGAGGAAAATTTTAAGTCTAAAAGAACCGGTCGAAACCCAGGAGTTCCTGGACGAAATAGAAACCAACATGGAAGTCACTTAAGAGGTCAATATCAGAATTTAATTGATGCTTATGATCAAAAAAGAGAACATGAAGTTGATACTATAACGGATGATTCAGGGATATATGTTGAAATTATTAGTGTAGATGGGTGTAAGCTTCCGTTAGATAGTTTGGATAACAGAGATTTTAAACTCTGTTCTTGTCAAATGCAGGAAAATAAGGAGTTCGCTTTAGTCTTCATACCTGAAGATCGGCGAGATACTTTCCTTAAAAAAATACAGCAGTATTTAGATCCTCAAAAAGACGGAAAACCAAATAAGGATGGAGTATCTTTTCCTCGAAACCATGCATTAATAGATAGTATTTCTGAGATTAGGCTTGCAAGCTTAGAGTCATTTTGGACAGATCCACCAGAACTTTTTCCCACGGACCGAGACAACGATGTTTGGTGGGAGTTATGGTTGAAAAAAAATGCAATTGATGGTGTTGAAAATATAGCAGCTTCTCTTGCAGAAAGAGTAAATGGTCGTTTAGGAAATACATCCATATCATTTTTCAACTCATTTGTTGTTCTTATTAAATCTTCAGTTCGTAATTTAGAAAAAGCACCAGAATTGATTTCAAATTTAGAAGAAATTCGAAAAGCTAAGGACACACCTGTTCCAATACTTAGTTCTTCACCAAAGGAACAACAAGAGTGGCTGCAGAGCATTTCTGATCGAGTTTCTTTTTCAGAGAATATAACAACTAGTGTATCAATCCTGGATACTGGCGTTAATTATAATAACATGCTGTTAAGTAAAGTGTGTTGTGATGATTTTGCAGTTTCTTGGGATCCTGATTGGCCTAAATATGATCAATATCAACCACTAACACCGTTTAATGAGCATGGTTCGTTGCAAGCAGGACTAGCAGCATTTGGGAATTTGATGGATGTCGTATTGAAAAATAGCGCCATTCAACTGTCACATGTTATTGAGTCAGCGAGAATTTTACCTCCGCAAGGCAACAATGATCCCTTGCTATATGGGGCTATAACGGTAGGAACAGCATACAAACTTGAAGTAGATAGGCCTGATTTAAATAGAGTATATAGTCTTGCTGTTACTTCTGATCATGAGAGAGAAAGTGGCAGACCTTCTTCATGGTCTGCAGAAATTGATCAATTCACTTCTGGTATGCAAGATGGAAAGCGGAGACTTTTTGTTATTTCTGCCGGTAACAATTTAGATATTCGTCCTGACCAAGACTACTGGGATCAAGTAAATCTCGCGCAGATAGAAGATCCAGCTCAAGCATGGAATGCTATTACCGTTGGGGCATATACAGAAATGACAACAAATGATGATCCCTATTTTGAAGGTTGGTCGCCGTTTGCGATGGAGGGAGATGTTGCTCCATCAAGTCGTTCTTCAGTGAATTGGGCATGGAGAAGGCAAGCACCATTTAAACCTGATGTTGTTGCTGAAGGTGGAAATCGGCTTTTGTCACCAGATAGGACGGAAGTTAGTAATGAAGATACGGTTGGATTATTAACAACATCAGGAAGAACCACAGGTCAGGTTTTTGAGCGGGGAAGTGATACAAGCGCTGCATGTGCTTTAGTTTCTCGGTGTGCGGCCCAGTTAACAGCCGAATATCCAGAATTTTGGCCTGAAACTATCCGAGGCTTAATAATCCATTCTGCGGAGTGGACTCCACGAATGATGGAGCGATTTGGGCTACTAAGTGCTGTGCATAGTCCTAAAGTGGCAAAAGAAACCTTGCTACGTACGGTTGGATATGGTGTTACAAATATTGATAAAGCTAGATACAGTGCAGATCATGCACTTACTTTGATCGCTGAGGGGGAGATTCAGCCATTTATAAAACCTCAAAATGCTAGTGCATCATCCGATCCTAAATTAAATCAAATGAAGCTTTATCAGTTACCTTGGCCTTTGACTGAGCTGCAAAACTTACCGCCAGAGTTAGAGGTTAAATTAAAAGTTACGTTATCGTATTTCATAGAGCCTAACCCCGGAAGACGAGGTTATCGTACAAGATATAGCTATCAATCTCATGGTTTAAGGTTTGAAACAATCAGACCAGGGCAGTCACTAGAGAACTTCCGTGCTTACATTAATGGTTTAGCAAATATGGATGATTATGATGGGCCAGAGGGTGATAGTGATGGGTGGTTCTTAGGAGATCAATTGAGAACAAGAGGCTCAGTTCATTCAGATGAATGGACTGGTAGTGCTCAAGATCTAGCTGACATGCACACCATAGCTGTTTTTCCTGTAGGCGGATGGTGGAAGTATAAAACTGCGGAAGAACGGTGGGAAAATAGAGTGCGGTTTAGCCTTCTTGTTAGTATCGAAGTTCCGGATGAAAATGTTGATATTTACTCTGTAATAGAAAATCAGATTCAAGTAGCAATAGAAAATCAGGTTGAAATAGAAATTACAACTTGAAGATTTGCATCAAAAAGCAATCAAAAAAGCGGGTTTCAATAATGATCCCTGAATCGCCATCCATTTCCTAGACACCTTTCGAGTTAGGATTACGCTTGTTTACTGATACCTTCATCTCCGCTCCTTTTTGCTCCCATTACTCCAAAATTCTAACCTGGGAGTAAATAGGGATCAATTTTTAGCAAAGCGGAGCAAAAGCATGTGAAATGCAGCAAAACCGCTTCGCAACAAAAAGTGAATAATTGCCTTTAAAAACAATTGCTTATTTTGATTTGTTTTGAAGGGTTTTACCACGTTTCTCTGATTGATGAGCTACTTCACTTCCCGATACAGAATGAACTGAAGATCTTGCCGAGAAGATCGTCTGAGGTGAACTTTCCGGTGATTTCCGAGAGTGCTAGTTGACACATGCGCAGCTCTTCTGCCAGGAGCTCACCCGCTTGATAGACCTCTAACTGTTCCTGACCCAGTGCCAGATGACTGCTGGCGAGCTCTAATGCTTCTAAGTGACGACGACGAGCCAGGAAACCGCCCTCTAGGTTGCTCTGATAGCCCATTAGGGACTTAAGGTGCGCCTTGAGTTCATCCACGCCCGAGCCTGTCTTGGCAGACAGACGGAATACTTTGTGGCCCTGCTCGTCGGTGGCGTCTAACGACTCACCGGTCAGATCGGCCTTGTTGCGCACCACTGTCACCCCAAGGTTTTTGGGTAGGCGATCGATAAAGTCTGGCCAGATGTCATGGGGATCGACGGCGTCCGTGGTGGTGCCATCCACCATGAAGAGCACTTGATCGGCAGTCTCTATCTCGGCCCAAGCGCGCTCTATCCCTATCTGCTCTACCGTGTCTGTGGTGTCGCGCAGGCCGGCCGTGTCTATGATGTGTAGTGGCATGCCGTCGAGATGGATATGTTCTCGCAGCACGTCTCGGGTGGTGCCGGCGATTTCGGTAACGATAGCCGACTCTTTACCCGCGAGAGCGTTGAGCAGGCTGGACTTGCCCGCGTTGGGACGACCGGCGATCACCACCTTCATCCCTTCGCGTATGATGGCGCCCTGCTTGGCACTGGACTGCACCGAATCGAGCTTGGTGATGATCTTGCCAAGTGAAGCGGCAATCTTACCGTCGGAGAGAAAGTCCACCTCCTCGTCGGGAAAGTCTATCGCGGCTTCCACGTAGAGACGCAGGTTGGTGACCTGATCCACCAGCTCGTGGACCTGAGTGGAGAACTCACCCTGTAGCGAGTTGAGCGCGCTCTTGGCCGCCTGTTCACTGGTGGCATCGATCAGATCGGCTATCGCCTCGGCCTGGGTCAGATCCAGCTTGTCGTTCATGAAGGCCTGCTCGCTGAATTCGCCAGGCTTGGCGATACGCACGCCATCGACATCCATGACACGCTTGATCAGCATATCCAGCACTACCTGGCCACCGTGGCCCTGCAGCTCGAGCACATCTTCGCCGGTGAAGGAGTTAGGGCCCTTGAAGTAGAGGGCGATGCCTTGGTCGATCACCGCGCCATCGGCGGCCTTGAAATCACAGTAGTCGGCATAACGTACTTTAGGCAGATGCCCGAGTACCGCCATGGCTACGTCGCTGGCCTTGTCGCCAGAGACCCTGATGATACCTACGCCGCCGCGGCCTGGTGCGGTTGCTTGTGCCACGATAGTATCTGTCGTCATTACTGTGTTTCCTGCGCTGATGGAGTGAAAGCTGTCTTCATTAAAAAGCAAAAAGCGGTCAATACTGAGTATCCGACCGCTTTTTCATTAGTTGGAGCTAGAGGTTATTTTAACCCTTTTTTCTCCAAACCGGCATAGATGATCTTCTGCTGGGTGATGGCCACCAAGTTACCGACCAACCAGTAAAGTACCAGACCCGCTGGGAACCAGAGGAAGAAGACGGTAAAGATAACTGGCATCCACTGCATCATCTTCTGTTGCATAGGATCCATGGTCGGAGCCATCGGCTGCATCTTCTGCATCAGGAACATAGATACACCCATCAGCAGCGGCAGTACATAGTATGGATCTTGTACCGAAAGGTCGGTGATCCATAGCATGAATGGCGCGTGACGCAGCTCGTAGCTTTCCAGCAGTACCCAGTAGAGGGCGATGAAGATAGGCATCTGTAGCAAGATAGGCAGACAGCCACCCATAGGGTTCACTTTCTCTTTCTTGTACAGTTCCATCATGGCCTGACCCATCTTCTGACGGTCATCGCCGAAGCGTTCTTTCATGTCCTGCAGTTTAGGTTGCAGGTTACGCATCTTGGCCATAGAGGTGTATTGCGCCTTAGTCAGCGGGTACAACATACCACGTACGGTCAGCGTAATTAGGATAATCGCCACACCCCAGTTACCCACGAATGATTGATAGAACATCAACAACCAGTGGATTGGGATTGCCAGCCACCATAGGAAGCCGTAATCAACTACCAGATTCAGCGATTCAGAGATGGCCGATAGGGCCTCTTGATCCTTAGGACCCACGTAGAACTGGGCACTGATAGTCTGCTGTGTACCAGGTGCGACATCATAGACGGCACCACGGAAACCGATATTGGCCAGGCCGCCGGCGCTTACGCTAGAGAAGATGGTGTTTTGATCGTTAGCTGGTGGTACCCAGGCTGATACGAAGTAGTGTTGCAGCATGGCTGCCCAACCACCTAGGGTCTTCTTGTCTAGGTTCTTGTCGGCCATATCTTCGAAGCTGTACTTCTCGTAGCGGGTATCTGCTGTCGAGAAGGCGGCGCCGCGATAGGTCGGCATCATCATGCTGCTTTCGCTTTTCTTGATGCTGTGCTTGATCTGACCATACATCTGCACCTGTAGCTGCTCGGCTGAGGTGTTGTTGATGCGATATTCAACACCGACGTCGAACTTGCCTCTGTGCAGGGTGAACACCTTAGTGTAGGTCACGCCATTGTCGGCAACATAGGTCAGTGGGATCTCCAGGGTATCCTGGCCATCGGCTAGGGTATAGGCCTGTGACTGGCTGCTAAAGTGGGCACGGCCCTTAGTGCTGCTGTCGATGCCGTTACGGCCGATCAGACCACTCTGAGAGATGTAGTAGATATCTTTGGTTTGCTGCAGCAGGACGAAAGGTTCTTCCTTGTCTTGCTCCAGTTTATGACCCACCAGCGCAGAGTAGACGATATCGCCACCCACTGGGTTAATTTTCAGGGTCAGTTGGTCTGTCGTGACGCTAATGAGTTCTTTAGAGGCGGCTACTGCTTCTGGAAGAGCAGCGTCGGCATCGGGAACGTCAGCACTGTGCGCATCTGTGACGGTTGAAGCTACAACTGAAGATTCAGTGGCAACCGGTTGCGGATTTTTGTCTGTTTGCCATTGCTGCCACAGCAAAAAGCTGACAAAAAGCAGACCGATGAGCAATATATTGCGTTGAGATTCCATAGCCTATTTATTACACCTGTTATTTTTTGGAGGGACGGGATCTTCACCGCCCGGATGTAAAGGGTGACATTTTAATACGCGTTTCCCTGCAAACCAACTCCCTTTCACAAATCCGTGCAATCGAATCGCTTCGAGCGCGTAATTGGAACATGTGGGGTGAAAACGGCACTTTGGCCCCAGTATAGGGCTGATAAAGATTTGGTAGCCTCGGATCAGCTTAGTGGCTAGCCATTGTAACGGCGACTGAGCTTGCGCCATAACTTCTCTACCTGTTTGTGCAATGCTGCATTATCCATTTCCAATACACCGTTTCTGACGAGCACGACGATATCGAGCGGCGGTAATTCGTGTTGGTGCAAACGAAAACTGTCGCGGATGATACGTTTAACTCGGTTGCGCTGATTGGCTCGCTTAACATAACGCTTTGCAACAGTTAATCCAATACGAGGATGCTGTAACTCATTAGGGATGGCGAGTAAGGTTATTTCAGCTGAAGAAGCTTTGATGGGATTGGAGAATACAGATTTGAATTGCGCGGGAGTTAACAGACGTAACTCCCGCGTAAAGGTATAGCTGGTCACTTGCATTTCTACTTATTAAGCAGAAAGACGAGCGCGACCTTTTGCACGACGACGTGCGATAACCTTACGGCCACCAACAGTAGCCATACGAGCGCGGAAGCCGTGAGAACGCTTGCGCTTCAGGTTGCTAGGTTGAAAAGTACGTTTACTCATTATGGCAATCCGTCTTTGTTAGGTGAATAAACCTTATCCCTATAAAAGAGGTAAGGGCAAAAAAGAGGCCGAATTGTAATCACTTTAGTTAAGCCCGTCAACAAGCAAAACCCTCAAGTGGGTAAAATCTGCCTCTATATCTTCTTATCAAGTTATCCTTACACACTATCTAGTGTGGATAACTCTGTGAATGGCCACTATATCTTGTGGATCTAGTGATCATTAGCCAGATCGAAGGTCGCCAATTATAGATCGATCTGGATCGCTTAATAAAGCTGAGTTTGCTGCTTTGTCAGATTATTTTGATCGTTAAGGATCGTTTTGGATCTGCG